>NZ_JACHZP010000007.1:0-346025 GCF_014193605.1 Rhizobium sp. BK312 | reverse complement strand
TCGACGGCAAGGCGCCGGTGACGGCGGCGATTGGCCGTTCATTGCGCGAGGCGGTCCAGATGGCGAAGGATGCTGCCTCGATCGGTGCTTCAGCCGTCATGTCGCACCAGCCGGTGGATCCTTTCGCCGCCCCCGGCTCGCAGATCGACTATTTCCGCGATCTGGCGGAAGCTTCGCCCCTGCCGCTCGTCGCCTATGTCCGTGCCGAGGGCTTCAGCGTCGACGATATGGTTCGCCTGGCCGGTCACGGGAACGTTGTGGGCATCAAGTTTGCGACGACGGATCTGATGCTGCTTTCGCGGGCGATCGCGAGTTCCGACCCAAAAGGCGCGCTCTTCGTCTGCGGTCTGGCCGAAAGCTGGGCTCCGACATTTGCGGCGGCCGGCGCAAGAGGCTTCACCTCAGGCCTCGTCAATGTTGCGCCGAAGCTGTCGCTTGCCGTTCACGCTGCCTTGGAGAAAGGCGATTTCGCCGCTGCGCGCGCCATCGTCAACAAGCTTGAGCCCTTCGAACGCATGCGCACGAAGTTCCGCAACGGAACAAACGTTACCGTCGTCAAGGAGGCCGTGACCTATTCCGGCCTCGATGTCGGTCCTGTCCGCGTTCCGGGCGTGCCACGTCTTGATGAGAAGGACCGCGAAGAGTTATTCGCTTTGCTGCGCAGATGGCGGGAGGTGGATGAACTTTCCTCCAGCTGACGCATCGATGCCAATGACGGCCATTTCGTGAACCAAATCTGATCGGCGCCGGAGAAACTCGCTTCGGCGCCGCACTCTCCTATACCGTCGTTTACGCAGTTTCCCTTGGGTTGAGATGAAGAGATCGGCGATCGTTGAAGTCGCAATCAGAGCACCACGACCTTCGCTCCTACGCTGACCCGGCTATAAAGATCCATCACATCCGGATTTGCCATACGGATGCAGCCGGAAGATACAGCCTTGCCGATCGAGTTGGGCTCATTGGTGCCATGGATGCGATAGAGGGTGGAACCGAGATAGAGCGCTCTTGCTCCAAGGGGATTATTGAGACCGCCTTCCATGTGATCGGGTAGTTCCGGGCGACGGGCGATCATTTCCTTGGGAGGTGTCCAATCCGGCCATTCCGCCTTGCGGCTGACCGTTTCCGTGCCCTTCCAGGAAAACCCCTGCTTGCCGACGCCGATGCCGTATTTGAGTGCAGTCCCGTCATTCTGAACCAGATAGAGGCGTTTTTCCTTCGTGGAAATCACGATCGTGCCCGGCTCGTAGCCGGAGAAGGGGACCACCGTGCGCGGGATCGGCGATCGCGCCATGGCCGCACGCTGGTCATCCTTGACGCCGGGGTTGAACTGCGGGGAAGTCTCGCGCGGATCGATCGAAGCCTGCCGCGGTAGCCGCCGGGGAGGAGGCGGGAAGTCGCCGTCCTCGTCATCATAATAGTCATAGGCGTCGCCGCGATAGTAATAGCCATCGTCGAGACGCCGATCGTCCCGATAGCGCGGTGGTGCTTCTCGGAAATATCGTGGAGCAGCGTAGTCGTCGCCATAATCCGGTGAGTACCTCCATTCCTGTGCATGCGCGGCGACGCTTGCCATCAGCACTGCCACAGCGGGCAAAAGAACCAGTCTCATAGTCTTCATGTCACAACCATATTTCCCGAAATCGTGCCCCGCGAGGGTAGGCGGCTTGCGCCGACAATTCCGGAAACGGCGGGCGTAATTGTGGCAAAACGGCTGAAAGTCTCACAATCAGGTGCTAGATACCGTCGATAATGAAGATATTGCGGCAGGTTTGGAAGCACCTGCAAATCCCGACAAGCCGATCGGCAGAATCGCCAGGAGGACTATGGCGCGAGCTGAATTGGGCATCCGATGGCGCCCCGCATCTATAGAGATACCGTTATTTATTGTCGAACGCTGCGATTGCCGGCTGGAGCAGTTAAATTCCTGCCCCGTCGAGCTGCTCAGCGTCGTCGCCCTCCCAAGGCGAGGGCATCGAGGTCCGATTGAGATTGGCCGAGGGAAGCGGCATCCAGCACTTCAATTCCGGCTCGGCATATTCAATGATGCACCCCGGCGCAGAATCGGAAGCGCGCCAGCCTTCCGACCCAAAGCGATCCCCATTCGACCAATAGGCAAGGTCGACTTCTGCCGGCCCTTGCTCGGACGGCCGGATGGTAACGAGAATTCTGCTGCCGTCTTTCGGCGCGCTTGCCATTTGGCGCCAGCGATCTGGCTCGTCCATCATTATTCCTCCTGCCTCGCTCCAGGTTGGAAGTGTCGCCTCACCATTGGAAACGGTCAACTCAAACTTTGCGCAATCCAGCCACTGCTGATTGATCTTGGATCGAAATAGATCGCGATTTTCTGCAATCGGTGGGAGCAACCGCTGCCGATATTTTGATGGATATAGCGTCTCTTTTTATGGGAGAGAGCTGCGTTTGGCGCTGCCTTACCGGTGCGTAGCGCCTCCATAAGCAATAGCGGCTCAGATAATTCGAGGTCTTCGGTCGCGGGCAAGCTTTCGGCCGGGATCCATTTGCGCGAACGCCTCGATATTTTTCGGAACCAGCGGCCCATGTCTGCGTAGACTTATGTGACAAGCTTTGCTGGGTCCTAGCGAGCGCGCAGCGCGGTGCTTCGTGTCGTGCCCAGAAAGGGCGAATTTCATTGTACGACGATCCCTGGAGTCATGTCGAAAGGAGGCCGCATGTCCAGATACACGCCTCTGGTGCTTTTCTTCATCTGCGCGGGATTGCTGACTTGCATGATCAGTGTCGGTTTAGCCTCCCTTCTTCAATGAATGGGGCCATCCCGGGCCACAAAATGCGGCCTGTGACGCCGTGCTTTGATGCGCCGCTAGTGCCCAGCGGCAATGGCTCGATAGGCCTCGCGGCCGGCGACCCAGGTGCGCCGGACGACGGGTACATCGCCCTCGGGCCATTCGACCAGGATGAGGTCGGCTCGGCTGCCGACCTTGATCGTACCGCGATCGTCAAGGCCCGATGCCCGTGCGGGATTGCCGGAGACCAGCGGCCACAGATCTTGCAGCGATCCCACGCCATCTGCCTTCAGGCGCGCGAGTCCCAGCAGCATGGCGGGATAATAATAATCCGAGGCGAGGATATCGCAGAGACCCTCGCGGATCATGTCGGCGGCCCCGATCGAGGCGAGATGACTGCCGCCGCGCGTTGCATTCGGCGCGCCGAAGACAATAAAATCACCCGCATCACGGGCGGCGCGCGCCACGCGGCGGTTCATGGGGAATTCGCAGATACGTGCACCGCGTGCGCGATAGAAATCACGCGTCTCAATCTGGCTATCGTCATGCGAAAGCATCGGAGCGCCGGCAGCCTCGCCAAGCGCTGAGACTTCGTTGATAGCCGCCAGCACTTGCGGCCGGCGCTCCCACATGGTGCGTGCCATGGCGATCATGTCTGAGACAGGCAGCTTTGCCCTCTTCGCCCGTTCGGCCATCTTGTCCGCGAAAACCGGTGAGCCCGGATCCAGAGCTGGGAAATTCGGGTCGAGATCGAACGGCCGTTCCTGCAGCGATATCGAGGGATCAAGCAGCAGCATCGATGTGTGATCGTTGAAGGCAATGGAGGGCTGCCGAGGACCTGACAACGCATCGCGAATAAGATCGATCGCCTCAAAACAAAATGTTTCCCAGCGCAATTGGACCCGGTTGTCGACCATCAACCTGGAAGCCTGCGTATCGAGGGAGGAAACCACCGCGCGGCCGTTGTCGACGGAGCGCAGCCCCGGCTCCCAACTCAAGGTCAGTGCGTGGAAGGCTGTGGCGATGCCATTGGCAGCAAGCTGTCGATCCGTTTCGAGCAGCGCCGGCGCAACAGGCAACATCGTGCCCGCACGCGGCATGAGCTGTCGCTCGAAAGCGTCGCCGTGGACATCCACGAAAGCTGGCCCGAGAAGATGACCGCGCCCGTCGATAACGGCGGCTCCGTCGCGCGCACCGTCGATATCAGTGATACATCCCTCTTCGATCCGTATCGATGCTGGTTGCAGGCGGTCGCCGAAGACAACGGTGGCGCCCTCGATGAGAATGGGAGAATTGTGGTGCATGGGCGGCCTGTTTCGCGATGTGACGAGGGCGGGAATCGCAGCCCTGTGGCGGCTGATTTCCAGCACGTGCTTCTAGTGACACGATATGACAGATTTGAGAATGCTGTTGCCAAATCTCCCACTCAAAACGGCTGCCGCCGCCCACCGTGGTCGAGACAATGGATATCGACACTATCGATACGTCAAAGTCCAAGCATTCTCTGCAACACCTCATCTCTCCGAATGAAATGGTGCCAGAGGGCTGCCAGTATATGCAGGCTGACAAGAACATAGAGGCAGTAAGCACCGTATTCGTGGATCTGCGCAGCGATTCTTTCCAAGCCCCTGTCAGGCGACAGCAGGTCGGGCCATTGGAAGAGACCGAACCAGGGCAGATCATGCCCCCCAGCGGCGGAGGTGGTGTAGCCGGCAAGCGGCATCAAGATCATCAGGGCGTACAGCAGGATATGCGCGCCGCGCGCTGCGTAATGGTTGAAGAGGTCTAGCGGACGCCGATGGGCGGGTTCGCCAAACGAAAGTCTCAGCGGCAGCCGGATGGCGATGAGGACAAGTGCCGTCATGCCGAGCGATTTATGTACATCGAGGAGGGCGCGGCGCAGAGGCGTGCCGGGTGTGAGATAAGAACAATAGAGACCGATGAGGAGCGCGGAAATGATGATGACAGCCATTAGCCAATGCAGGAGCCGTTGCGATGGCCGGTAGCGGGCTGTCGGAAGCGTGGTTGATGCTTCGTTGGTGATGGACATATGTTTCTCCGGTCGTCCTGGGGTACTGCGCGGATGCGGTGATCGGCGCGAATGTGGCTGATTTGAGGGCCTATTCATTCACCTTCTTGCGAGCAGAGTCGGATCGACAGCCGGCAAGGCTTCCCAGGGCGGCAAAACGGGTTGTCCGTTGCGTCATAGAGAATAGGCCTCCCGCCCGGCGCTTTGCTCATGCTAGATGCCGGTCGCCGATCCTATCGGTCTGCCTTCGGAGTGAGGATCTGGCCCTTGTCGCCGGGGGTAGACAGGATCTCGCAGCTCTCAGTATGGGACGGCGCTTGGCCCTCCGTGGCGAGAGCCTTGGTACAGATGCCGATCTCGTGCCCCTGGATCCGGAAGAAGGCGATGCCTCCGGCCTCGAGCGCCAGTCGCAGTTGCGCTTCCGTCGCCCGATGCAGGCTATGGCGATTGCCCTCGTAATCGCGGATCGTGCTGCGCGACACGCCCGAACGGTTGGCAAGGTCCATCTGCGTCCAATCGAGGAAGCCGCGGGCCGCCCGGCAGAGCGCTGGTGTCAAAATCATCGCCATCTTACCTTGACGCAGGGTTTCAAGCTGCCCATATTGGGCGATATCTATCATATAGGGCATAATATAGCGGATTTCCAGGGGTTTTGCCGACTGGCATGATCCGGCCAAGCGAAGGAGCAACGTTTTGGGATAACGAGCGGGCCTATTTTTATTTTAGCACTTTTGGCTCTGCCGTTTATCGGAAGTCTTCTTTCCGTATGCCTCTTGCGCACGCAGTCACGGCGTGGCCCGGCCTGGATTGCCGGAGCTGTCACATTTCTGGCGCTGTTGATTTCCGCAAGCTTCTATCCTGCCGTCAAAAACGGCGGTGTCGTCCGTTATAGCATAGAATGGCTGCCGCAGTTGGGGCTTGATTTCAGTCTCAGGCTGGATGGCTTTGCGTGGCTGTTTTCGCTCGTCATCACCGCCATCGGTTTTCTCGTCATCGTCTATGCTCGCTACTACATGTCGGAGGAGGACCCGGTTCCCCGCTTCTTCTCCTTCCTGCTTGCCTTCATGGGTGCGATGCTCGGCATCGTGCTGTCGGGCAATGTCATTCTGCTCTCGATATTCTGGGAGCTGACCAGCATCTTCTCCTTCCTGCTCATCAGCTATTGGCACAATTCGGCTGCCGCTCGTGATGGTGCCCGCATGGCGCTGACGATCACCGGGATTGGCGGGTTCTGCCTGCTCATCGGGCTGATCCTGCTCGGCCATATCGTCGGCAGCTACGATCTGGACAAGATCCTCGCGTCCGGCGATATCGTCCGCAACCATCCGCTTTATCTGCCTGCATTGATACTCATCCTGCTCGGTGCGCTGACCAAGAGTGCGCAGTTTCCCTTCCATTTCTGGCTTCCGAATGCGATGGCGGCGCCGACGCCCGTCTCCGCCTATCTGCATTCCGCCACGCTGGTGAAGGCCGGCGTTTTCCTGCTGGCGCGCTTCTGGCCGGTTCTCTCCGGTACCAACGAATGGTTCTACATAGTCGGGGCCGCCGGCATCATCACGCTGCTGCTCGGCGCCTATTTCGCGATGTTCCAGCAGGATCTCAAAGGGTTGCTGGCCTATTCGACGATCAGCCATCTCGGTCTCATCACCACCTTGCTCAGCCTCGGCAGCCCACTTGCGACGGTTGCCGCCATCTTCCACATGCTGAACCACGCGACCTTCAAGGCGTCGCTGTTTATGGCGGCGGGCATCATCGATCACGAGACCGGCACGCGTGATATGCGCCGTTTGAGTGGCCTGTTCCGCTATATGCCGTTCACCGGGGCGCTTGCGATCGTCGCGAGTGCCGCCATGGCCGGCGTGCCGCTGCTCAATGGCTTTCTATCCAAGGAAATGTTCTTCGCCGAAGCGATCGAAACCCATGCTGATTCGATCCTCGATCGTATGCTTCCCTATGTGGCGACGCTCGCAAGCGCCTTCAGCGTCGCCTATTCGCTGCGCTTCATTCAGACGGTGTTTTTCGGGCCGGCGCCGACCGATCTGCCGATCGCCAACCCGCATGAGCCGCCGCGCTGGATGCGCTTCCCGATCGAGCTTCTGGTCGTGGTATGCCTGGTTGTCGGCATCGTTCCGGCGCTTTCGGTGGCGCCCTTCCTGCAGGCAGCCGTCGTCAGCGTTCTCAACGCCGATACGCCGCAATACAGCCTCTCTCTCTGGCACGGCTTCAATCTGCCTGTTATCATGAGCATTGTCGCATTGGTCGGCGGTACGGTGTTCTATTTCGCCTTCAAGGATTATTTTTCGCGATGTGACGACGGTCCGCCCCTCTTTCGCAGCCTGAAGGGACAGCGCATCTTCGAGCGGGTGCTGGTCGAGGTTTCCTGGCACTGGGCGCGAATAGCCGAAAAGCGGATCGGCACGCGCAAGCTGCAGCCGCAGCTTCGCTGGGTGGTGGCAACAGGCTTTGCGGCTGGCCTGCTGCCGCTCTATCTGTCGGGCTTCCAGGCCAAGCATTTTGCCTTTTCAGGCGCCGATCCGGTGTTCGCCGTCGTCTGGGCGATCGGGATTTGCCTGGCGATCGGCACTGCCTTCTTTGCCAAATATCACCGGCTTGTTGCACTCGTGATGCTGGGGGGGGTCGGATTGATCGTCTGTATGACGTTCATCTGGCTATCGGCGCCAGATCTTGCGATTACCCAACTTCTCGTCGAGATCGTCACGACGGTTCTCATCCTTCTGGGCTTGCGCTGGCTGCCGAAGCGGACAGAAGGGATTGACGATACGGTGAATTTACGCGCTCGTTTCCGACGCTTCCGCGATTTGGCGCTCGCCGTCATCTGCGGCGTCGGCATGATGTTCATTTCCTATGCCGTCATGACCATGCCGGTGCCTGACGCCATCGCGAATTACTTCCTGGAAAATGCCTATTCGAAGGGCGGCGGCCGTAACGTCGTCAACGTCATCCTAGTCGATTTCCGTGGCTTCGATACGCTTGGCGAAATCGCCGTCCTCGGTGTCGTCGCCTTGACTGTCTATGCGCTGTTGCGTCGTTTCCGTCCGGCACCCGACAGCATGGAAATGCCGGAGCAGCAGCAGATCCAGAACCGTTTCGACGAGGAGCGGCCGGAGCGCTCGGCCGGCGATACCGTGCGCGACTATCTGCTGGTGCCCTCCGTCATCATGCAGTGGATGTTCCCCTTCGTGATCGCTCTTTCGGTCTATATCTTCATGCGTGGGCATGACGCGCCGGGCGGCGGCTTCTCGGCCGGTCTCACGCTCTCGATCGCCTTCCTGTTGCAATATCTGGCCGGCGGCACGCGTTGGGCGGAGGATCGCATCCGCATCCTGCCGCTGCGATGGATGGGCGCCGGGCTTCTGATCGCGACGGCAACGGGCATCGGCGCCTGGTTCTTCGGCTATCCATTCCTCACCTCGCATTTCCAGTATCTCGACGTACCGTTGATCGGCAAGGTGCCGGCGGCAAGCGCGCTGCTCTTCGATTTCGGCGTTTTCCTGCTCGTCGTGGGATCCACGGTTCTGATCCTCGTCGCGCTTGCGCACCAGTCGATCCGTATCAACCGCTTGCGTGCGCTCGATGCCGACAAGGTAAAGGGGGATTGATGGAACTCATCTTGTCCATTGCGATCGGTGTCATGACGGCGTGCGGCGTCTGGCTGATCCTGCGTCCACGCACCTACCAGGTCATCATCGGGCTGTCGCTGCTCTCCTATGCGGTTAATCTCTTCATCTTCGGCGTCGGCGGTGTGAAGACGAATGTGCCGCCGCTGCTTGGCGATGGCACGGCAACGCACGCCTTGGCAGATCCGGTGCCGCAGGCTCTGGTGCTGACTGCGATCGTTATCGGCTTTGCCACAACAGCTCTGTTCCTGGTCGTACTGCTTGCCTCACGCGGCCTGACCGGTACGGACCATGTCGATGGCAGGAGTGACCGGAAATGACTGGCTGGTTGCATCATCTCATCATCGCCCCAATCCTGGTTCCCCTTGTCGCGGGTGCGTTGCTTGTGTTCATCGATGAGCGTTCGCGCACGCTGAAGGCGCTCATCAGCCTCTTTGCAACGCTGTTGCTGGTGGGCGTTGCACTTGCGCTCTTCGGTGCAGAAGGCGAATCGCCGGGGCAAGAACGTGCCTATCTGCTAGGAAACTGGAGCGCCCCCTTTGGTATCGTGCTTGTGCTCGATGGCTTGTCGGCACTCATGCTGCTGCTGACATCCATCGTTGCCGTTGCCGCGTTGATATTTTCGTTGGCGCGTTGGCATGCGGTCGGTGCGCATTTCCACACCATGTTCCAGTTGCTGCTGATGGGGGTCAACGGTGCGTTCCTGACGGGTGATCTCTTCAATCTCTTCGTCTTCTTTGAGGTCATGCTGGCCGCATCTTACGGCCTTCTGCTGCACGGCTCCGGGCCGCTCCGGGTCAAGGCGGGCATGCATTACATTGCCGTCAATCTCGCAGCCGCGCTGCTCTTCCTTATCGGCGTCAGCCTGATCTATGGCACGGTGGGAACGTTGAACATGGCGGATCTTGCCATGCGCATCCCGGAAATGTCGGCAGATCGCCGCATGTTGATGCAGGCGGGCGCCGGCGTGCTCGGCATCGCATTCCTCATCAAGGCCGGCATGTGGCCGCTCTGCTTCTGGCTGCCGACGGCCTATAGCGCGGCGTCGGCGCCGGTTGCGGGCGTATTTGCCATTCTCAGTAAGCTTGGCATCTACGTCATCCTGCGGCTGACCATGCTGCTGTTCAACGCCGGTCCGTCCGCCGGCTTCGGCGCGACCGTGCTTCTCTATGGCGGGATGGCAACGCTGATCTTCGGAACGATCGGTGTGCTGGCGTCGCAGGCGCTTGGCCGGCTGGCGGGTTTTTCGGTGCTGGTCTCATCCGGTACGCTGCTGATGGTGATCGGTATCAACGATGGCTCGATCTCGGCCGGTGCGCTAATGTATCTCGTCAGCTCGACGTTGACGATCAGCGCATTCTTCATGCTGATCGAGCTCGTCGAGCGCGGACAGGATGCGGGCGCCAGCGTTCTCGCGGTCACGATGGAGGCCTATGGCGACGCCGAGGAGAAGGAGCCGGCAGAAGGTGATGGCGTGACCATGCCCGGCACCATGGCGATGCTCGGCATCTGCTTTGCCGCCTGCGGCATCCTGTTGGCCGGCCTGCCGCCACTTTCCGGCTTCGTCTCCAAGTTCGCCATGCTCTCGGCCATGATGGGGACCGGCGCGATCGGCATTCCGCCGAGCACTGCTGTATGGGCGTTGATCCTGCTGGTCATTCTTTCCGGCATTGCCGCTTTGATCGCCATGACACGGGCCGGCATACGCACATTCTGGAGTTCGCTGGAGGGCATGGTTCCCCGTGTGCTTGTCATCGAGATATTTCCCGTCATGGGCCTGCTCGCATTGACGCTGGCACTGACCATCTGGGCCGGCCCCGTCATGCAATATATGGATGCGACCATCCGCACGCTCAGCGATCCCAATCTCTATGTCGATGCAGTCCGCAATGCCGTGGTCGCGCCGGCAAAGACGGGAGGCCTGTGATGCTGCCTTATCCGCTCCTGGCGCTGAGCCTGATCCTGATGTGGCTGCTGCTAAGCGGCTTCACGCTCGGTCAGCTTATCCTCGGCATCATCGTCGCGGTCTTTGCCTCCTGGGGGATGGCATCGCTACGACCCGAAAAGCCGCGGCTGCGGAAATGGTATCTGCTGCCCAAACTCTTCTTTCGGGTCGTTTTCGATGTGGTGAAATCGAATGTACAAGTGGCCTGGATCATCCTGAGAGGGCGCTCGCGCAAGACGACGCCGGGCTTCGTTGTCCTTGAGCTCAGGGTGCGGGATCAGATTCCGCTGGCGCTGCTTGCGGTTATCCTGACCAGCACGCCGGGCTCTGCGTGGCTGGAATATGATTCCAACGACAACACTGTACTGCTGCATGTGCTCGATCTCGAGAACGAGGCGCAATGGCGTCAAACGGTCGCCAACCGTTATGAAAACCTGCTGATGGAGATTTTTGCATGAGCGCCACGATCATTCAGATATCCGTTACGATTGCGCAGATGATGATCGTGGCGGCGATGGCGATCGCCTCCATTCGTATGTTCCGGGGACCGCGCGCACAGGATCGCATCATTGCACTCGACACGCTTTATGTGAATGCCATGCTGCTCCTGTTGACTTTCGGCATTGGAACCGCCCGAGTCGTTTATTTCGAGGCGGCACTCGTCATCGGCATGCTGGGCTTTGTCGCAACGGTTGCCTTGGCGAAATTCCTGATGCGCGGGGAGGTGATCGAATGAGCGCGTCATTTGAAAACATACCTCTATGGGCCGCGATCCCCGTCGGCGGACTTCTCGTGGTCGGCGCTTTCCTGACGCTCGTCGGCGCCATCGGGTTTCTGAGGCTTGGAACATTCTACGAGCGCATTCACGCGCCGACATTGGGAACGAGCGGCGGCATCGGCGCGATCATGATCGCGTCGATGATCTTCTTTTCGACCACGACGCGGTCCCTCGTCGTTCATGAACTGCTGATCGGTATTTTCATAACGGTGACGACGCCGATCACCTTCATGCTGCTCGCCCGCGCGGCGCTGCATCGCGATCGTGCCGAGCAGAACGGCAATGTTCCGCCAAAACAATCGCCCGAGCAGAAGCCGGCCGAGGGGCGTCAGTCATAAACGACCAACGACTGCTGCCGCATGAAGATGCGGCGCTGCGTCTTCTATGGGATCGCGGTACTTAACGCTCAAGCATATAGCAACACTGGACGATGGTTTCGCGACGTGCCCGCGAAAAGAGCTCCCTGTAGCTGGCTTGGCGGAAGCCCAGTTTGGTCAGCACCCGTCCCGAGGCGGGGTTGTCGGATGCGTGACCGGATTCGAGCCTGGACAAGCCGACCACCTGGAAGGCAAAGCCGATCAGTGCTCGCGCAGCCTCGAAGGCATAGCCCTTTCCCCAGGCTTGCCTTTCCAGCCAATAGCCAAGGCTGCCCTCACTCCCGGTAATGCCATCGACGTCGACGATGCCGATCATTCTTTCCTCTTGTTCGATGGCGAAACGATAGGCGGAGCCTTCGGCCCATTCGCGCCCATGGCTGGAAAACCAATCTCTGATATCGCTTTCGTCCGGAGGGTATGAGGCGTTGCTCAGCATACGTGTCACGGCCCAGTCGCTCTGGATTTCGAATGCGCGTGTAGCGTCGATGGCCGAGGTAGGGCGCAAGCGGAGGCGTGCCGTCTCGATGGAAGAGCGCTGGATTGATCTTGCTGTCATCATGGAAGTGTCTTGCCAGTAGAAAGATGGCGATGTGCGGTGAGGGCTCCTGAGTTTACTATCTCTGCGCGAGATGATGATGGGAAGCGATTTTATCAAGCTGCCGTTTTTTAGTCTTAGCCAATATATTGCCGCAATGGGCGCGCAAAAGCGCCGCCTCTTGCGGGCCTGGCCCGCGGGAATGTGGGACCGGCCGTGAGAGCGTTCCGTTTACGAGGGGCGAACCCCCTTTCGCGGTCCGGTCCTTTATCGCCGCGTCTTCCCGCAGATCCCCGCCAACCGCTGAAGCGTGCCGTAGCCTTCATTGAGGCAGCGCGACGGCACTGCCGGTACTCGCGTCTATGACGTCTTCGTCGATTGTTTCCAGAACGTCTGCTCAATCATATCCGCATTGAAGATGCGGCATACGAACATGATAGCTTCGATCAAGATGCTGCAACAAAGTTCTTGTTCGATCGGCATGGCGACCTGACGAAGGTGGTCGCATCGATGAACACCTATGAATTTGCCGGACAACAAAATAGCGGTCAGCGCTAGCTGCTATCAATAAATTGTCGAGACGGCACAAGTTTTATACTGTCGCGGGTTACTTCGAAGCGAGTATCGCAGCAGCACGAGGGTGTCGAAGTTCCAGATCGGAACGAGAGGCGGCCTGTCCCAGCGAAGGAAAAGATAGGAAATTTGCGCTTCGGGGTCGAAAAGGCGGCAATAGGGCGGCCGAAATGGCGATTTGCCCCGCAATAATAACGGATTATGTTGCCATTATACATCTATCCTTTACATATATGCGGGCATCCCTGTGGAGGAGCTCCGTCAGCTTTTTTGAAGCGATGGCGGCGTGACAAGGAACGCTAACCTGAAGAGATCAGATCAATGGCAAACTTTCTTGAGAAATGGACTTCCAAAAAGGCTGACAAGCCGAAGGCTGGTGCGCGGAACGTTGTTGATACATTTCGTGCCCGAGTAGCGGAGCAGAAGGCATATCTGGAGGAGTACGAGCGCGACGCGGCTGGCTTCAGGAAGTGGCGCTCCACCTGGTTCCAGCGCGTTCCAGGCGGATATGGTGTAACGGTCGGTCGTGACTCGATCAACGCCGGCCGCGGCTTGAGCTATGTCGTCGTCGATACCATCAAGGACGTGGCTGAGTTTCTCGATGATCTCGCCCATCATGCGGAACACGATGTTGGTTTCCAGCAGGCTCTCGAGCAGAACCGCCAGCGTCGTGTCGCACTCCTGAACGCGGCAAAGACGGGAGGTAAGGCAACAACGTCCAAAGCGAAAGCCAAGGCAAAGCCCGCAGCGGCAAAACCGGCTGCCGCCAAGCCCGCTGCCGCCAAGACGTCGACGAGAGCTACCCGGGCAAAGGCTGCTGTGGCAGCTCCCGCACCGGCTGCCGCAGAAGCTGCAAAGCCGAAGCGCACTCGCAGGACGAAGGCCGCCGGCGCGGCAGAATAAAGCTGAAGAAGCCCGCCTCGCGCGGGCTTCATTTTGTCTTCCTTCTGCATGGAGGATTATGCGTCAGTTGAGGTGAGACGCAGCATTTAGCAGCATCTATGTTGCAGATGCCGTTTCACGGACAGGAAAGAATACTCCGATCGCGATAGGCATAGCTGGCGCTTCAGGCTTTATCGCATGAGTGGATCGGTGAAATTTCCATCATGTGTGTCGGTCATTCAAAAGCCATAAAACTGGTGAGGCTTGGAACGGCAAGATGGATCGGCATGATCCAATAGCCGTTGCTTGATATGTTCGTGAGGCATCAGCCTGCATCACCGCATATCCCTGTTTGCAGCGCGCTCATCCATAAGGACCTGAATGAGAAGGTTCGCCGCAACCAAAGCAGATCTGCGAGGTTCAATGCGATGCATTCCATCCAAGACCGCGTTCCCGTCTCTATCGTCATTGCGAACTATAACTACGCGCATTTTCTGAGGCGCAGTATCGATAGCGCATTGGAACAGGATTACGATGAGGCTGAAGTCATCGTCGTCGATGATGCATCGACCGATGCGACGGCTGATGTCATCGCCTCCTATGGCTCCCGAATAAAGACATGTCTGCGTGAGGTGAACGGCGGACATGCTGCCGCGTTCAACACAGGCTTCACGTCCAGCCATGGCGAGATCGTGCTGTTTCTCGATGCAGATGATTATCTTTATCCGAATGCAGTATCGGAAGTTGTCGAAGCCTGGGAGGACAGGACAGCACAGGTGCAGTTCAGACTGCATATCGTTGACGAGAAAATGCAGGTGAAGGATGTATTCCCGCCTGTCGAATTGCCCTTCGATTCCGGCGACGTCACGCCGGAACTGCTGCGGAAAGGCCGCTATCAGACGACGGTCACCAGCGGTTTGGCATTCAAGCGTTCGGTGCTGGACAAGGTCATGCCGGTGCCCGAGTCGGAGTTTCGGCAGGGAGCGGATGGATATCTTGCCACGGTTGCGCCGCTTCATGGTGAGGTAACCTCCATCGAAGATTGCCTCGGCGCCTATCGTATTCATGGTGCAAATCATTCTGTCTTCGCCGAAAAGCTCGGACAGCGCGCGCGCTGGCGGATAAAACATGATTTCCGCCGGCTGGAGGCCCTGTCGGATCAGGCAAGCGAGATCGGACTGAACATGCGTGACGATGCCGGCCTCCACGACCCCGTGCATCTGGAGGAGCGTCTGGCATCGCTTTGCATCGACAGGGACCAGCATCCTGTCGCGAATGATTGCAGACTCTCCCTAGCCGCGGCCGGCGCGGCTGCCAGTCTCAAGATGAATGCGTCGCGAAAGCGCCGGCTGATGCTGGCCGGATGGTTTCTTTCCGTCGGTGTCCTGCCTCGGGATATGGCAAAGACTATCCTCTCGTGGAAGCTTGTGGCCTCGTCCCGGCCTCCGTTTCTCCTGCGCCTCTCGAAAACCATCAGGCATGCGATGGGATAGCTGGATTCCTGAAGACATGGAGTCTCTTGCGCCAATGAATTGACACTGATCCTATTCGGCCGTGCCTGATTTACGCGACGGTCCCATCAAGGCGTCGACCACGGCCTGATGATGGATATTCCTGTCATAGCGGCTGTCGGTTGCAAGCTGCATCAACCCGGAAAAGGCGGTTCTGGCGGAAGGTTTCTTGCCCTCGCTGCGGAGATAGGCAATCAGGCGACGATAATTTGCATTCGTCTTGATCTCCAGCGGATTGCCGGCGCCCATCTTCTTCAATGGCCACCACGACCAGCCGATACCATTCTTCTCCTGCAATTCTACGGCGCGGGCATACCATTCATTATTGTTTTCGCCGGATTCACCGTTCCAGAGCGGCATGTCATATTGTTCGCGCAGCTTCAGGAAAGGCTCGATCGATTCCTGCGTCGTCGGCGTCCAGTATTTGTGAAAGCTGAGCGCCGTGTTGCGGTCATCGATCGGCAGCACGCCGGCATAATTGTTACCCCAGCAATTGCCCTCGATAATAAGCATGTGGTTCGTGTCGATCGCGCGGATCGCGCTGATAGTGCGCCGATAGATGTCGCGCAGCGGCTGGTTTTCGGTCTCCCGGCAGCCGCCTTTGTCTTTCTTGTCCTGAAAACCCCAATTCGGCTCGTTGAGCAAGTCGTAACCCGCAATCGTCGGCTCGTCCTTGTAGCGGCGTGCGACCTCGCTCCACAGTGCGATCATCATTGCCTGGTTCTCATCGCTGTGCCAGAGCGAGGGCTTGTTCGGATTGCGATCGGAAATGGCGATGTCGTGACCCTGGCCGCCAGGTGCCGCATGCAGGTCTAGGATCAAGTACATGTCATTGGCTTTCAGCCAGCGGATCAGAAGATCGATCCGCCGAAAGCCCTCTTCGTTCCAGACAATGTTCTTGGACGTGTTTCTGCCGTGCTTGTCCTCGATGAAGAGGTTCCAGTGCATCGGCAGGCGCACGCTGTTGAAGCCCCATTTGGCCATTGCGTCGATATCGGCTTTCGTTACCGCATTCTCGCGCCAGGACCGATAGAATTGCTCGGTCCTTTTCTCGCCGATGACTTCGGAAATGCGGTTGCGAATGATGTGCTGCGCCTTGAGATTGGCAAGGCCCATCATGTAGCCTTCCTGCACCATCCAGCCGCCGAGGCCGAGGCCGCGCAGGATCAGCGGATTGCCCTTGCCGTCGACGATCCGCTGATGATCGGCGCGAACGAATCCCTCGGCCTGCGCCGGCGGTGCAAATGACCCAAGGCAGATAATGGACAGGCTGGCAAGGAACAGCAAAAAATGCCTCATGAATCCCAACTCGCGTGAAACTTTGGCGCCATGTGGGCAAGGTAGCGCGCAGAGGGCCAAAGTCTCGTGACAATATCTACGCCGGTTGCTCCAACGGTGCGCCAAAGATGATTTCCTGATAGGTAGCAAGCAGAGCAGGTTCCTCGATGGAGCCGTGATGGTGAAGCTGACGCCAGACGCCGTCGATCCGGGTGAACCAGCGTGTCGTTCGAATGCGAAGCTCGATACTCCTGTCGGTCGTGACGCAACTTCCCCTCTCACGCCCGACGAACAGGTGCCAGTCATCGCCGCCCTGGCTGGTAGAATCGTGGAATGCGACCTGGACTTTCGCCTTTCCACCAAACAGCTTCGCATAGCCATCACGGATCGACGGCCATCCGCGCCGGATGCCTCCGATCGGATTGTCCATGCTTGGCTTGTCGCCATCGGCCCAGTTGGCAGCGAGTGCTTCCAAGTCGGCGGTATTGAAGGCGCGATAGAAGCCGATAAGGGCATCGAGTGCACTGCCTTCGCCAAACATGTTTTCGCTGCCGGCAATCTCAGTCAAAAGTTCTGCCATGTCCAATTCTCCTGCTGTTATGAATCATGATCCTGGGCGTGTTCCCGCGGAGTGCGGATAAACACTGCGACGGAGAGGTCGATCGCCAGAGCGAGAATCATTGCGCCGGCCCCGATCAAGAAGAGCACGCTGTAGTTTCCACCGGTTTGGGCGAAGACGAAGGAAAGTCCATAAGCCGCTGCCGCCTGAAACAGGGCGAAGAATACGGTTGCCAGGCTCCAGGCGACTTTCTGTTGCGCCGGATGGTGTGGCAGCAGTTCTGCGATCCTGCCGAGCATCAAGGGAACAGTGCCGGTTACGAAGGCGCCGACGATCAGGCTCGAGGCGATCAGCCAAGCCTGCCCGAGACCAGAGGCGGGAATGGCGACTGCGAGAGCCTCGAGAAAAAAGGCAAATCGCAGCGCTGCAGCAAAACCCGTGCGATCAGCCAGATGGCCGGCAAGGATCGGGCCGATGGTGGCGCCGAGGCCAAACAGCACCCAGTATTCCGCACCGACCTGCAAGCCCTCTCCCAATCCGCGGGCAACGAAATCCACGAGGAAGATCATGTGCGGAACCCAGCCGGCGGCATTCAGCGCATATTCGATGTAGAGCGCACGCAGCGTCCAGCGTTTCGGGACATGCATGGCATTATGGCTTGTGGCGGTGTGGCCGACGACATCGCGCGGCCATCCGGCCCAGGCAATGATCGTGAGCAGCAGCGATAGGACGCCGATGCCAAGCCATGTCTCGCGCAGCCCCTGTTGCAGCAGCAGGGGAACCAATGTGCCCGATAGTGCGACGCCAGCGCCGATGCCCATAAAGATTATGCCGCTGGCAAGCCCTCGGCGAGATGGTGCGATCAGCGGCAGGACGGTCGGCGCTGCCAGAACCATCAGAGCGCCACCGGCAAGGCCGGCTACAAAACGCCACGCAAAGAACCATGAAAAGCTTACAGGAAAGGCGCAGGCAAAGAAGGCTGCCGTTGCGGCAAGCATCATGATCCTGAGCGTCAGGACGGTGGAAGTGCGTGCGGCGATCGTCCGCCCGAGCAATGCGCCGACGAGATAGCCGGAAAGATTCGCGGCACCGAGATAGGCGGCTGCCGAGGCTTCGAACCAATGGGCATCGACGATGGCAGGCAGAAGCGGCGTATAGGCGAAGCGGGCAAGGCCGATGCCGATCAGGCAAGCGCAGAATGCCGACAGGATGGCACGCCATGCCATCCGGGCATTCTGATGATTCCGGTCGGTTTCATGCGCGGCAGTGTCGGTCATGGGAACTCTCTCAGCGATCTGTGCTTGAGAGAATACGCCGCATGTTATATCATAAAAACTGAATTATTATGAGAGCAGTTATCTCTATTGGAGATAAGACGAAGATGGACGTATCCGATCTCAGGGTATTCGAAGCGGTATCGCGGCATGGCAGCATGAACCGGGCGGCGCAGGAGCTGCACACTGTTCAATCGAATGTGACGGCGCGGATCCGGGCACTGGAAGAAGAGCTGGGCGTCAGCCTGTTCCAGCGGCATGCAAGAGGCGTGTCGACCACGCCGGCGGGACAACGAATTCTGCCATTCGTCGGTCGCATCACCAAGCTTCTGGCCGATGCCCGCACCGCCGCCAAAGATGATGGTGAGCCGGGCGGGACGCTTTCCCTCGGCAGCCTGGAAACAACCACGGCGCTGCGATTGTCGCCGCTCCTGGGCCGGTTCGCCAAGACCTATCCACAGGTACGTCTTGTGGTGACAACAGGTACGACCCGCCGGCTGATCGACGATGTCGTTTCATGCCGGGTCGAGGGTGCCTTCGTGGCGGGTCCCGTCAACCACCCCGATCTCGATCACGAGGTGATCTTTCAGGAAGAGCTTGTTCTCGTAACGTCGCCTGCCATTCTCGAAATGAAAGACTTGGCCGGCATTGTCGATCTGAAGACTATCGTCTTCCAGATCGGATGTTCTTATCGGCAGCGGCTGGAGACGCTTCTTGCCGAGATGGGGATCGTCACGTCGAAGCCGCTGGAATTCGGCTCTTTGGACACGATCGTCAGCTGCGTATCTGCCGGCGTCGGCATCACTCTCTTGCCGAGAGGCGTCGTCGCTGCCGCCGCCCGGGAGGGCAGGGTTGCAATCCATGAGCTCCCGCCGGAACGGTCGCTGGTGGATACGCTCTTTGTGCGCCGAGCGAATGCCTATACGTCCAGTGCGATGACCGCGCTTCTCGACATGCTCCGATCAACCCGCCCGATTAACTCGAAGCCATGATCTCCTGCCAGGCGCGATAGGCCGAAAGCACCGTTTCCATCTGTGCGGAATGGCCGGCGATGAATGCGTCGCCATAAATGGTCTCGTCCGGATATTCGGTTATCAAGGTCATAGGCACCGTATGGCGATCGTCGATATTGGCGAGGCAGGGGAAGCCGTTGATGATGCGGAAGCCGGTTTCGCCGGCATGTATTTCATAGAGTGCGATCTGGCGGTCGTTGTAATCCAGCAGACCCGGTATGGCGCCGAGGTGCCGGGTGACCTTGTCGAGAAGCCGCTCGGCCTGAGCGGCCCAGCCGGAATGATAGCGAGCAATCAGGAAAAAGCCCTTGGGCAGTGTCCACATGGCGAAATTGCGCGGGACATAGCCGGAGAGCGGCCGCGTCCACTCATGCGCCGGATAGCCATGCAGGTTGACGTGCAGCCGCGCTCCGCTCAGCCTTTCCGCCTGGAAGCGGATTTTCTTTTCAAAGAGATAGGGACCGGCGGTCTCTTCGGTCCGATATTCGAGATCGTCGCCGAGCGCGGTATAGCGGGCGGCATGATACATGTGGCGCGGGCTGTCCCTACGCAGGCGCTGATGAAGGGCGTAACCGTCGGGATTTTCGAGCGGCGAGATGGTGAAATGCGCGCCTTCGAGCTTGGCAAGCCGACGCGCGGCACGCAGAGCTCCCGCACCACCGGTCGTCTCGTTGGCGTGCTGTCCGCCGCTGATCATCACGGCCGCGTCGCGGCCCTTGATATAGCGGGCTCTGACGATGCGGCCGGAGCGAGTAAGGGCCTCAAATGCTTCGCCGCCAATCTCTTTGAGTTCGGCCTCGATCTGCTGCACGGCCACAGGTTCCGTTGCGGTCTCGATCTGCTGTTCGGCTCCATCCCAATAGCGAGACGTCAGCGGCTGCGTTTCCACTCGGACGAAAATATCGCCGGAGGAGGGCAGAATCTGCGGAACGATCTGCCCCGGCTTCAAGCCGCGGTCACCGAGCGGCCGTCCGGATTTCTTCTGGAAGAATTCGAGCAGCGAGAAATAGAAGTCCTCGTGCAGCGCCTCGCGAAGGCTCATGACTTCGTCGCCGATAGGCAAGGCCTCATCCAACGCCGGCAGGGCAACGCGAATGTTCAGTTCCTCGAAATAGGGTTCGCTTGCGCCCCAGTCGAAGTGCGTGACCGCGTTGATGGTCTCCTCGAAGAGCTGCTCATAATCCGTGGCGAGCCGGTCGCCCGCCGCATTGCCGTTCCTCATGAGCCAGCCGGTCGGGGAAACGCTCGTTTCACCGGCGGCATCAATATGGACGCGATTGGGCGCGAGCACCTGCAATCGGCGTTCCCGGCCGGCATTGCCTTTCAGCAGAACGTCATAATGAAAGTCGCTGTCGGCTCTTGCGACAAAGATGATCTCGCGATTTCCCACCATTGCAGCGAGCGGATATGCTTCAAGGCGAAAGCGATTATCCGGTGCGTTGGGATGAACCGGATAGCGGATCTCGATCGCATTCACATCATGCAGGTCGATTTCCTCGATAAAGGCATTGACCAGCGGCTTGTAAGCGCTGCGGATACGGGCCTGTACGCCTTTTTCCCTGAGTTCGCGCTGTGCCTGCTGGCGGCTTTCTCCGTCATCGAAGGTCCAGGCTTCGAAGTTCTGGCCAGGCTTGGCATCGGCAACAAGGCGCGACAGTGTGCGCTCAAAATGTCTCTCGAAAATCATAGCCATGATATTCTACCTTGTCGTTCTGCCAGTTGGATCGAGGCTGTCGCGCAGCCAGTCGCCGAGGAGATTGAGACCGAGCACGGTCAAAAGGATTGCAAGGCCAGGGAAGAGGCTCACCCACCAGGCGGTTTGTAGATAGGTTCTCCCATCGGCCAGCATGCCGCCCCAGCTCGGAATTGTCGGGTCGACACCCATGCCAAGGAAGGTGAGGCTGCTTTCCAGAAGGATGTTGTTGGCAATGTTCAGCGTCATCAGCACGATCACCGGTCCCAGAAGATTCGGCAGCAGATGCTGGAAGATAATGCGCCAGTCTTTGACGCCGATCGCGCGCGCCGAGAGGATGAATTCGCGCTCGCGCAGGCTCAGCACCGAGCCGCGCACGAGACGTGCATATTGCACCCATTGCGAGACGATCAGCAGGATGATCGTGTTGGTGAGACTGCCGCCGACGATGGCGATGAAGGTAATGGCCAGGAGAATGAAGGGCATGGCGAGCTGGATATCGGCGAAGCGCATGAGGATCATATCCCAGATGCCGCGATAATAGCCCGCGGCAAGCCCCACCAGCACGCCGAGCACCACGCCGCCGATCACGGAGGTGAGGCCGACACTCAGCGATATCTTGCCACCTGCGACGACGCGGGCCAGCACATCGCGGCCGAGCGGATCGGTGCCGAAGGGATGGGCGAGGCTGGCGAAGGGTTTTGCAAGCCTTGCCATCAGATCGATTTTTTCGGCGCCGCCGGGAAAGAGTACATCGGAGAGAAGCACGGCAAGGCAGATGATGACGGTGATCAGGGCTCCAGCGATGAATTCGAAGCTGTAGAAACGCGAGCGGCGTGAAATCGTGGCGGCCATCAGCACTACTCCGTGCGAATGCGGGGATCGACGAGGCCGTAGGCGATGTCGACGAGAAGGTTGACGCCGACGATGAACAGCGCCAGCACGGTGATCACGCCCTGCAAGACCGGGTAGTCGCGGGCGCCGACGGCGTCGAATGCCAGTGTGCCGAGGCCGGGCCAGTTGAAGACACGCTCGATGACGACGATGCCGCCGAGCAGGCCGCCGAACTGGATGCCGAAATAGGTAATGAGCGGGATGGCGCAATTTCGCAGGGCGTGCTTGTAGAGCACCTTGCTCTCGCTGAGGCCCTTGGCGCGCGCGACCATGATATATTGCGATTGCAGCGTTTCCAGCATGGCGGTGCGCACCAGGCGAACATTCGTCGCCGTCAGGATGACGCCCATGGTCACTGCCGGCATGACGTAGCTTGAAATCCCGACCATGCCGCTTGGCGGCAGCCAGCCGAGCGTGATGGAGAATAGGAGCACCATCATCAGCGCCAGCCAGAAATTTGGAAAGGAAAGGCCAAGCAGCGAGAGAACGCGTATCACCTGGTCTGCCATCTTTCCACGTGCCGTCGCCGCCTTGATACCGAGCGGGATGGAGAGCGCAATCGAGACCACCATGGAAATGAAAGCAAGCAGCAGCGTGGCGGGCAAGGCATTGGCGATCAGTTGCGAGACCGGCGTACCGCCGGTGAAGCTGCGGCCGAAATTGAGCGTCAGCAGTCCCTTCAGGAAGCTGAAATACTGCACGAGGAAGGGCTGATCCGTGCCTAGGGCTGTACGGATACGCACGAGATCCTCTTCCGTCATGCTGCCGCCGCCCTGAAACATCATCACGGCAGGGTCGCCGGTGAGGCGGATGGCAAATGAGACGAGAAGAGTGATGGCGATCACAACGAAAATCGCCTGCAGCAATCGCTTGATGAGAAAACCGGCCACGTTCTTACCCTAAGAGCTTTCTAGTGACGCCGCCGACCGAGCCGGCGGCGTCTGCTTAATGATTAGTCGACGGTGACTTCGTTCAACTTGATGCGGGTATCGGGAGCGGGCACGAAGCCCTTGACGCGCTTGCTGACGCCGTAGATCGCGTTGCTGTTGTAGAGCGGCAGTTCGAGCGCCTTGTCGGCGACATACTTGCCGATGTCCTTCAGCACCTTTTCGCGCTCGCCGCGCTCGGTGAGCGGGCGCTGCGATTCCAACAGCTTGTCCAGCGTCGCATCCTTTTCGTACGGATTCCACTTTTCGCCGGAGTGGTACATCGAATAGGCGGTGTTGTCGTAGTCGAAGGTCCAGCCGCCCCATTTCTGCTGGAACATCGCGCCGGTCTTGCCCTGCGGGATGATATCGTTCAGCAGAACGTTGGTTTCATAGGGCTTGATGGTTGCGGTGAGGCCGACCATCTGCAGATAGCTTGCTACGACCTGCGCCACCTCGTTCATCGTCGCGTCGTTGCCCCGAATGTCGATCTGCAATGCCGCGCCCGGCTTCACGCCAGCTTCGGCGAGCAGCTTCTTGGCGCCTGCCGGATCATAGGGAAGCGGCTTCAGATCGGCATCGTAGCCGAAGGACAGAGAATTCTGGAAGCTGACGATTTCTGTGCCCTGGCCAGCGAGGATCGACTTCACGATCGTGTCACGGTCAACGGCCATGATGATCGCCTTGCGCACGCGCGGATCGGCGGTGATGCCGTCGCGGGTGTTGAAGCGCAGCGCATCGACCGTTGGGCCTGGAACGCTGGCGATTTCCAGCTTGGAATCGCCCTGGATGACCGGCAGCATCCCGATCGGAATGGTCGGCGGGATGACGAGATCGACGCGGCCGGCCTGAAGCTCGGCAACGGCCGTCGCCGGCTCGCTGATGAAGCGGTATTCGAGCTCCGAAAGCTTCGGCGCGCCGCCCCAGTAATCCGGATTGGCTTCGAGCTTGATGTTCACCTTCGGCGTATAGGAAACGAACTTGAAGGCGCCGGTGCCGACCGGGTTGAGGTTGAAATAATCCTCGCCCTTTTCCTTGATGTATTTCGGCGGAACGATCATTGCGCCATAGCCGGCAAGCTTCGTCAGCAGCACGGGGTCAGGCGTCTTCAGCTTCATGTCGACCGTGTAGTCGTCGATGATGTCGACGCTTTCGATCGCCGTGTAGTTCGAGCGCTGCGGTCCCTTGGCGCCCTGTTCTCCGAGCAGGCGATCGAAAGTAAACTTCACCGCTTCTGCATTGAAGGGCTCGCCGTCATGGAACTTCACGTTATGACGCAGCTTGAAGCGGATGCGCTTGCCCTGGTCCAGTTCTTCCCAGGATTCGGCAAGGCCCGGCACCAGCTTGAGATCGGGGCCGCGATAGGTGAGGCCGTCGAAGATGTTGGTCGAAACAGCGGCCCATGCCACCAGGAAGGTGTCGATCGGGTCCCAGCTGCCGGGATCCTGCGACGACGACACCGTCAGCTTGCCCGCGGCCAGCGCCGGCGAGGCGTTAATCGCGACGCCCGACAGGACGAGTGCCGTCAGAGCCGTTTTCAGTCCCCATTTCATTCTTCTCATTGAACCTGGTTCCTCTTCAGATCGATGCGATGGTTGGCGGTCGTTCAGGCGCTCTTGGCGATGAAGTGGCCTGAGGTGATTTCTTCGTGAGCCAGGATCGGCGGTTCGTCGCCGACGCGGCGGACCGGATTGGGGATCTCGCCCTCGATAAGCGCGGTTCTGCGCTCCTGCGTCGGGTCGGCGATCGGCACGGCCGAAATCAGGCGCTGCGTATAGGGGTGCATCGGCGTTTCAAAGACCTGCCGCCGGCTGCCGATCTCCATGATCTGGCCGAGATAGAGGACGGCGACGCGATGGCTGATCTTTTCGACCACCGCCATGTCATGGCTGATGAACAGATAGGCGAGCCCCCGTTCGGCCTGGAGATCCATCAAGAGATTGATGATCTGGGCCTGGATCGAAACATCGAGAGCGGAAAGCGCCTCATCGGCAATAATGAGTTTCGGATCGGAGGCAAGGGCGCGGGCAATGCAGACGCGCTGGCGCTGGCCGCCGGAAAACTCGTGCGGATAGCGATCGGCATGGGCTGACGTCAGCCCGACGCGTTCCAGTAGCTCGTCCACCCGGCGGCGAACCGCCTTCGATCCGGTGATGATGCCATGCGTGTTGATCGGTTCTGCAATCGAGAATCCCACAGTCTTACGCGGGTCGAGCGAAGCGAAGGGGTCCTGGAAGATATACTGCACATCGCGGCGCAGGTGGAAACGCTCCAGCGCCGACATGGCGGCAAAGCTCTTGCCATTGAAGGTGATTTCGCCGGAGCGCGCTTTCTGCAATTGCTGGATGGTGCGTCCGATCGTTGACTTGCCGGAGCCGGATTCGCCGACGAGGGCCAGGGTTTCACCGGGATGAATATCGAAAGCGACCTTCTGGACGGCACTGCAGCGATGCGTGACCTGACCGAATATGTTCTTCTTTATATCGAAGCGCACGAAGAGATCGCGCACCGACAGGAGCGGCTGCTGGTCGTAGCGGGCAGTATTCTGGACCCGTTCTTCACCGACGATCTTCGGCTCGCCGCTGTCGAGGACAGTCAGCGGTATGCGTTTCGGAAAATCCTGACCGGTCATGCTGCCAAGCCTAGGCACTGCGGCGAGAAGTGCCTTCGTATAAGGGTGTTTCGGATTGGCGAATATCTCGCGAACCGGACCCTCTTCGACCTTCTTTCCCTTCCACATGACCACGACATCATCAGCCATCTCGGCAACCACGCCCATGTCGTGGGTGATGAAGATCATACCCATGCCGAGATCCTTCTGCAGGTCCCGCATGATGTTGAGAATCTGCGCCTGGATGGTCACGTCGAGCGCCGTCGTCGGCTCATCGGCAATCAACAGCTTCGGACGGCAGGCAAGCGCCATGGCGATCATGACGCGCTGGCGCATGCCGCCGGAAAGCTGATGCGGATAGCGGTTCAAAAGGGCGGCCGCATCCGGCAGGCGTACCATCTCCAGAAGGCGACGGGCTTCCGCCATTGCGGCGGATTTGCCGAGTTTCTCATGAAGAAGAAGGACTTCGCAGATCTGGTCGCCGATTGTGAAGACGGGATTAAGGGAGGTCATCGGCTCCTGGAAGATCATGGCGATCTCCTTGCCGCGAACTGCGCGCATATCCTTCTGCGAGAGCTTCAGCAGGTCCTTGCCGTTGAAGAGGATGCTGCCGGTCTCGAAGCGCGCGCCCATCATATCGGCAAGGCGCATGACCGAAAGCGAGGTCACCGATTTGCCGGAGCCGGATTCGCCGACGACCGCGAGCGTTCGCCCGGGCTCGACCGAAAATGAAAGCCCTTCGACCACGCGGTTTTCGCCGAACCACACAGTCAGATCCGTTACGGACAGAAGCGGTTTGTTGTCGCCAGCGGCCTTGGTCATGCGCTTACCTCGGTTTTGGGCAGGTCGTTCATGGCATCCGGAATGATAGCCGCGTTGTTCTTTGCATCGATGATGCAGGCGCACTCGCTGGGATCGCCACCAAGTTCGGACCGCAGCATGCTCATGCCGGCACCTGTTGCAGCCTGACAAAAGCAGGCGATGTTTTTCTACAAGACAGGCGTCTCATGAACATCTGTATCTGCGTTCCCATTATATTTGTTAGGCCGTGAGATAGCATCAAACGACAATCTGGTCTATATTGTTCAACAATTTTCATATTGCCAATCAAAAATGGGGACAAATCTGCGCAAAATCTTCCACCGGATCTGGCCGTCGACAGGTCGCCAGCCCCAGGCAAGCGGAATACCCGCTCGCTTTCCAGCCGGCGCCTGATTTGCGGGCGTTCGAGACGATTGAATGCAGATGCCCGGAGAGCGAATGAAGCAGACAAATCTTGCCAGCATCGAGCCGGCGACCGTCGCGGAGACGGGGCAGACGGTTGCAGAACTGACCGCCGCCCGCATCCGAGAGCGCGTGATCAGCGGCACGCTCTCGCCCGGCAGCCATCTATCGGAGGCGGCTCTTTGCGAGGAGTTGCAGGTCTCGCGCAATACGCTGCGCGAGGTTTTCCGGCTGCTGACGAAAGAGGGCGTGCTGCGCCACGAGGCCAATCGCGGCGTCTTCGTTTCCACGCCGAGCATTTCGACGATCATGGATATCTTCCAGATTCGCCGCCTGATCGAGTGCTCGGCACTCGCCAATGCACATCACCGCCACCCAAGCGTCGACAAGATGCGTGCCGCCATCGATGCCGCCGTCCAGTATCGTGAGCGTGGCGAATGGCTGGAGGTCGGCAGCGCCGATATCGCCTTTCATGCGGCGATCGTCGAGCTTGCCGACAGTCCCAGGCTTTCGGCCTTCTATGCGCAGATCTCGCTGGAGCTGCGCCTCGTCTTTGGGCTGATCCGCGATCCCGAATATCTGCACGCACCCTATGTCGGCCAGAACGCGACCATTCTTGCGCATCTGGAGGAGGGGGCGCCGGCGAGTGCCGCCGCCGCGCTGGAGAAATATCTGTTCCACGCCGAACGCTTTATTTTGGCCGCCTATTCGCGCGCGATGCCTGGCTGACGCCCAATTGCCCCCATTGATATGATGAATGATGTGGACAATCCGCGTCTGAGAAGGTCAAGCGCGATGCAATCATTTGCGTCTTGATCAGCTTTGACGGAAGGATATCCAGCGCCTCGGATAAAGGCCTAATTTGCAACATACCCGACCCCGCCAATGACCCGTCTCCTTCCCGACGTTTTCCGCGACCCGACCATACGGGTGAGCATGCTTGCGATTTTTGCCTTCGGTTTTGCCGGAGCAGCGACCTCGCCCTATCAATCGGTCGTCGGCATCCGCGAACTCGGCCTCAGTAACGGGCTCTATTCGACGCTGATCTTCTGCGCGGCTGCGGTGAATGTCGTCGTCAGTATCCTGCTTGGAAATCTGGCCGACAGGCTCGGTCAATATCGGGTTATGATGCTGACGGTCGCCACTTTCGGCGTGCTGGGTTATAGCGCCGTCTATGTCGTTCCGGCACAGGCGACTTTCGTGCTCAGCGCCTTGTTCTTCCTGCCGATCTACGGCTCGCTCAACTCGCTGCTCTTTGCCAATGTCCGCGTTGCGACGAGGGGAATGGAGCGCAACGATATCGCCACGGTCAATTCCGGCGTGCGTGCGATGATCTCCCTTTCCTGGGTGCTGGTGCCTGGGATAACCGGAGCGCTGCTTGCGAATTCAGCGAGCATGCTGCCGGCCTATCTGTTCGCCGGTCTCGCCTGCGTCGCCTGTTTCGGATTGATCGCGATTTTCCTGCCGCGCCAGGATGGCATAGACAAGGCTGCTGCCCATCATCTTTCCTATCTTGCCGCGCTGGGCGAGGTCATCTCTCCGCCTGTCTTCGTGCGCCTGATCGCCGTCGCGCTGATCAGCAGCACGCTGCATGTCAACGGCGCCATCCTGCCGCTTATCGTCACCGGTGCGGCACACGGAACCGTGACTGATATCGGCATTCTGGTCGGGATCGTTGCCCTTCTCGAAATCATCTTCATCGTCGTTTGGGGACGGGCGCAGCGGATTATGAGCCACGTCGTGGCGCTGGCGATCGGTACGGTGATCTATATCGTCTATCTGGTCCTGCTCGGATTGGCGTCTGCGCCCTGGCATGTCTATGCGCTGACCCTCATCAGCGGGGTCGGGGCGGCTGCCCTGATCAGTATTCCGATCACCTACCTGCAGGATCTGATTGCCGAGCGCCCGGGTTTGGGCAGCGCCCTGATCTCGGTCAATATCTTTCTGAGCGCAGGTCTCAGCGCTCTTCTTTTCGCCATCGGCACAGCCGTCAGTAATTATTCCGGAACGGCGCTTATCGGCGCTGCCGCCGGTTTGTTGGGGCTCGGCTTGCTGCTTTTCTTCGAAAGGGTGAGGCGGCATAGCTAAGGCGATCGTTAGTCTGGTGAAAATCATTGACGACGCATCGAGTATTGCCTAAGTGATAAAGTCATCCGATGACTTGATGAAAGTTCAGCCATGCGTGCTTTGACAAAAACGACGCTCGCGGATACAGCCGTTGAAGCAATCCGCAGCGAAATCACCGCCCGACGTTGGCTGGTCGGGGAAAAGCTGCCGAACGAAGCCTCCCTTTCATCCATGCTGTCGGTCAGCCGCGGTACGATCCGCGAGGCGGTGAGGGTGCTGGTGTCTCAGGGTTATCTCGAAACTCGGCAGGGATCCGGGACCTATGTTCGGTCTAACAAGGATGTCAGCCTCCCCCTGGATATGGCGCGTCGCGCTGGATTGAGGGATCAGTTCGAAGCCCGGCTTGCGCTGGAGGTCGAGGCCGCACGGCTTGCCGCGCTACGCCACTCATCGGACGTCGTTTCACAGTTGCGTGCCTTGCTGGTTGCCCGCGGCAATTATACGGGCGGCGATAAGGCCGCATTCATCGAGCGCGATCTTGCCTTTCACAGGGCGGTCGTCGCAGCCTCGCAGAACAGGGCCATGATCGAAATCTACGAGTTCTTCTCTTTCTCGATCGCCGAAACTATCGAGGCGACGCTCGGTGCGGATATTCCCGAGCCGGATATGCAGGCGCATATCGCCATCGTCGATGCCATCGAAAGCGGTAGTCCCGAAGCCGCCGACAGAGCCGTGCGCCACTTCATGGCCCCCATCGTCGCTACTCTTGATCGGTTGCTTATGTCATGACCATGCCCTCGCAAAATCTCCCCTCCGTCGAGTTGATCGATGCCGAGGCCGATGAAATTCCGGTACCGCTGCCGCATGGAGGCAAATCGCCGATCGGCAGGTTTCTACTGGGTGCGAGCCTTGTGCTTATCGCTTTCAACCTCAGGCCGGTCTTTTCCAGCGCGTCGACACTTTTGCCGGAGATACGGGCCGGACTTGGTCTCTCCGCCTTCGGCACCAGCATTCTCACGACCTTGCCCGTCATCTGCATGGGACTGTTTTCACCACTTGCGCCAAGGCTCGCACAACGCATGGGCACCGAGCGTGTTCTGCTCGGCGTCATTTTCCTTCTTGCGCTCGGTACGGCGCTGCGGGGCTTTTCCTCGATTTCGCTGCTGTTCTTGGGTACCGCGTTGGCCGGCGCCTGCATTGCTATCGGCAATGTACTCTTGCCGGGCGTGGTCAAGCGCGATTTCCCCGATAGAGCGGCGCTCATGACGGGCTGCTATACGATGGCGCTATGCGCGGGAGCTGCGAGTGCAGCCGGGTTCACGCTTCCCGTCGAACGTGCCCTCGGCGATTCGCTGGGTGGCGCGCTCGCCATCTGGGCCCTGCCTGCCTTCGCAGTCGGACTTCTCTGGTTGCCGCAGGTGATCGGAACGCATAATCAGGCCCGACGTACCGGCTTTCGCGTGACCGGTTTATGGCGTGACCGCATTGCCTGGCAGGTGACGTTTTTCATGGGGCTGCAATCGGCGCTCGCCTATTGCGTCTTCGGCTGGCTCGTGCCTATTCTGCGTGAGCGTGGTCTCGACGGCGTGACGGCTGGTGTCATCGTATCTGCCTCGGTTATGGTGCAGGCGGCTGCCTGTCTGGTTGCCCCCCATATCGCCGTTAAGGGTAAGGATCAGCGCGCCATCAACGTCAGCCTGTGCGCGACCGCCGTTATCGCCTTGCTGGGCCTGCTTTTCGCTCCGCTTTGGACGGTCTGGTTCTGGGCCGTGCTTCAAGGCATCGGTCAGGGTGGATTGATCGCGGTGGCGCTGACGGTCATTGTGTTGCGTTCGCCTGACGCGCATGTGGCCGCGCATCTCTCCGGCATGGCCCAATTCGTGGGTTATTTGCTCGCTGCAATCGGCCCGCTCGTCGTCGGCATGATTCATGGCTGGACGGGAAGCTTTGCCTGGTGCGCAGTGTTGTTCGTGCTGCTCGGTCTCGGGGCTGCGATCAATGGCTGGTTTGCCGGCCGCGCGATCACCGTCAATGCGAGGACAATCGAAACCCCATAATGGAATGAGTGCTTGTCGCTTGCAGAGCGATGGGTGAGGGCGCTGAAGCGCCGGGACGGATCTTATGTGGGCTCGCTAGCAGAGGGCGGCTCTATTGATGTGCCAGCAGCCGGGATGAATTTGCTCACGCAAGAGCGATCGCTCATTAAAAACGCGGCGCACGCTCGCGGCGCCTGGCGAAGCGCCGGGGTTATCCGATCTTGCGTTGCCGGCGGGGCGGCTCAACCACCGGAGGAATCTCGGTCGTGCCCTTGGCGTGGCCAAGGAGAGCCTTCTTGGCCAGCGTCGATCTTGCGGCGGCATAGGAGGCACACACCATTGGATAGTCCGCAGGCAAGCCCCATTTCCTTCGGTATTCTTCGGGCGTGAGACCATACTTGCTGTTCAAGTGCCGTTTTAGGGATTTGTATTTCCCACCGTCTTCCAGGCACACAAGATAATGATCAGTGATGGATTTCTTGATTGGGACTGCTGGCTTCTGAGATCTTTCCGTCGGCGCTGCCGACGGCACAAGTTGCTGGGAGCCTGCGAGTGCGGAATAAGTTTCCGCAATGAGCCTCGACAAATCTTTCATCGCGAGCTTATTGTTAAGGACATAGGCGGAGACGATCTTGCTCGTCAGCGCAAGAAATCTTTCGCCAGCGACAGTATTTCCTGTTTTCATTTTCCGCCTCCCACGCTTATTTAATTATTTATGCAATATGGTTTCGGCTTTCAATAGAAGATTGAGCGATTTTGGAGATTATTTTTTACGGTTTATTGTTATAGTAAATATGAGGGGCTTAGGATCTGCAAATTGTTATTTGCTCTGCATGCGCGTTTTCGAACTCACGGTCTCCGCCGTTTGACCGAAAGTCGATAGATTTCCACGAGGTAAGCCATATCGTGCTTTAGCTCTGCCGGAGTCGAATGTTAGTTGCCGGGGGATAGACTATATTGTCGATGAAATGGCAGGACGTGATGTTCGGTAAGCGGCGCCATAACGATATCAGGCGGATTTTGTGGTGAAATCCAACGAATCTCCTCGATCTCGGCCGTTGCTCCGATTTCGGCGTCGCCCACGTGCAGCCGGAATATATCTGCAATGACGGTATGGTTCGGCTCGTTGGCGGCCGGCGCCTGGAAGCGGCCGATGAAAGTCAAATCGCTTGTGTTTACCGTGAGGCCCAGCTCTTCCAAGAGTTCTCTGATAAGGGCCGACTCTGCTGTTTCCTGGGGTTCGATCTTGCCTCCCGGTTGCATGAAGGCAATGGTGCCGCGCTTGCGTACGAGCAACGTCTTTCCATCCAGGCGAAGCATCAGGGCCGCTGCTATGCGTATCGTTTTTGCCATGCCGTGATCTGAGCGGATTCGCGGTTGGTTTTCAACGCTCGTGATGTCCGCGCATAGTTCCATGCGATATGCTGCTTTGCGCTCCGATATGTTTGCCGTTACTGCTGCGTCAGATGCTGGTGGAAAAATGCAACGACTGTGGCGTTGAATTGCTTATGAAACGCGGCGCGATCGAAGCCCGGCGCGTCGGTGCAGGCATCAGACGATGGCCTTATTTCCGGGCAAGGCGTCAGAAACGATAAATGCACGGCATTGGGGACGACTCGAAAATCCGGCTTTTCCGGCAATAGGCGTGCGAGCGTTGCGACATTTTCGGGAGATGCTCCACCACCCCCTCCAAGTTCCGAGCCCCAAAGCTGAAGCGGGACTCTGACATCTTTCACACTGTCTGCAGTCGGGAAGACGATGCTCAGCGGGTCGGCTACAACGACTGCCCCGATGCGAGGATCGTGGGTTAGCAACTGCGGCGGCGGTTCTCGCCGGGGAGGCTGAGCACGACTCGCTGGCGGGCAGCCTGCTGCTTTCGGATCTGAACAGCGTGGCGGCAGTTTGGTGAAATCCGGATTGGCTCCCGCAACGACGAGGCCGGTATATCCGCCCTGGGAGAATCCGTAGAAGCCGATCCGCTGCGGATTGATCTTTCCTGCATCGGGAGACGTATCAATCATGAAGTCGACAGTGCGTTTGATGTCGACAGGTCGCTCGATCAATACGCCAAGACCGTTTGCCTTGCTCATGTCGGCATGATTGGCATGCGGATGATTGATGGCCACGACAATGAAACCAGCGTCGGCAAGCGCTTCGGCGGTATCGTGATGGCCGAGATACCAGCCGCCATAGCCATGCGAGATAATGATGAGTGGCAACTTCTCGCCTGCAATCGGACAATCCGGCGTTGCCGGTATTGCGAGAGCTCCGATCTTCACTTCTGTCGGAGAGGTCGTGCAAGGAGACCACATTGCGGCGTCGATCGCCGGGTTATCCGTATCACCGGAGATGCGAATGAATTTCAAACCTGCCGCATATCCCGATGGCGCGGCAAGAAAGAGCGTAGCCGCGATGGCAAGGCTGAAGCGGATCATGGCAACTGCTCCATTTAACCAGAAATATGCGCTGCGCGATGGGCTGCGATGGCAAGGTGCGTCGGTCCATAGGCCAGGCGATGACGCGAAGGCGGCATGTGCCGGTTGTGAAAGCCATCTCGCTATCTTGCATAAACAGATAGCTTGTTATATTCATTCTGTAAAGCTGAGGCGTTCATGACTGACTCGATCCAAGTTCAATTACGGAAGGGCGTGCTCGATCTTTGCGTCCTGGCCGTACTCTCCCGGGGTGAAAGCTACGGCTATGAAATTGCGAGCACACTTGTGGCGGCGGTCGGCATGGGTGAAGGAACGATCTACCCGCTGATGCGCAGGATGCAGAATGACGGGTTGGTCGCGACCCGCATCGTCGAGTCGAGCAACGGGCCGCCGCGTAAATATTATCGGCTCACGCCGTTGGGGCGTTCGATTTTCGAAGCGCATCGCCGCGATTGGCGCACGTTAGCAGGCTCCGTCGACAAGCTACTTGAGGATTTGCCATGAGCAGGGAAGCCTTTTTGCGCGCGCTGAGATTGGGGCTTGCGGGCCTGCCTCCGCACGAGATCGATGATATCGTGGCCGACTATGCTGCCCATTTTTCCGAATCCGAGGCGTCAGGCCGAAGCGAGGAGGAAGTTTGCTCCGCGCTCGGCGACCCTGCCAGGATCGCAAGGGAATTGCGTGCGGATGTCGGGCTGCGTCGTTTCGAGGCGCACTGGAGCGTGCCGAATCTTTTGGCTGCCATGATGGCGCTGGCCGGCCTTGCCATCGTCGATGTCCTTTTCCTGCTACCTTTGCTGTTTGCGGCGATGTTCGTCACGCTCGGCCTTGCGATCGCTTTGGTAGCCGTGGGCGCCGTCGGTCTGAAGATTGTCGTGACGACCGTGCTGTTTCACGTCGGTTTGCCCTCCGTCGGCATGCTGGCTCGTCTGCTTGTTGGCACCGGGCTGGTGAGTTGCTTCGTGGGCGGCGGGGCCTTGCTGCTGATGGGGCTGAGTTTGGGTATCCGCATGCTTGGACAATATGCCCGTCTGCATTTCCGCTTGGCGCAGGTAGACGAAAGCCGCGCTTGAACGCTGGGCCGCGAATCGTTGGAGGAAATGAACAATGAACGGGAAATTGGCGACTATCGCGACGACCGGACTGATTTGTGCATTCGTCTTTCTGGCCCTCGGGATCGGACTTTCCGGGCCGGATTGGGCAAACGCAGGGCATTGGTGGGGTGGTACGCAATCCAGTTGCGGATCCGCGGCATCCGGCGGACAGCAGGTTATCCTGCCTTTCAGCTCCAATGGCAGCCTGACGATCGATATCCCGGCCTCTGTTCACTATCAGCCGGGCGGAAAGGCGGAAGCCGTCGTGAGCGGAGATCCAGCGCTGCTCAATCATGTGCGGCTGGAGGGCGGAAGGCTGAGCATGGATTGTAATCCGGGTTGGTCCAACTCCAAATTCGACGTCAGCCTGTCAGGACCGCTCGTCACTGATTGGAGAGTACGGGGCAGCGGCGATCTCGCTCTGTCGCAGCTCGATCAATCAGACCTGCGCCTGAGGATATCCGGAAGCGGCAGCGTCACGGCCACGGGAAGCGCACGCTCGGTCGATCTCAATGTATCCGGTTCCGGCACTGCGCGTCTAAAGGACCTGGCCGCTCAATCCGCGAAGATCAGAATTCAAGGCAGTGGCGACGCGGAAGTAGCCGCTGCCGCGGATGCCGATGTTTCGATCAGCGGAAGCGGCAATATCGAACTCTACGGGCATCCGGTGCTGCGGCGTTCCGAGATCAGAGGCAGCGGCCGCCTGGTAGAGGTGCCATAATCCATGGCGAGAAAGCGCGCCGCGCGGCGGCGATCTTTGTCATCGGCTTTGATCGATATCATGCGATCGCCTTGCTTTGAATGATTCTCATGTTAATCAGTGAGGGCCATAATCGAAGCGAATATGCAAAAGATGCAAAACAGAACAGATAGTGATGTGAGGCCGCGCGCTGAGCCGGAAACAGCGGCCACGCACCCCAAACGGCCACTGCGGGACCGTCGCCGTTCCCTAGCGATCGGACTTCTGCGCGCCCGTGAAGCGGTCATGAGCCATTTCAGGCCGATCCTGGTGGCGCATGATGTGACCGAGCAGCAATGGCGTGTCATTCGCGTTCTCTACGAAGGCGGAAAGCTCGATGCGACGGAACTCGCGGACAAGGCATCCATTCTTGCCCCGAGCCTGACGCGCATGATCCGTTCGCTCGAAGAGCGCGGCTTTATCACCAAGCATAAAGATGATGCCGATGGCCGCAGGGTATTGTTGCAGATCACAGCGGCCGGGGAGGCGGTTGTCGAGGACGTTATGCCGGAAAGCCTGAAGGTCTATGCAGATATCGATGCTCGGTTCGGCGTGGAGCGCGTCGAGAAGCTTCTCGATATGCTAGATGAATTGGCGGCATTGAAATTGGAGAATGGCTCGGTCGGCGAGGAATGAGGGGCCGCTTCGGTTTTATTGATCCGCAAAATAAGCAATAGGCGAACGACGACCGCCGTGGCCCCGGCTATTAATAGACCTTGACGTCCTCGGGCGGCTTGGCTGCATCCGCCTTCTTGAAATCGTCAAGAAGCTTGATGGTAGCATTGGCAAGCAGCGTGACGTCGTTGCCTATCGCGACGAAGGTGGCGCCAAGCTCCAGATAGCGTTTTGCCAGCGAGAGATCGCTGATCAAGATGCCCGCCGCCTTGCCATGCGACTGGATTTTTGCGAGCGCCTTTTCGACTTCTGCCTGCACTTCAGGGGCACCCGGCTTGCCGAGATAGCCCATGTCTGCGGCAAGATCGGATGGTCCGATAAAGACGCCGTCAACGCCTTCGGTCGAGGCGATGTCGTCGAGCGCCGCAAGCCCCGCGCGGCTTTCAACCTGCAGCAGCAGGCAGATCTCGTCATTGGCCGTCGCAAGGTAGTCCGGAATGCGGTTGAAGGCGGAGGCGCGGGCAAGGGCCGCACCGACACCGCGCATGCCATGCGGCGGGTATCGCACCGCCTTGACCATGGTCTCGGCCATCTCCTTGCTGTCGACCATTGGGATGAGCAGGGTCTGCGCGCCGATGTCGAGCATCTGCTTGATGATCCAGGTTTCGCCGATCGGCGGGCGGATCACCGCATGGCTAGCCGTACCCTTCATCGCCTGCAGCTGCGAGACGAGAAGCGGCACGTCGTTCGGCGCATGCTCGGCATCGAGCAGCAGCCAGTCGTAGCCGGCGCCGGCGCAGATTTCGACTGTGTAGGGATTGGCGAGCGCCTGCCAGAGGCCGATCTGCGCCCGGCCTTCCTTCAGAGCCTGTTTGAAGAGATTCTTGGGCGCCGGCATACTTCACTCCCTCACGCAAAGAACAGGCTGACCGATCCGTATGGACCGAAATCGGCGGTGATCGTATCTCCATGCCGCGCCTCGATCGGGCGGATGAATGAACCGGCAAGCACGATCTGGCCGGCTTCGATGCCGTCGCCATATTGCGAAAGGCGATTGGCAAGCCAGGCGATTCCGCGCGCGGGCTGGTTGAGCACACCGGCGCCAAGCCCGGTTTCCTCCACTTCGGCATTGCGGCTGACGATCGCGCCCATCCAGCGCATGTCGATCTCACCCGGCCGCACAGCACGGCCGCCGGTGACGATACCGGCATTGGCGGCATTGTCGGAAATAGTGTCGACGATGGTGCGCGCCTTCTTCGTCTCCGGATCGACGCGAAGGATGCGCGTGTCGAGGATCTCCAGCGCTGGCGTCACATAGTCGGTGGCATTCAACACATCGAAGATCGAGATATCAGGCCCCTTGAGCGGCGCCTTCATGACGAAAGCGATCTCGGCTTCGATACGCGGCTGGATGAAGCGGTCGGCCGGCACTGTGGCGCCATCTTCGAAGACCATATCGTCAAAGAGCACCCCGGAATCGGGGATGTTGATGTTCAGCGCATATTGCATCGCCTTTGATGTCAGCCCGATCTTCCAGCCGATAGGCTTGCGGCCGCTCGCGATCTTCTTCTGCACCCAGGCGCTCTGAACGGCATAGGAATCGTCCATCGTCATTTGCGGATGCTTGAGCGAAAGGAGCCCTGTTTGAACGCGCGTCCGTTCGGCCTGATCGAGGCTTTCGGCGGCAGACTGGATTTCATCTTGCGATAGCATCAGCGCACCTCGTCGGCGATCGTGTTTTTCAGGATGCCGAGGCCATCGGCCTCAACCTCGACCACATCGCCGGGCTTCAGCCAGATCGGTGGATCAAAGCGGGCGCCGGCGCCGGTCGGCGTTCCCGTGACGATGACGTCGCCGGGGACGAGCGTTGTGAAGGTGGAGATATAGTTGATGATCTTGCGGAAGGAGAAGATCATCCGGCTTGTGCGGTCGCTCTGGCGCACGTCTCCGTTGACGCGGGTCTTAAGCTCGATGTCGTCGAGCTGAGCCGCATCGGTGAAGGGGATCAGCCAGGGGCCGATCGAGCCGGTATTGTCGAAGTTCTTGCCCTGGGTGACGTTGAATTTTGCGTGCCGCACCCAGTCGCGGATGGTGCCCTCGTTGCAGAGCGACAGGGCCGCGATATGGGAGAAGGCGTCGGCCTCGGCAATCCGGCGGCCGCCCTTGCCGATGACGATGACGACCTCGCCTTCATAGTCGAGCTGCGGGCTTTCCGGCGGCCGGATCAAGGGCCGTTCGTGCCCTGTGAACGACCGCGGAAAGCGGATGAAGAGCGAGGGGTTGGAGGGGGCGGCCTGCCCATCCTTGTATTCCTCATTGCGGTCGGGGAAGTTGACCCCGACGCAAATGATCTTTTCCGGCGACGGAATGGGAATCTCGAAGCGGATGTCGTCAAGTGCGAAAGCCGGCTTCAATGATTTGGCTTCTTCTGCGAGTTGAGCGAGGCGACCGGCCTCGATCACCTCACGCAGCGTCGGCCAAGTCGCGCCGTGGCGCACGGAGAGGTCGACGACACCGTTGCCGACCGCAAGTCCATAGCCATGACGGCCGTTTCTCGAAAAGGAGAGGAATCTGGGATGGGTCATGCTTTCATGGCCTTCTCTTGACCTCAGACGACGCCGCCGAGGCAGACATATTTGATTTCGGTGAATTCCTCGATGCCGTAGCGCGAACCCTCGCGGCCGAGGCCGGAAAGCTTGACGCCGCCGAAAGGCGCTTCGGCGGTCGAGATCAGACCGGTATTGACGCCGACCATGCCGTATTCCAGGGCTTCGGCGACGCGAAAGACGCGGGCAAGGTCCTTGGCATAGAAATAGGAGGCGAGGCCGAATTCGGTGTCGTTGGCCTGTGCGATGACATCGGCCTCATCCTTGAAGCGGAAAAGGGGAGCAACCGGCCCGAACGTCTCTTCTCTGGCAACAGCCATGGCAGGGGTCACGTCGGCAAGCACCGTCGCCTCATAGAAGCGTCCGCCGAGCTGATGGCGATGACCGCCGGCGACGACTCGGCCGCCCTTAGAAAGCGCATCGGCAACATGCTCCTCGACCTTGGCAAGGGCCGCCTCGTCGATCAGCGGACCGAGATTGATGCCCTCGTCAAAGCCATTGCCTGTTTTCAGCGAGCCGACAGCTTTGGAGAGTTTCTCGGCAAAGGCATCATAGACGCCCTCCTGCACGTAGAGCCTGTTCGCGCAGACGCAGGTCTGGCCATTGTTTCGGAACTTGGCGATCAGTGCGCCCTCGACGGCGGCATCGAGATCGGCATCGTCGAACACGATGAAGGGTGCGTTGCCCCCAAGCTCAAGACCGAGTTTCTTGATGGTCGGTGCGCTCTGCTTATAGAGCTCGGCGCCCACTTCGGTCGAGCCGGTGAAGGTGAGCTTGCGCACGACCGGGCTTGCGGTCATCTCGCCGCCGATGGCACGGGCCGAGCCTGTGAGAACACTGAAGAGGCCCTTCGGCAGGCCGGCGCGTTCGGCAAGGATCGCAATGGCAATCGCCGAAAAAGGCGTCTGCGAGGCGGGCTTCAGCACCATGGCGCAGCCGGCGGCAAAGGCCGGACCGGCCTTGCGGGTTATCATCGCATTCGGGAAGTTCCAGGGCGTGATCGCCGCGACCACGCCAATCGGCTGCTTCATGACCAGAATGCGTTTGTCCTTCTGGTGGCCGGGAATGATGTCGCCATAGACGCGGCGGGCCTCTTCCGCAAACCATTCGATGAAGCTTGCGCCATAGGCGATCTCGCCCTTGGCTTCGGGCAGGGGCTTGCCCTGTTCTGCCGTCAGGATGCGTCCAAGATCGTCCTGGTTTTCCATCATCAGCTCGAACCAGCGGCGCAAGATGCCGGAGCGTTCCTTGGCCGTGCGGGTGGCCCATTCCTTCTGCGTGGCTTCGGCTGCGGCAATCGCCTTTTTGGTCTCGGCAGCGCCCAGATTGGGAACCAGGCCGATGATTTCGCCAGTCGCGGGATTGTCGACCTTGATCGCATTGGATGGATCGGCTTCGATCCACTCGCCGCCGACCAATGCGGCCTGCCGGAACAATGTTGCGTCTTTCAAATTCATGACTGCCTCCTCGCGCTTGCGAACGTTGATGAGGAGCGGGCGTTTTTCACCCGCTCTCAAGGGTAACGCTTACGGCGCGATAATCGGCTGTGCCTTCAGGTCAGGCTCACCCACTTCCGCACCGGCAAACAGGCTACCATGTTCGAACCAGGATTTGGGAGCGGGTGCGCCCCAAAGTGTCTGGCGCTGCGGATCCTTGAGGTCCCATTTGATCGGCTCCAGATCGGGATCGACGGTCTGATAGTCCGAGCAGTAGATCTCGATGCGGTGGCCATCCGGATCGAGGATATAGAGGAAGAAGGCGTTGGAGATGCCGTGGCGTCCCGGACCGCGCTCGATATTGGCAACCCAACCGGTGGTCGCCATCAGGTCGAGCAGGTCGATGATGTTGAGCGGCGTCGGCACCCAGAAGGCAGTGTGGTGCAGGCGCGGACCACGGCCATTGGTGAAGGCGATGTCGTGGACGCCGCCCTTGCGGTGCGTCCACGCGGCCCAGAGGCGGCCGGTTTCCTCGTCCTCGGTATATTCGGTCACGCGGAAGCCGAGCTCATTATAGAAGGTGACACTTTCGTCGACATTGGTCGAGAAGCAGTTGAAGTGGTCGATACGCAGCGGCTTCACGCCCTTGTAGAGAGCGTATTTCTGATGGATCGGCGGCAGGCGGTCCATCTTCGAATAGAATTCAAGTGGGATACCATGCGGATCGCGGGTGCGGAATGTCCGGGCCTGATAGGGGCGCTCGACCCATTCAACCGGCAGGTCCTTGCCCTTGAAGAAATGCGCCGCCTTGTCGAGGTCCTCGTCACTGAACACCTTGAAGCCGAGGTCGCGGGCTTCCGCCTTGTCGGATTTCTTGAGCACGATGCAGTGATGCCCGCGCTCTTCCATCGCACGCAGGTAGATCGCGTCGGCCGTCTCATCCGTCACCTGCAGGCCGAGCGTGTCGACATAGAAGGCGCGGGACTTGGCAAGATCGATGACGCCGAATTCGATATGGCTGAGGCGCACGATGTTGAAGGGCGGATAGAGATTAGGTTTCGGCAGGGGCATTTGTTCCTCCTCTTATGCGTACTTATAGATATTGGCGGCTCAGCCGCCGAGTTTCTGGATCGCGTGCGGCTTGGTGGCGAAGGCGACGTTCTTGGTTTCCATGTAGAAATCGAAGGACCAGTCGCCGCCGTCGCGGCCGATGCCGGAGCTCTTGACCCCGCCGAAGGGCGTGGGCAGGTGACGGACGTTTTCCGAATTGACCCAGATCATGCCGGCTTCGAGGTGATCGGTGAAACGGAAGGCGCGGGTGACGTCCGACGTCCAGAGATAGCCGGTGAGGCCGTACTGGACATCGTTGGCAAGCGCCAGCGCATCGGCTTCGTCCTTGAAGGGGATCGCGGTCAGTACCGGCCCGAAGATCTCTTCCTGCGCGATGCGCATCTGGTTGTTGGCGCCGGTGAACAGCGTGGGCGAGACGTAGCAACCGCCGCCTGGGCCGTTGACCTTCTCGCCGCCGGCGGCAAGCGTCGCACCTTCCGAACGACCGATCTGAATATACTCCAGCACCTTCTTTTCATGCACGGGATGGACGAGCGGGCCGACGACCGTTTCCGGATCAAGGGGATGGCCGACCTTGATGCGTTTCGCCTTCTCGGCGACGATCGCGGTGAATTTGTCGTAGACACTTTCTTCGACCAGCAGGCGCGAGGACGAGGTGCAGCGCTCGCCGTTCAGCGAGTAGATCATGAAGACGGCGGCATCGGCGGCGCGCTCGAGATCGGCATCGGCAAAGACGATGACCGGGTTCTTGCCGCCGAGCTCGAAATGCACGCGCTTCAGCGTATCTGCGCCCTGCTTCATGATCATCGAACCGGTGCGGCTTTCGCCGACGAAGCCGATCGCCTTGATCAAGGGATGTTCCGTCAACGCGCGACCGGCATCCTCGCCGAAACCGTTGACGAGGTTCCACACACCCTTCGGCAGACCTGCTTCCTCGGCAATCTCCACTAGCAGGCGGGCCGTCAGTGGTGAGAATTCGGCTGGCTTGTGGACGATCGTGCATCCGGCGGCAAGCGCCGGCGCGATCTTCCAGGTCGACAGCATGCAAGGGGTGTTCCAGGGCGTGATGATGCCGACCGGGCCGATCGGCACGCGGGTCGTCAGGTTCATCTGGCCTTCGGCGCGCAATGCCTTGCCATCACGGGCTTCCGGTGCGCGGTCGGCGAAGAAGCGGAAGTTTTCCGCGCCGCGCAGAGCGGCCTTCGCCATAAACTTCAGTGATTGTCCGGTGTCCATGCACTCGACAAAGGCGATCTCTTCGGCGCGTGCGACGATTGCGTCGGCGATCTTGTGCAGGAGCTTCTTGCGCGCTTCACCCGGCATCGCAGCCCACTCGGCGAAGGCAGCTTTTGCGGCCTTTGCCGCGCGGTCGATATCGGCAGCCTTGCCGTGGGCAACGGTTGCGAGCGGCTTCAGATCGACAGGCGAGATGGTCTCGAAGGTGGCACCATCATCGGCGGGCACATCCTCGCCATTGATGCGGTTCAGTACGCCGTTATCCTTGAATCGAGCCAGAAAGCCCTCGGCCTTTGCGATGTTTTCCTGCAGTTTGGACATCGTCTATTCCTTTGGTGTTATGTCGTCCCGCGAAGGGAATGTCACTTGCCGCGAAGCCGCGGATGAATGGCGTTCTTCTTCCAGCTGAGTTCCGCATCGATCTCGCGGATCTCAAGCGAGAGGGCGAAATGCGGGGTGTCGAAGAGCGGGCCGAGAACGTCGATCGCCGCGGCGAAGATCGCCTCGCCGGTGCGTTTCTTTTCCTCATCCGTGCGGCCCTTGCCGATGCGGAAGTTCAGATCGACGAAGGCGTTCTCGGGCAGCTCGTCGGCGATGGCGTAATGCTCGGCGCGAAAGGCGCGCACCCGCACGGCACCAATCTCGAAAAGGCCGGTGTCCAGAACCGTCTTCAGCAGCCGCTCACAGAGTGCGCCGATATCGGCGCGACCCTCCAGATTGGCCGAATATTCGATGGCGAGATGCGGCATCAAGTCCTCCCGAGACTTTAATTACTTAACACGTTAATAAATATCTCGCGGATGTCAAGCGACAAAGTCGAGCTGTCTTGCCATCTCCAGACTTTCATGGACGTAACGCGACAGACGTTCGACATTGTCCGGAATTTCCGGACGTTCCGCGAGCCATCCAATATATGTAAGGCTCCTCAGCACCATGAATAGGGGCAGGGCCGCCAGAGCCGCTTCGGAGAGTGCTCGCCGGCTGCGATAGCCTGATATCAGCGCTTGCTCGATCACCGGATAGGCGGGTTCGTTGCGGTTCTTGAGCAGGGTGGTCGCAAGATCGAACAGGCGGAAGCCGTGTCCCGCATCGTCGAAATCGATGAAGGCGACATTGCTGTCGGTTCCCGTCAGAAAGATGTTTTCTCGCACGAGATCGGCATGGATCAGCCCATAGTCGAGGCTTTGGCTATCCGCGTTCGCGAGCAGTCGGCGCAGCTGGTGGCGCAATGCCGAGAGGGCGATAGTGCTCTCGGGTGAAAGGCCCCGACAATCCCAGAAGCGGCCCCAGAGCGGCGTTTCGCCGACCAGCCCATCGATGTCCCAAACCGGGCGGCGAAAATGTTCCGGTGGTTCCCACACATCGGCAAGCTCGTGCATGATGGCCATGTTTTGCCCGATGCGGAAGAAGATTGCTTCCTGCATCTCGATAGACTGCGACAGAGGCACGCCGCTTTGGCCAAGGGGAATGCCGTCGATCCAGCTCACCACATCGGCATATTGTGCAGGAAAATGCCCGTTAGCCGCCAAGAGGACGAGACTTTGCCTGTTCCTTGTCGGAACGGGGCTCGGGACATCGAGGCCGCCGAGCTTGAGGGCGGCTATGAAATGCAGCTCCGAGCGCAGGCTCGTCTCGTCATGGTAGCCTGGCCGATGCAGCCGGAGCGCGGCGAACTGACCGTCTTCCAGCGTAATGCGGAAGACGGCATTCTCGCGATATTTCATCAGAACCGGTTCGCGAGCCCGCACAGGCCAATGATCGAGTGCCTCTAGCGCACGTTTCTGTAGCGCATCGCGGGTGGTTTGTGGCAACGGATCGGCCATATTGCCTACACCCCTGACAATACGTCGTCAAAAATCGACAACATGAAGTCGGCATTATCCCTGGTGAACGGCATGGGCGGGCGGATCTTCGTGGCGCATTGATGAATGCCGATCTTGCCCATCAGCACGCCGCGCTCGCGCATGGCGTTGACGATGCGGGTTGCCTCAGCAGTCGCCGGCTCCTTCGTCTGCTTGTCGAGTACGAATTCCGCACCCATGAAGAGGCCGCTACCGCGTACATCGCCGATGATCGCGTGCTTCTCGGCCAGCCGCTTGAAGGCATCGCGCGTATACTCGCCGACATTGCGGGCATTTTCGATGAGGTTCTCGTCGTCGATGACGTCGAGCACGGCCATGGCTGCCGCGCAGGAGACTGGATTGCCGCCAAAGGTATTGAAATAGCGGAACGCCTTGCGGAAGGCATTTATCGTGTCGACATTGGCGATGACGCCGCCCACCGGATGCCCGTTCGCCATCGGCTTGCCGAGTGTCACGATATCCGGAACGATGCCGGCGCGCTGATGGCCCCACATGTGCGAGCCTGTGCGGCCAAAGCCGGGCTGTACTTCGTCGGTAATGACAAGGCCGCCGGCCTTGCGGACAGCAGCAACCGTTTTGTCGAGAAAGCCCCGCGGCAGATCCGGAAAGCCTTCATTGGCGAAGAACGGATCGATGATGATGGCCGAAAAGCCATGCGGGGTATCCTCCAGCGAGGCGATCGCTTTTTCGACTTCTGCCGCGAAGGCCGTGGCAAAGGCATCTCCGCCTTCACCGCCGAGTGGACGATAGCTGTCCGGCGCGGGCACGTGCCGGACATGGCCGCCGAAGCCGCCGACCGGCGGCATGCGGGTCGACAGCTGCGACACTGCCGCCGTGTTGCCGTGATAGGTGTGGTTCGTGGCGATGACGCCGGTTTTGCCGGTTATCGCCTGCGCCATGCGCAGGGCCACGTCGTTTGCCTCGCTACCGGTACAGGTCAGGATCGCGGCATTCAGGCTCTTGTCGAAGGTTGCCGTCAGCCGCTCCACATAGTCGAGAATGCCTTCATGCAGATAGCGCGTATGCGTGTTCAACATCGAGGCCTGCCGCGCGATCGCCTCGACCACGCGCGGATGACAATGGCCGACATGCGGCACATTGTTGTAGCAATCGAGATACTTACGCCCGTCGGCATCCCAGAGCCAGACGCCTTCGCCGCGCACGAGATGCACCGGCTCGTCATAGAAGAGCGACATGTTCCGGCCCAAAAGCCGTTCGCGGCGCGCGATGAGGGTTGCATTGTCGGACATGATCAGCCCTTTGCAGCGGTGAGGCCGGCATCGAGCGCGGTCAGGATCGTCTGGACATTCGCAGCCGTCACGATCAGCGGCGGTGACAGGATGACATTGGCACCGGAGGTGCGGACCATCACGCCGGCATCATAAGTCGCGTCATGGACTTTCTGGACGGTATCCTTGGCAGCCGCGCTCTTCTTCGCCCGGTCACTGACGAGCTCGAGGGCGCACATCAGGCCCTTGCCTCTGATGTCACCAACCAGTTCATGCTTTTCCTGCAGCCTCTTCAGTCCGGCAAGCAGTTCTTCACCGCGGGCAGCGGCATTGGCGGCGACGTCGAGCCGTTTGGTTTCTTTCAGTGTCGCAAGCGCTGCAGCCGCACCGACCGGGTGGCCGGAATAGGTGTAGCCGTGGCCGATATTGCCAAAAGAGTTCTTGTGGCTCTCGAATGCCTCGGCGACCTTGTCGGAAATCATCACGGCGCCAAAGGGGAAATAGCCATTGGTGATCGCCTTGGCCGTCGACATCATATCTGGCTTGACGCCCCAGAGGCGCGATCCGGTCCAGGCGCCTGTGCGGCCGAAAGCGGTGATCACCTCGTCGGCGATCAAAAGGATGCCGTGCCGGTCACAGATCTCGCGCATCAGCGGCAGGAAGGTTTCGTGCGGGACAATGACGCCGCCGGCGCCGAGTACCGGCTCGACGATCAGGGCTGCGATCGTATCGGCGCCCTGGAAAGCGATCTCTTCCTCGAAGAGCCTGCCAATGGCAGCCGCGATCTCCGCGCCATCGGTGGTGTTGAAAGGGTTGCGATAAGGGAATGGCGCGGGGAGGTGGAAGACGCCCGGAAGCAATGGCTCATAGTTGCGGCGAAAGTTCTGGTTGCCGTTGACCGAGGCGCCACCGAAATGCGTGCCGTGATAACCTTTCTTCAGCGCGACGAATTTGGTGCGCTCGGGCTGGCCGTTGACCTTGTGGAATTGGCGAGCCAGCCGCAGGCAGGTCTCGACCGAGTCCGAACCGCCAGAGGTGAAGAAGGAGCGGCTGAGGCCATCCGGCTTGAACCATTCGGCAAGCTCGTAGGACAGTTCGATCAGCGGCGAATTCGTCGTGCCGCGGAAGGTCGAATAATAGGGCAGTTCGTCGAGTTGATCGCGGATCGCCTTCTTTACCGGCTCGCAGGAATAGCCGAGATTGACGTTCCAGAGGCCGCCGACTGCGTCCAGTACCTTCCTGCCCTGGATGTCGACGATCTCAACGCCTTCGCCGGAGTTGATGATGCGCGGCGGGTTGGCCTGCATCTCGGCCGGATGGGCCATCGGATGCCACAGATGGCGTGCATTGTTTTCGATGATGAAATTGGTCTCACGCATGTCAAATTCCTCTTGGTTCAGAGCCCCAGCATGGCAAGTGCGCGGGCATAGCTTTCGGCAGGGCGGGTCATGTCGAAATGCACGTGAGGCAGGTTCACGGCTTCGGCACCCTCGATGTTCTTCTTCTGGTCGTCGACGAAAACGCAGACCTCGCGCGGCAAGTTAAGCTCGGCAAGAACGAGCTCGTAGGCACGGGGATCGGGCTTCAGGATCTTCGTGTAGGTGGCGTCGACGATAACGTCGAAAAGCTCGATGAGGGGAAAACGCTGTCGAAACTCGACGCCATAGAAAAGGTCGAGTTCGTTCGACAGGATCGCCAGCTTCAGGCCGGCCTCCTTGGTGCGCAGGATGGCCTCGCGAGCTTCCGGGCGCAGGACAAGCTCCGGCTCGGCGCCGCGCGCCCGGCGCACGAAGGTCTGCATATCGGTCCAGTTTTCGCCGACCATCTTGCCGACTTCGCCCGCGCGCGTCAGCCAATAGTCGCGTTCAGTGATCTCGCGGTTCTGCATTGCGACCCAGAGCGGGTCCGTCGCCGTGTCGAAAGGGCCGAGCCAGGTCAGCGACCCCTTCGGAAGGCCAAGCGTGCGCTCGGTGATGTCATGGGTTTCGAACAGCGTGCGGGTGACGACGCCGCCGAAGTCGAGGATAAGCGCGCGGTCCCGCGTCATGGCCGTCCCTCCGGAATGACGCCTTCGGCAACCCATCGATCGAAGATGGCAAGGGCAGCAGCCGAGAAGGCCGGCGCGTTGATGTGAGCATCGACCTCCTGCAGGGTGACGCTGGGCGGAACGGCGCGGCGCATTTCATCGAAGAAGGCGTCAAGACCTTCCGGATCATGCAAGGGTTCATCCGGCTTGTCCCATTCCTGCAAGCCTTCAGTCGGCAGAAGGAAGGCGACCTTCGCTTCGGCGCGTCGCAGTTTTTCTCCGATCACACGGGCAACTTCCCGCCGCCCTTCCGGCGATATCGTTACCGACCCGATCAGCCGGTTATGGGCGTGATACGGGCGATCCACAAAGACCTCTGGCAGGGCTTGCCATGCCTGAAGATCGACCATGTCGACCGCACCGGGGGCTACGATCTGCGGAGTGCCGGTGCGTCCTGCATTTTCGAGCCGGTCCGGCCCGGAGGTGACGACGCTGCTATAATGATGATTGCTGACTTCCTGGATGCAGAAGTCGAAGACTGCGGCAAAGTCACCTTTCGCGGCAATCGCTTCATAGGCGCGGCCACCCATGCCGGTGGAATGGAATACGGCGACGTCGTAGCCGCGCTTTTCCAACTCGGGCCGCAGATACTTCATATATTTCAGACAGGAGGAGCCAAGTGAGGTCATTCCGACGAGCGGTCGCTCGCGATTGGGCTTGGTGCCGTGCTTTGCAGCGCCGACGACCGCGCCGCACGCCTGGGAGAGCACGGAGCGGCAAATGCTGTTGAGCCCGTAAAGACCACCCGCCCACAGGATCATCATCAGGTCGGGCGCAATGCGTTCCGGCGGGATGAGGTGAGAATAGGCAATGGTCGAGACCACGAATTTCGGCACGCCGAGCGGCAGAACGGCGGCGACATCGAGCGCCAGATCCGTGCCCATGGAGCCGCCGAGCACGATGACTCCATCCACCAGCCCATCTTCGTAAAGGCGCAGGCTCAACGCCGCTGCACCCTTCGCCATCGCGGCCATGGCGCTGTTTTCGTCGCCGCTTTCGGTAATGGCTTCGATTGTCGTTGCGGCGGCCTTCGCGATGTCATGCTTGGAATATTCAGGGCTGTAAGGTGGATCGCCGAGAATGCTGACATCCATCATGGCCGGCTGGCCGCCGGCTTGCCTGATGGCGGATGCCATGAATTGCAGTTCGTCGCATTTGGTGTCACCGGTTCCGATGACGAGTATCCGTGGTGAGGGAGCCTCCGGGCTCATCAATCCGTCCTCCTGAGTTTCGCAATGGTTCCCGTGGGTCTTTCCGACCCGTAATATTTTTCTGCGATGGCGTTGGCTGCGTTGGCGGCCTGAGCGCCGAATTCGTGGATGGCAGCCTTGTCGGTGCGGGAGAGCGGAGCGGCGATAGCCACGCAACCAATCGGGCGGCCGCTAGGCGTGCGCACCGGCGCGGCGGTGCTGATGACGCCGGCCTCCAGGCCTTGGTCAATGACCGAAAAGCCCCGTGCTGCGGTTTCATCGAGCATCCGACGCAGCAATTGGGGATCGGTGACGGTGTAATCGGTGAATTTTTCGAGCGGCCTTTTAAGCGCTTCGTCGATTTCTATCCGTGGACAGAAGGCCAGAAAGGCGAGGCCTGAAGCTGTCGCATGAAAGGGCAAGAGGCTGCCGACATCGACGATGATGCGGTGCGCACGCGGTGAATCCTCCACGTGAATGGTCGAGAGTTGCCCACCTGAAAACTCCGAGAGATGAACGGTCTCGGTCGACGATTCGGTAAGCGCCTTGATGAAAGGAATTGCGACCCGCAGGAAGGGAAAGCGGGCTTCCCTGATGCGGGCGAGACGAACCGGTGCCGAGCCGATGCGGTAACGGCGCGTATCTGGATCCTGCTCGACGAAGCCGTGTTTTTCCAGCTCCACCAGAAAGCGTCGCGCCGTCGCCTTGTCCAGCGCGCACAGGCGGGCGATGTCGGTCAGACCCGCCTCCTTGTCCAGCCGTGACAGGGTATCCAGCAATGCCAGCGCCTTTCCGATCGTGCTCATCATTCCTCCTCTTGGGTTGGTCAGGTTCTGATTCCGTGCGTCCAGCCTCGGCTTCCCGTCAAATCAGCTTGCTGACCCTGCGCCGCCGCACGATAGCAACGACCCAAGATACTTAACATGCGAAATAACTTGACAGAGGCCAGCAATGTTTGCAAGTCTATATTTGAAGCTGAGGTTCAAATAATGAACCATAGGCGCTGACGGCGGTAAAATCAACAAAAGCATAAGCCCCGCTCGTCAGTCCGGTTTTTGGTGGAGGTCGCACGCGTGCAATCGCGGCGATGATCGGATGTTTTTAAACAAGGGGAACGAACGCAGATGAACACGCAAAATTCGCAAGGTGCCGCTGAAAACCAGCTGCGCAAGAACAGTCTCGGCGTCGGTGCCGTGACCTTCCTCGTCGTTTCGGCTGCCGCACCGCTGACGGCGGTTGCCGGCGGCGTTCCGCTTTCGATGATGCTCGGCAACGGGCCGGGCATTCCGCTGACCTTCCTGCTGGTGACAGGCATTCTGCTGCTGTTTGCAGTCGGTTACGTCGCCATGGCCCGCCATATAAGAAATGCCGGCGCTTTCTACGCCTACACCGCGCAGGGCCTTGGCGGCCTCATGGGTGGTGCCGCAGCCTTGATCGCTATTCTCGCCTACAATGCGATGCAGGTCGGCGTTCTCGGGCTTTTCGGTGCGGCGACAAAGGGCTTCTTTGCCGAACAACTCGGTCTCGATCTTCCCTGGTGGTTCTGGAGCTTCATCGGCATCGCCTTCGTCGCCGTCTTCGGCTACCGCCGCGTTGATCTTTCTGCCAAGGTGCTGACGGTGCTCGTCATTCTCGAATATCTCGTCGTGTTCGTCATCGACGCTGCAATCTTCGCCAAGGGAGGCGATGCGGGCCTCTCCGCTGCACCTTTCGCGCCAACTGCCTTCTGGAGCGGAACGCCAGCGATCGGCCTCCTGTTCTGCTTCGCCGCCTTCATCGGTTTCGAAGCGACGACCATTTACAGCGAAGAGGCCCGCGAGCCGGAAAAGACCGTACCGCGCGCGACCTATATTTCCGTCATCATCATCGGCCTCTTCTATATGCTGACCTCTTGGCTGATGGTAATCGGTGCCGGCGTCGATAAGCTTGTTCCGGCGCTGCAGGGCCTCGCCGATCCGACAACCTTTCTCTTCGGCCTTGCCGAGCGCTATGTCGGCCACTGGATTACCGTCGTGATGAGCGTGCTCTTCATCACCAGCCTGTTTGCTGGCATCCTCGCGTTCCACAACGGCGTGGCGCGCTACATGTATGTCGCCGGCCGCGAAGGCCTGCTGCCGAAGTCGGTCGGCGTGACGCATCCGGTCTTTCAGAGCCCCCATGTCGGGTCGATCATTCAGACCGTCATTGCCGTGCTCGTCGTCGGGCTCTTTGCGGTAACGGGTCAGGATCCGGTGCTGGCACTCTTCTCCTGGCTCACCAATGTCGCAACGCTGGCGATCATCCTGCTGATGGCCTTCACCGCCTTCTCGATCGTGGTGTTCTTTAGCCGCAATCCGGGGCTTGAGCGCAATGCGCTTGTTATCAAGGTGCTTCCGATCGTGACGGGTCTGATCCTCTTGACGCTTGTCTATTATATCTCGGCGAATTTCGGCGCGATTGCCGGCGCCAATGGCGTGCTTGCGGTGGTCTTGCCGGGCCTGGTGCTGATTGCCGGCATCATCGGTTTCATCGCGGCGGCTCGCCTGAAATCGGCCGATGCGGCAAGCTATGCCCGCCTCGGTGCCGGCCAGGAAGCCTGAACCAGTTCCAATCGTGGTGGCGGGCAAGCCCCGCCACCCTCTCTGTGAGACAATGAGATGCAGGAAAAGATCGACCAGCTCCGGACATTATCCGTTTCGCCCCAGACGTTGTTCATCGGAGACGCCTGGCGCCAACCGATCAGCGGCGCAACGATGGACGTCATATCGCCGATCGACGGAACAAAGCTGACCACGATTGCCGATGCCGGCACTCAGGACGTCGATCTGGCCGTCAAGGCTGCGCGCCATGCCTTCGAAAAGGGTAGCTGGTCGAAGGCGGCACCGGCCGAACGCAAGAAGGTGCTGCTGAAAATTGCCGAACTGATCGAGAAGAATGCGCTCGAGCTCGCCGTCCTCGGGGTACGCGACAACGGCACGGAAATCTCGATGGTGCTGAAGGCCGAGCCTGGCAGCGCCGCCGGCACATTCCGTTACTATGCCGAGGCGATCGACAAGGTCTATGGCGAAATCGCTCCGACGGCTGAGAACATACTCGGGCTCATCCATCGCGAAGCTATCGGTGTCGTTGCCGCCATCGTGCCGTGGAACTTCCCGATGATGATTGGCGCCTGGAAGATTGCGCCGGCGCTCGCCGCGGGCAATTCCGTCGTGCTGAAGCCCGCCGAAGGCGCGTCGCTGACGCTGCTGAGGCTTGCCGAAATTTGCGCCGAAGCCGGATTGCCCGAAGGCGTGCTCAACGTCGTGACCGGTCGCGGTGCGGTGTGCGGCGAAGCATTAGGACTGCACATGGATATCGATGTGCTGGCCTTCACCGGTTCCGGCCCCGTCGGGCGGCGGCTCTTGGAATATTCGGCACGCTCCAACCTGAAGCGCGTCTATCTGGAACTGGGCGGCAAGTCCCCGAACATCGTCTTTGCCGATGCGCCCGATCTCGATCAGGCGGCCAAGGTTTCTGCCTATGGCATTTTTCGCAATTCCGGCCAGGTCTGTGTCGCCGGCTCTCGGCTGCTTTTGGAGAAATCGATCCATGAGGCCTTTTCCGAGAAAGTCATCCGCATCGCCGAGGCCATGAAGGTCGGAGATCCACTGCAGTTGATGACCGACGTAGGGGCCATTTCCAGCGAGATCCAGCTGAAGAAGGATCTTGGCTACGTCTCGCAGGCACTATCGGAGGGTGCATCGCTGCGCACCGGTGGTTCGCGTATTCTTGAGGAGACCGGCGGTTATTACATGCGGCCGACCGTATTCGACGTGACGCCGTCGATGACCCTGGCACGCGAAGAGGTCTTCGGCCCGATCCTGTCGATCATCTCCTTCCAAACGGAAGCGGAAGCACTTGAGATCGCCAATAGCACGGAATATGGCCTTGCCTCCGCCGTCTGGACCTCGAACCTGTCGCGCGCCCATCGGATGGTGCGGGGAATCCGCGCCGGCGTCGTGCATGTCAACACTTATGGCGGCGCCGATAACAGCGTGCCGCTTGGCGGCGTCAGGCAATCGGGTAACGGACACGACAAGTCGTTGCATGCGCTCGACAAATACGTCGATCTGAAGACGGCATGGATCCAGCTCTAACAGCTATTTTCACATGCAAACAGGGTGCCGCCTCGTCGCCGGCACCCTGCTTTATTTCCACGATCGCCAGCCATCCATGCGGCTCCTAGCCGCCGAAGCTGCCCGTCTGGGTCGGCACATGCACATAGTTGCGGTCGAAATAGAGTAGCGCATGCCCGTCCTTGCGGCTGCGGATATCCATGACTTCACCGATGAAGATATGGTGCGTGCCGACCAGGCGCGCTTCGGTCAGGCGGCAATCGAAGGAGACGATGGCATCGGAAAGTGCGTGGCTACCGGAACGAAAGTTGATCCATTCCGCCGCGGCGTAGCGCTCCTCCATGTCGGCGCGCTGGCCAGCGAAATAGCCGGCCAGTTCCTTGTGCTCCTGCGTCAGGACATTGACGCAGAAGCGGCGGTTTTCGAGGAAGAGGGCGGTCTGCGCCGAGCGACTGTTCATGCAGACCAGCAGCGTCGGCGGTTCGTCGGTGACGCTGCACATGGCGGTCGCAGTAAAGCCGCCGCGGCCGGCAGGGCCGTTGGTGGTGATGACGTTCACCGGAGCGCAGACCCGAGCCATGGCGTTGCGGAATTCGGTTTTCGAGAGTTGCTCCTCCATGGCAACATCCTCACTCGGCGGCGTTGCGGGCAGGGGAGGTATCACCCAGCGGCGGCAGCCACGTATCTCCGGTCCAGCCGTTTTCGTCGTAATCGCTCATGCACTGATCGACGAGCGCTTCCATCTCCTTCAACCGGCCACCACGCTCGGCGCCCTTTAGCACCTGCAGGCGAACTTCCTCCGGCGCGCCGGCATAGTTGAGTTCGTAAAGGGCGTGGCGTCCGCCGAATTCGGTGCCTGTGGCGTCCCAGAGCAGCTTCATGATCTTGATGCGCTCGATATGACCCATGTCGTTGGAACCGCGCACATATTGCGCGAGGTAGCGGTCGATCTCCGGATTGCCGAAGTCCTTGGCCGAGGAGGGTAGATAGATCAGTCCCGAAGCGATGACCCTGCGCACCGTCTCGATGACGCGCGGATAGGCCTCCGACATGAAGGTGCGATAGGAAAGGGCTGCTTCCATGTTCGGCAATACAGCGCCATTGGCCCAAGGTTGCGGATTATAGGCCATGGCGTTGGAAAACGACCAGAACATGTGGCGAAGCGCGATGATTTCGCCAAGCGCCGCCTGATTGCCGCGGAAGGCATCGCCGCCGGTCGCGCGCAGCGCCTTGGCGAGCAGCCCAGCGATGAAGTCGAGCTTCACGGCGAAACGAGTGCACCCCTGGAAGCAATAGCCATGCATGAAGCCCGAGGCCGGGTGGAAGGAGAGGATCTTTGCCGCGTCGCGCAGCACGAGCACGTCCTCCCAGGGCACGAAGACATTATCAAGCACGAGGATCGCGTCGTTCTCGTCAAAGCGAGAAGACAGCGGATAGTCGAAGGGATGTCCCACGGTATTGGCAGTCTGCTCGTAGGAGACGCGGCAGAACATCTTAATGCCAGGCGCATTCATCGGAACGATGAACATGACCGACAGAGACGGGTCTTCCGTGACGGTCGCCGAGCTCTGGGCAAGGAAATTATAGTGGGTCAACGCCGAAGACGTCGCTACCACCTTGGCACCGGAGACGTAGATGCCGGCATCGGTTTCCTTGGTAATGTGGACGAAAACGTCCTTAATGGCATCGGCAGGCTTGTGACGGTCGATCGGCGGATTGACGATCGCGTGGTTCATGAAGAGCACGGATTCCTGCGCCCGCTTATGCCAGGAAAGCGCGTTCTCCTTAAACGGCCCATACCAGTCGGCATTGGCGCCGAGCGTATTCATGAGGGCCGCCTTGTAATCGGCGGTACGGCCCATCCAGCCATAGGACATGCGCGCCCAATCGGCGATGGCGCCTTGCTGGGCGACAAGCTCGGCGGAGGATTTCGCCACCCGGAAGTATTTGTGGGTATAGCCGCCTGAACCGGTATCGGTCGGGGATGTCAGACGATCCTTGGTCTTTTCGTCGTGCAGCGCGTCGTACATGCGGGCGAGCGAGCGGACGGAGTTGCGCATGGCTGGATGCGCAGTCACATCGGCGATGCGCTCGCCATTGATATAGACTTCGCGGCCGTCGCGCAGGCTTTCCAGATATTCGGCGCCGGTAAATGGGCGGGTCTTGTCGCTGCGGTGATCTTCAGCTCGCATCTCGTATTCCTCCCTTGAGATCATGAGCAATGCTACGTCGGGCGCGCCGGTCCGGCCATGGACAAAGGGGGCAATTCGCTGGTACTTTTTCCGGCATGTCGCAGAAGAACGAGATTCCGAATTTCTTTGTCTATGGCGTGCCGAGCCGGGCGCTCGATGTCGGATTCCTGCATGTGGAAACGGTCATGGACCGAAAAACGCTGCATTTCGGGCATGTGGCGCCGCACAAACATCCGCTGATGGGCCAAATCACCTATTGGTACAAGGGGGGCGGGCGCTACCGGGTCGAGGACCAAACTTGGAATTTTTCCGCTCCGACGATCAGCTTCGTGCCGAGTAACATCATTCATGGATTCGATGTCGATGATCAGTCCGATGCCATCGTCCTTTCGATATCGGACGATACCTTAAAGGCTTTGGCACCCCAGGTGGATCTAAGCCTTGACGTGCCGACCTTTCTGACAGCGCGGCCGGACGATCCTTGCTGGCAAAAGATCGATACGCTGCTGCAGATGGTGAGTGCGGAATATCGCGAGCGTAGCGGCCAGAGTGAAAAGGTCATGTTGGGCCTGATCGGCGTTGTACTGTCGCTGATGAGCCGGCTTGGCGGCAGCGCGGCGCTGCCTTCGGCTTCGCCGACCGTGGCGCTCGCGCTCGCGCTGCGCAGCGCCATCGACCGGCATTACAAGAGCGATTGGCCGGTCGGCAACTATGTCGACCTGCTCGCCACGACGCCGCATCTGCTCGATAAGGCGGCGCGCGAGGTGTTCGGGCACAGCGTCAAGGAGATGCTTTTGGACCGGCGGCTGCTGGAAGCCAAGCGTCTGCTGATGTTCACCATCCGCTCCGTCGAGGATATCGGCCGCGAGGTGGGCTTTGAAGATCCCGCCTATTTCTCGCGCTTTTTTCGCAAACGGGTGGGGGAGGCGCCGGCGGCCTGGCGGCGCCGGAATTTGGAGCGGGAGCCATCGGGTAACCATGCGGCGTAATAAGGCCCGGTCGTTGCGACGTGTTCGACCTATCTTGATCGATCAGCTTCGCCGATAGCGGGCGCGGAATTCGCGCGGCGTGCAGTTTTCGCGCTCATGGAATAGCCGGGAGAAGTAGAACGGATCATCGAATCCGACTTTTGAGGCGATGATCTCGATCTTGTCGTCCGTCATCGTTAGCAACTCCTTTGCACGGTCCATGCGTACGCGAAGCTGAAAACCCTTCGGCGGTAGCCCGACTTCCGTCGTGACTTTTCGGCGCAGTGTAGCGGGCGACATGCCGTATTCGGCTGCAAAAGCTGCCATGTCGAGGGCTTCTGTTGCTCTTTGGCGAAGCGCCTCAATAATTTCGCCGATATCTGAACCTTGCTGAGTGGAGGGAGTGGCCTGGCTCGCCTGCCGCGCAGCCAGAATGACGATCTGATGAAGAGCGGAGGCGGCAGCGGCTCTCGACAGGTTGGTATCCTCGATGAGATCGTCTGGGATCGTGCCGAACAGACGCTGTACGCTGTCGAGATTACGCAGGGTAATGAGCGGATTCTGCTCGCTGATGAGGCGAAGGCGCAGAAAGTCGCGCACGAGAGAGCCTTCGAAAAGCGCCCATCGTTCGCTCCAGCCTTGCGCATCGGGGCCGTACGAATGCTGGCGGTTCGGGAAGAGCCAGAAAAGCGCCGGGCCTTTCACGCTTCTGCGGCCGCCGGCATCCGTTTCGAAAAAGCCCTGGCCGCTCTCGACGAGAACCACCGCATAGCTCGGCAGCTTCCGCGCGGTGACGGCATGCATGGCGTGCTGCCTGCCGCTGCCAGTGACCGACAGTCCTCCGGCGGGTGCAAGTGGTGAGCGGTAGATGGCATGTGTTGCCGATTTCATGGTGAGCGAAAAGTCCAGTATCATTTTTGTCCATGTAGTGAACCATCGCTAATAGCTAGATTCAATGGGCAATCAATTCAAACCATAGGCGAGTGAAATGTCGATTCCCATGCAGAGCATTCTCTCCGACAAGAGTGCACTCAACCTTGTTGCCAATGGAAAGGCTCTCTCCACTGCGTCCCATCGGCTCGGTTATCTCACCCCGACCGATCCGAGCATCGGTGTCGAGGCAATCCGCCGGCTTTACGAGGAGAACGGCTATGTGTGGCTCAAGGGGTTTCTGCCGCGCAAGGACGTGATCGATTTTCGCGGCTGGGTCTTCGGTCACATGGCGAAGACAGGGCTGATCGAGGCGGGAACGGACCCGAGGGATGGCATATCCTCGGCTTTAGCGCCGGAAGGCCGGGATGTCGATCGTTGCCTGATGTCGCTCGTGCGCTCGGTCGCCTATGAGGGCTTTTGCGCCCAGCCGCGCCTTTCGCGCTTCATGGACGAATTCCTCTCGGGCATCTCTTATCTGCATAAGCGCAAGATCATGCGCCACGTCCGGCCGGGAACGACGACGGCGACACCGGCCCACTACGATCTGGTCTATCTTCGCGGCGGCACCAGCCGGATCGTCACCGCCTGGATACCGATCGGCGATATCCCCGTCGAAATGGGCGGGCTGACCTATTTGGAAGGATCGCATGTCATCGGTGCCCGAATGGAACGTGAGTTCAGCGAAAAGAACAAGGATCTCAGTCCTGAGGAACGCGTTAGCGCCTATAATCGAAACATGACGGAGGGTGGCTGGGTCTCGAAGGATCTGCCCGACATGGCGGAACGCTTCGATACGCGCTGGCTGGTCGCCGACTATGAGGCAGGCGACGTCATGCTCCATTCACCATTCATGATCCACGCCTCGACCACCAATCAGGACAGGCAGCACAGATTGCGCCTTTCCACCGACATTCGCTATCAGAACGTCGAGGATGAGATCGATGCCCGATGGAGCAACCACTGGACGCTCGGGGACATGCTGTGATTCAGATTTGATCCTGTTGCAGGCTCGTTCAAAGCGTGCCCCAATTGTCATCCTTTAGCACGCGTTCGATTTCCTCGACCCGATCGCGACGGCGCTTGAGCCGTTTGCCGATGCGGCCAAACCAGCGTTTGCGCTTGGTCGCCTCGCGGCTTGCCTGTAGCTGCTCGATGAAGACTTCGCCGACAGACCCATTTTCGAGCCGGTCGAATATCCAGCAGAAGGAGGCAGGCAATTTCGCCACCTTGAATTGCGGCTTCGCGCTTGTCGCATCCTCGGTGATGATTTCCTCCAGAACGACCTGATCCCAAACGTCGGGCTTGGCAAGACATCCTTCCCGCCAGCGCTCGATGAGTTGCGCCGCGCCAGGCGTATCGTTGATGAGAATGGTCGCGCTGATAAGGCGTTCATCGCCTTCATAATAGACGGCAATGTCGCATTCGAGCTTACGAAGCTCCGGCCAGGGATTGCGGTGGAAGACGGCGTCGACGTCGACATAGAGCAAAGGGCCGCGCAGCCTTGCTCTTTCCTGAAGCAGGAAACCTGGTTTCAACCCGGCATTCAATACCCAGCTGCCGGCGCTGGGCACTGCCGTTGCAGAGACCTTCAGCCCGATCCGCTCGGCCGAATGGGCCATACGCTCTTTTTCCTGTTCGTAAAAACTGCCCTCGGTAAAAAATGCCACAATCGGGCCGTCGGCGTTGGTTGCCTTGGATGTGCGTTCGGCCAGATCCCGTTTGGCTGGGAAGGGGACAATCAATGCGCGCTGCTGCGGACTCCAGGGGCGAATTTTATTGAGGATATTCAAGAAGGCACCTTCGGGTTTGTAAGCTTCAATCGATATCCGCCACCTTGAAAGCGTTGCGGACGAGATTGAGAGTTTGGATGAATGGGCATTTTGGCTGGCCGATGGCGGAAACGTCACATCGCTGGCGTTCGTACCGGATTGGCAAACCGTTTGATCTTCGCTAATCGATTGTCATGTCCGATAATGTCATCAAGTTTGAACGTCGTCCGAAGCCGAAACCGCCGAAACAAACGCCTCCCTGGCTCAAGCGTTTGTTGGCGATACTGGCCATCATTGCGTTTTTCGTAGCAGCCTTTGCTTATTTCACGCTGAAGAGCGGCGCAGCCGGCCCAACATTCTGAGCAGTTCAAGACCGCTCCCCTTGCTTTTCGTAGAAAGCCGTTGAGCCTGGACACAGTTCATCTCGGCAAGATTTTCTTTTGCTGGAAATGAAGGTGTTTATCTAGATACTTCAATTATTTAACGGAAATACTTTGTGTCCCCGCAGCTTGGTTGCGGGTGGAAGTTCATCCTCGCGTTTCTATATTTCAAGGATGTTCATGGTCTGACAAACAGGAAGAGGAGCGGGACATGACATTGACCTCGCAAGACGTCACCGCCGTACTCGGCCCTGTCGACGAGACCCTTATCGCCGATATCGTTGCGACAAGCGCAACGCCGACGGACCTGTCCGAGGCATGGGCTTGGGTCAACAGCGATGAGGCTTTGATCGGCGAGGGCCGCCATCTGCCGGCCGGTAAGGTGGCTGCGCTGGTGGAGCTGCTTTCCGCCGACGACGAGGAATGGGAAGAGTAGCAATTGGCGTTTTCAAGGCCTGATGCTAGCCATGCCGCCGCCTATATGCGGCATGGCCGCAGGCTCTAATATTCCTAAAGCTCGACCTTCGCGTTGTCACCCATGTCAGGTCTCGAATTCGAGACCGCAGCCGCCGCCATCTTGATGTAGCTCATGATGCTGCCGGGGCTATCCCAGTATTCGGCGAAAACAGGCGTTACCTTCAAAACGCGGATCGAGGGATCGTCGGCACTGTCCCACCATGCCCTGGCGCCTGTAGACCAGAGATCCCTGACGCGTTCGCGGTCGTTGCCGACTTCAGCCGTCCCGGATATCGAGACATATTTTTGACCCCGGGTGTCGGCGAAGGCGAGGCAGACATTCGGCCAGCGCGCGATCTCCTCATCCTTGTGGCCCGCGACATCCGTCAGGAAATAAATCGCATTTTCGATCGGTTCGGGATGAGCGGCCATCGGCCGTGCGCGCAGGCTTCCGGATATTTGCGTGGTCAGCATGCAAAAGCCGATCTTGTCGACCAGTTCCCAAACGCGTGCGTTCTCGTCGATATCGGTCATAGCTGTCTCCTGGTTTCGATTGCAAAGAGAGGGAGTTGAGCTGAGATCATCCGATGAGGGGCCTATGGCTGCTCGCGAGTGCCCGGTGCAGCCTCACGCTGGTCCGCATCGTCAAGGTCGTTCTTTACGACGAAGGCGTCGCCATGCTGGCGGACAGCTTCTTTTTCCGCTTCGATATTGGGCATGTCGTCAGGAGCGCGCTCTTTGACGTGTTCCGACGCCGCATCGATCTCACCTTTGGTCTGGTCGGCGGGAACCGATCCGGCGCGATTGCGGGTGGCGTCATGCTCGGTCTTCGCGTTGCCATTGTCGCGTCGCATGTCTGTCATTTCGCTCATCCTGTTCGTCTGGTCCGCGAAGTCTCGCGTCATTTTTGAAAATGGCGCGGCAGAGAGCCTTCCGTGGTGCGGGGGCGACCGGCCATGTCGGTCAAACCGCGCGGCGCGCTCATTGTTCCGTACTCGCAAGGCAAACACCGATTTCCTTTGTCGATGGAAGCCAGAGGGTTGGGCGGAATGGAACCTTGAACCCGAATTTGCGTCTTCCTAAGTGAGTGGCAGCCGAGGCTTTATGAGCTCGGTCACAATCACGTCTGTTAGGAGTGACCAAAATGGAAGGAAGAACAAAAAGCATCGAGGAACTCAGCGTCGAAGAGCGCGAGGAAATTCTCATCGATGTTGCGAAGACATTGGAAGGCAATGCACGCGAGGCCCTCGTCGAAGGCAACAAGCAATTCGCCATCCTGTCCACCAACATGGCGGAAGCAATCCGCGTCAATGCAGACGAGCTTGCCCGCGACGATCCGGAAAATGCCGAACGGCTTTTGCAACAGGCTGTCGCAATGATCTCGCAGTTCAATGCTACTCATCCTTACCGATTGGTCAGCACGGCTGTTCACTAAGGGGCTCCACGCCTCACTTCTCGTTTCGACAACAGGAACTCCCGGAGGATTTCGATGTCAGAACTTATTGTGCTTGGTTTCGATGATGCCGACAAAGCGGACGCTGTCCTGAACCGCCTCGTTCAGCTCGAAAAAGAATATCTGATCGATCTGGAGGATGCCGTCATCGCCGTTCGTGATGAATCCGGCAAGGTTCGTCTCAAGCAGAGTGTCAATCTGACGGCGGCAGGCGCCGCAAGCGGTGGTCTTTCGGGCGCTCTCTGGGGTTCGCTCGTTGGTCTGCTTTTCCTCAATCCTCTTGCTGGGCTCGTCGTCGGCGGCGCAATCGGTGCCGGCTCCGGCGCTCTTGCCGGATCGATGGCCGATTACGGTATCGACGACGATCTCATGAAGCGTCTGGCCGAAACCATTCCGGCGAAGAGTTCCGCGCTTTTCCTCCTGATCCGCAAGGTTCAGCCGGAAAAGGTGCTTGCCGAATTCAAGGGCGAACATGCGCGATTGCTACGCACCTCGCTATCGCCCGAGCAGGAGGCGCGGCTGCGCCAGGTGCTTGTCGACGAGACCTCACCGGCGCCTGAAGCTTCCGCCACCGTCTGAACGTAAATCCGATCTCTACTCCTATCGGCGGCGGCGGCTGTGCTTTCGTCCGGGAAGCACGGGGCTCAGGGATTGAACGGCGCGCTCGCCATTGCCTGCGCGCCTTCCCTAATCGCGCAAATACTGCCATTGTAGGTCATGCGGTCATTCACTAGCGGCAGCAGGGAGAGGGCAAGCCCCGGACGGCCATTGTCAGCACACGTTTCCAGGCGAAAACTTGCGCGATGACCGATCCTGTAATTCGTCAAAGCCAGCTGCCGTCAAAACCCAAAACATCGCTGATTCAGACCAAACGCGCGGCGCTGCAGGCGCTAAGGGTCATGATCGCGTGCACGATCACCTACGCCATTTCACAGCATCTCCATCTCCAGCAGGGCTATTGGGCCGTCTTCACGGTACTGATCGTCATGCAGGCGTCGGTGGGCGCGACCGCTGGAGCGGCTTTCGACCGGCTGGTTGCGACAGTCGCAGGCGCCGTGCTCGGAGGTGTTGCGGTATTCGTCACGCCGCAGGAGCCGCTTGCGATTGGCATTGCCCTGATCTGCGTCGTCGGCGTTTCAAGTTTCGCGGCGGTGCGCGTGCCTCGTCTGCGCAATGCCGGACTGACGGCCGCGATCGTCATGCTGACACATTCCGCCGCCGTTCCCGTCGAGATTTTCGTGATCGATCGCATTGCCGAAATTACCCTGGGCGGTGTCGTCGGCGTGCTCGCCAGCCTGTTCATCCTGCCGACGCGCTCGCGGACTATGGTTTTGGATCGCTTCGGGTCGGCACTCGATGTCATGGCGCAGATCTTGCGAAGGCTTGCAGTCGGGGTCGAAAAGGGCGAGCCTGTATCGGCCACCGAGGCAAATATCGCCCTGCGTCAGTCCTTGATGGCGACGGAAGCGCTTTTGACCGACGCGCAGCGCGAGCGCGCTTTCTGGCTGACACGACAGGGAATTTCGGAGGCCATTCCCCGTTCGCTCTGGCGCATCCGCAACGACATGACCTATCTCAGCCACATCGTGGAAACACCTTTCCCGCCGGCGATTGTCGAAGCGATCGGGCCGCAGGCAGGCGGAATGCTGGAGGCACAGGCCCGCTTTGCGGAGACATGCGGCCGGGCGTTGCGTGCCGGTGGTGAAATCGATCCGGATGTGCTTTCGGCAGGCGACGCGGCTTTCGACGCCGCGTTTAGCACTCTTCAGACTTCGGAGGCTGCCCAGTCGATGGGATTTAGCGAAACGGGCCGGTTGTTCGGTCTCGATTTCACATTGCGACGCATGCGCCAGAATTTTCTCGATCTCGCCGACCGCATCCGCGAAAGCAACGTCAATTGAAAGGCTCCAGCCTGTTTTTGGCCAGTCCCAAGTCTCTGCGTTGGGTGCGATGGTCGACATCCATCAACATGGAAATCCGATTGAGGCTGTCGAAGCAGTTGACGCAATTTTAACCGAGGATACTATATATAGTGTTCGAGGTTCTTCTGATTCGCAAGGATTGGAGGCTAAGATGGGAATCCGGTCGGCGAGCATGATGATTGCCAAGCCGGAGCTGCCCCCGCAACTGTGAGCGGCGAGCATTCGTTTGATGACGTCACTGAGGCCTTGTGTCTTGGGAAGGCAGGACGAATGTTATGACCCGCGAGCCAGGAGACCTGCCTTGAGCAATAACGTCCACGGGCGGGGTGTCCGACTGGCGAGCGATGGTTCATGCGGCAGGATCGCCGTCATCGCTTCCTTGAAGACCCCGCATGAATAACTTCGGGGTGAATCCATGTTCTTGAGTATTCATAGTCGCCCGCGCGAATGACGGCCGCTGAAATGCGTCCGGCCGCCGGCTAGGCTTGCCTCCACTTTTCACCCGCCGAGCGGGCATCATCCGATGCTCGAGCGATTTTCTGTGCCCATCCATACGAGGATACCTCATGAGCATTACCGTCTACAGCAAACCCGCCTGCGTCCAGTGCACGGCAACCACCCGCGCGCTTGATCGCCAAGGCATCGACTACACCATCGTCGACGTATCGACCGATGCCGCCGCCTATGAGCTGGTGCAAGGTCTCGGCTATCGTCAGGTTCCGGTTGTTGTCGCCGGGGAACTGCATTGGGCCGGCTTCCGTCCCGACATGATCAGCACCCTCGCTTAAGGATCCGGGCGGTGGGCGAGATCGTCTATTTCTCCAGCCGATCGGAAAATACCCATCGCTTCGTTGTCAAGCTCGCATTGCCGGCTGCTCGTATCCCGCTTGTCGCGGGCGACGAGTTTCGTGCGACCTCGCCCTACGTTCTGATCGTCCCGACCTATTGCGGCGAAGGCGGAAAGGGGGCCGTGCCCAAGCAGGTGATCCGCTTCCTCAACGATGCGGGCAACCGTTCGAACATCCGCGGAGTCATCGCCGCGGGCAACAGCAACTTCGGCGCGACCTATGGGATCGCCGGCGACATCATCTCTGCCAGATGCCAGGTGCCGTATCTCTATCGGTTCGAACTTCTGGGCACGGATGAGGATGTCGCCAATGTCAGACACGGATTGGAACGATTTTGGACACGCTAAGCTCTTCTTTGTCGCGGGATTCGGGCGAAAAAACGCAGAGCACTTTTTCTGCTCCCACGAATGATCGGCCAGCCAAGGCCGCGGAAATGGCCTTGGATTATCACGCACTGAACGCCATGCTGAACCTCTATGACGAGCACGGAAAAATCCAGCTCGACAAGGATCGCATGGCGGCCAAGCAGTACTTTCTCCAGCACGTCAATCAGAACACGGTCTTCTTCCATAACCTGAGGGAAAAGCTCGATTACCTGGTGACGGAAGGCTACTACGAACAGGAGGTGCTGGATCAATATTCCTTCAATTTCGTGCGCGATCTCTTCGATCACGCCTATGCGAAGAAGTTCCGTTTCCCGACTTTCCTCGGCGCCTTCAAATACTACACCAGCTACACGCTGAAGACCTTCGATGGAAAACGTTATCTCGAGCGTTATGAAGACCGCATCTGCATGGTCGCGCTGACGCTGGCGCAGGGCAGCGAGCAACTTGCCCGCGATCTGGTCGACGAGATCATCTCCGGCCGGTTCCAGCCGGCAACGCCGACCTTCCTCAATGCCGGCAAGAAGCAGCGCGGAGAGCTGGTTTCGTGTTTCCTGCTGCGTGTCGAAGACAACATGGAATCGATTGGCCGCGCCATTAACTCGGCTCTGCAGCTTTCGAAACGCGGCGGAGGCGTGGCGCTATCGCTCACCAACATCCGTGAGGCCGGTGCGCCGATCAAGCACATCGAGAACCAGTCGTCCGGCATCATTCCCGTCATGAAGCTGCTGGAAGATTCCTTCTCCTATGCCAACCAGCTTGGGGCGCGGCAGGGGGCGGGCGCCGTCTATCTGAACGCCCATCACCCGGACATCATGCGCTTCCTCGATACTAAGCGCGAAAATGCCGACGAGAAGATCCGCATCAAGACGCTGTCGCTCGGCGTAGTCATTCCCGACATCACCTTCGAGCTCGCAAAGAACAACGAGGATATGTACCTCTTCTCGCCCTATGATGTGGAGCGTGTCTATGGCGTGCCGTTTACCGAGATTTCGGTGACGGAGAAGTATCGCGAGATGGTGGGCGACAGCCGCATCCGCAAGAAGAAGATCAAGGCGCGCGAATTCTTCCAGGTGATCGCCGAAATCCAGTTCGAGAGCGGCTATCCCTACATCATGTTCGAAGACACGGTGAACCGCGCCAATCCGGTTGCCGGCCGCATCACCATGAGCAATCTCTGCTCGGAAATCCTGCAAGTCAGCGAAGCTAGTGAATACAACGACGATCTGTCCTACAAGCATATGGGCAAGGATATCTCCTGCAATCTCGGCTCGCTCAACATCGCAGCCGCGATGGACAGCCCGGATTTCGGCAAGACGATCGAAATGTCGATCCGCGCGCTGACGGCTGTCTCCGACATGAGCCATATCTCCTCCGTACCCTCGATCGAAAAGGGCAATGACGAGAGCCATGCCATCGGTCTCGGCCAGATGAACCTGCACGGTTATCTCGCCCGCGAGCGCATTTTCTACGGTTCGGAAGAGGGCGTCGATTTCACCAATATCTATTTCTATACGGTGACCTACCACGCCATTCGCGGCTCGAACCTGCTTGCGGTCGAGCGAGGCCAGAGCTTCAAGGGCTTCGAGAATTCGAAATACGCCTCCGGCGAATATTTCGACAAATATACGAACCAGGAATGGAAGCCTGCGACCGAACGTGTCGCGGAAATCTTCGAAAAGGCCGGCATTGCCGTTCCGACCCAGGAAGATTGGCTGGAACTCAAGAAAGCCGTGATGGAAGGCGGGCTCTATAACCAGAACCTGCAGGCCGTGCCGCCGACGGGCTCGATCTCCTATATCAACCACTCGACCTCTTCGATCCACCCGATCGTCTCCAAGATCGAGATCCGCAAGGAAGGCAAGATCGGCCGCGTCTACTACCCGGCTGCCTTCATGACGAACGACAATCTCGATTACTACCAGGACGCCTACGAAATCGGTCCGGAAAAGATTATCGACACCTATGCGGCCGCGACCCAGCATGTCGACCAGGGCCTGTCGCTGACGCTTTTCTTCCGCGACACCGCGACCACGCGCGATATCAACAAGGCGCAGATCTATGCCTGGAAGAAGGGCATCAAGACCATCTACTACATCCGGCTTCGCCAGATGGCGCTCGAAGGCACGCAGGTTCAGGGCTGCGTTTCCTGCACGCTCTGAACCTTTGAGGGACGATGACAATGAACATGCAATTCAAGCCGGCAAGCCGCGTTCGCGCCATTAACTGGAACCGCATTGAAGACGACAAGGATCTCGAAGTCTGGAACCGCCTGACCGGTAATTTCTGGCTGCCGGAAAAGGTGCCGCTGTCGAATGATATCCAGTCCTGGGCCACGCTGAAGCCGGAGGAGCAGCAGCTCACCATCCGCGTCTTCACCGGCCTCACGCTGCTCGACACGATCCAGAATGGTGTCGGCGCCGTAAAGCTGATGGCTGATGCCGTAACCCCGCATGAAGAAGCGGTGCTGTCGAATATCTCCTTCATGGAAGCCGTGCACGCACGCTCCTATTCGTCGATCTTTTCGACGCTTTGCCTGACGCCCGACGTCGATGACGCCTATCGCTGGTCGGAGGAGAACGAATTCCTACAGAAGAAGTCTACGCTGATCATCGAGCAATATGCCTCCGGCGATCCCTTGAAGAAGAAAGTCGCGAGCGTCTTCCTTGAGAGCTTCCTGTTCTATTCCGGCTTCTATCTGCCGATGTTCTGGTCGAGCCGCGCCAAGCTCACCAACACAGCCGATATGATCCGCCTCATCATCCGCGACGAAGCCGTGCATGGCTATTACATCGGCTACAAATTCCAGCATGGGATTGAGCGGCTTTCGGACGGGCAACGCCAGGAGATCAAGGACTTTGCCTTCGATCTTCTGCTGGAGCTTTATGACAACGAGGCCAAATATACCGAAGCGCTCTATGACGGCGTCGGGCTAACAGAAGACGTCAAGAAATTCCTGCATTACAACGCCAACAAGGCGCTGATGAACCTCGGCTATGAGGCGCTCTTCCCCGCCGAAGCCTGCAAGGTCAATCCAGCCATCCTCTCGGCGTTGTCGCCGAATGCGGATGAGAACCATGACTTCTTCTCGGGATCGGGTTCGTCCTATGTCATCGGCAAGGCAGTCGCGACCGAGGATGAGGATTGGAATTTCTGAGGATGGAGCTTGGCGCAGCTCAGGCAGCTCGAGCCAGTACTTTCGAAACCGCCTCACGACGAAGCGGCGCTTGCGTTCGTATGAAACGGCAAATGACCGGCCCTAGCGGATAGGGTCGGTCATGAGCCTACGGGCTTTCGGCCAGAGCAGGGATTATTTGTTGAGCGCATCCTTCAGCGCCTTTGCAGGCGTGAAGGTCAGCTTCTTCGATGCCGCAACCTTGATGGTTGCGCCCGTTCCGGGGTTGCGTGCTTCGCGCTCCGGCGTATCCTTGACCTTGAACTTACCAAAACCCGGAATAGAGGTTTCGGCGCCGGAGGTCGCGGCTCCGGTGATGGCGGCAAAGATGGCTTCGACGATTGCCTTGCCCTGTGTCTTGGTCAGCTTGTGATCTGCGGCAATCTTGTCTGCAATTTCATTGGTAGTGGTCATGAGGCTTCCCCCGCATTGATAACGGCGGAATCATTTCCATTGGAGATGCCAGTTGTCACGAGGAGTTCTGACATGAAAGGGCGAGAAAGCCTGCATTTCCACAGGTTCCGACGCATTGACGCCATTTTGGAGCCTTTCCGCGGGTGATTTTCCAGGCGAAGACCTGATCATGCGGCCGATAGAGAGCGCCAACGGGTATCCGCAGAAGCCCGCGAATCTCCGGAAATGGACGAACCTTGGGGCAACGGCGCATCTTTTCACCATATGGACACCCGCTACGGCGGCGCGATCGGGGTGGCCTTTCGCTGGTTGGCTCTATAGAGGCTTGCTCACGATGGATGAATGGAACAAGCAATGGAACACGAGATCAAGATAGACAACCGCGGCGATTTCGGGCTGTGGGCAATCGAGGTCGCAAAGCAGATCATCAGCAGTGAGGGCTTTGAACTGGCAAGAGCAGCACGGGACGGCACGGACGACGATGTCCGCGCGGCCGGTAACGCACTTGGTCAGGCGATCACCAACGCAATGATGGAAATCTATGATGGCCTGATCGATAGAGCGGATGAAGATTAGGGTCGTCTTAGATCGTTGCTGCCGAGCATCCGTATACGGATAGATTGGTTTGGTTGAAATCCAAAAGTTTCGCCAACTTAAAATCGCAGCCTTACAATCACGAACAAGCATCCCCATATAAGGGCAAATTAGTCTTTCTGCCCTATGACAGGAGAGCCAATGTTCAGTGCAGTGCCGCGCTTTGCCAAGATCGCAGCCGTCGTCATCCTCGCCGCCGCGTCGTCCGTGGCGACCTTTGATGCCGCCGATGCGCGCCGGGCTGGATCCAGCGGTTTCGGAAGCCGTGGAACGCGCACCTTCGATACCCCGGCCATTACGAGGACAGCGCCCACGCAGGCCGCACCCATTGACCGGACGATGACGCAGCGGCCGCCGCAGCAGACGACGACCCAGCCGCCGCTTGGCGCGCCCCAGCGTCCTGGCCTTTTCGGCGGCTTCGGCGGGTCGATGATCGGTGGCCTGATCGCCGGTGGCCTTCTCGGCATGCTGCTCGGCCATGGTTTCGGCGGTGGCATCGGCTTTCTGGGAATGCTGCTGCAGATCGGTCTGATCGTGCTGCTCATCAGCTTTGCGATGCGCTTCTTCGCAAACCGGCAGCGCACGCAATATGCAGCACCCGGATCCGGGTCGTCCTACAATATGAACCCGATGAACAATGCCGGCGCATCGCCGCGTCCTTCCTTCTCCATCCCGTCCATCGGCGGTGGGGCAGCGGCCGCGCAGAAGGTGCGCCAAGCCAATGACGAGATCGGGCTTCAGCAGGCCGATCTCGATCGTTTCGAGCACCTCCTCACCGAAATCCAAACGGCCTATGGCGCCGAGGATTATGCGGCGATCCGTCGGCTGACCACGCCGGAGGCGATGTCTTATCTGGCCGAGGAGCTCGGTGAGAACGCTACCAATGGCGTGCGTAACAGCGTTTCCGATGTGCGCCTGCTGCAGGGTGATATCGCCGAGGCCTGGCGTGAGGAAGATGCCGAGTACGCAACGCTTGCAATGCGCTACTCGAGCATCGACGCGATGATCGATCGCACGACTGGAAAGCTTGTGGATGGCGACGACCACAATCCTTCCGAGACGACGGAGCTCTGGACCTTCGTGCGCAAGCCGGGTTCGGACTGGAAGCTTTCGGCGATCCAGGGAACAGGCCAGCATTAATCTTGAACTGACCCCAGTTGGAGATTGCCCCGTGCGGAAGCCGGGGCAATCGGCTGATCCGGCACAGGCATGGATGCTCCCAAGGCGGGCTCGGCTTTTATTTAAGCCTTATTTCGGTCGCGGCGCTGTCCGAAGGTCATTCGTTTTTTCAAAACGTTCCAGCGCCATTGTGAGAAGACTTTCAGGAGAGTGCTTTGGTGCTTGCTCGAGCGTCTAGCGCACCGGCTATGGAGCGGCTACGCGCACCATTGAGTGCTATAGTGCGGATGGGAGCAGCGCAGTAGCGCAAGAATCAAACCTTATGCTTGGAGGAGGCGAATGAGGGCAGTCCGTTTGGAAGCGATCGGCGATATGACCATGCGCATGGTCGAGAAGCCGAACGCCGAACCGGGAGAGATCATCGTCCGGGTTCTCGCCGCCGGCATCTGTGGGTCCGACCGACACATGTACAAGGGCGAATATCCGACAGCGATCCCGGTGACCCTGGGTCACGAGTTCTGCGGCCTCGTGGAAGAGGTGGGTGAGGGTGTTTCGTCATTTGTAGGTGGAGAACTCGTCACGGTCGATCCGAATATTGCCTGCGGTACCTGCCCTGCCTGCCGGCGTGGGCGACCGAATCTCTGCGCCAACCTCACGGCTATCGGCGTAACGCGGGATGGCGGCTTTGCCGACTATGTTGCGGTTCCCTGCAACCAAGCTTTCACTCTGCCTCCGGATCTCGATCCAGTCCATGGCGCTTTCTGCGAGCCGCTGGCCTGCTGCATCCATGCCATCGACAAGGCACAAATCCGTCCGGGCGATAGCGTTGCCATATTGGGCGGCGGCGTGATCGGCCTGCTCATGGTCCAACTGGCCCGTTTGGCCGGCGCAGACCAGATCATCCTTGTCACGAGACAGTTGTCGCGGCGCGAGGCGGCGTTGCGCCTGGGAGCGACGCTGGCCCTCGACCCGACAGCGATCGATGCGGTTGCCGCCGTCAAGGACGTGACCCATGGCGGCGTTGACGTCATCATAGAATGCGCCGGCGTTCCCGAAACGCTTCAAAGCGGCGTTCGGATGGCGCGGCGCGGCGGTGCTCTCGTCCTCTTCGGTGTAACGCCGGCAGGCCTCGAAGTGCCCATTCTGCCGTTTGATCTGCTCGTCAATGAGGTTGAGATCAGGCCGGCCTATCTCAATCCCTTCACCCACGCTCGCGCCGCCGCCATGGTGGGAAGCGGGATTCTGGAGCTGGATTCGCTTGTTACGAAGACGATCGGCCTAGAAGACGTCGCAGGCGTGGTTGGCAGCGCGCCGCTGGCCGGCGAAATCAAGGTCATAGTCCGGCCCTGAGCGCTTCACATTCATGTGCAAACGGGACCGGTGGCCTCGTGCTCGATCATGGTAACAGACACTTTGACAAGATGTCGTGGCCGCCATCGGTGTGGCTTCTTCGATAAGGGTTTCCAATCGACGGACGGCCTGACTCTTCGAACGAGTTCAGCAACGCAGGCGGACGCTTTGATAAGCGCATCAACGTGCTCGTAGCCCATCATCATCCGCACTGGCATTTATAAGATTTTTATATCTTCCGCTTTCCCGCCGTCTCGAACCTTAATGCGGTTCGGTCGCATATTGTGTTCGGAAGATGCACCCCAAGTGATCTTTCTGGTCGGCAGAAAAAAAGAGGCGCTCTGAGTAAAGGGCGCTCTCCATCGTTTCTGCATTCAACAATAACAATCAAGGAATCGCGATCGATGATGGACATTCTTCTTGTCGGGATCGGCGTTTTATTCTTCCTCCTTTGCGTCGCTTACACCAAGGCCTGCGACAGCCTCTAGTCGGAGAGACGGCAATGCTTCTCGATTACATTCTCGGTGGCGGCGTGACGATCTTTCTCACCGTCTACCTGGTCTACGCTCTCATTCGCCCCGAGCGCTTCTAACAGCGCTGGATAGGGAAAGTTACCTCCATGACCTTCAACGGATGGCTTCAGATCCTCATTTACATCGGGATCCTTCTCCTGCTCGTCAAACCGCTCGGCGGTTACATGACACGTGTTTTTACCGGCGAGCGTACCTTCCTCTCTTTCGTCCTCCGTCCTGTGGAACGGGGGCTTTATCGTTTGGCCGGCACGGATGAGCGCGAAGAGCAGCACTGGACGACCTATTCGGTCTCCATGCTGCTGTTTAGCCTTGCCAGCTTCCTTGCGCTCTACGCGCTGCAGCGCCTGCAGGGCAGCCTGCCCTATAATCCGGCGGGCATGACCGCAGTCGGCCCGGAACTGTCCTTCAACACGGCAACCAGCTTCGTCACCAATACCAATTGGCAGAACTACGGCGGCGAAAGCACGATGTCCTACCTCGTGCAGATGGCTGGCCTGACGGTCCAGAACTTCGTTTCCGCGGCAACCGGCATCGCCATCGCCATCGCGCTGATCCGCGCATTTGCGCGTGCCTCGGGCAAGGCGATCGGCAACTTCTGGGTCGATATGATCCGCGCGACGCTCTATGTCCTCTTGCCGATCTGCATCGTGCTGACGATTGTTTTCGTCTATCTCGGCGTGCCGCAGACGCTCGGTCCCTATGTCAATGCCACGACGCTCGAAGGTGCGCAGCAGACGATCGCCGTGGGTCCCGTTGCCTCGCAGCTTGCCATCAAGATGCTCGGCACGAACGGCGGCGGCTTCTTCAATGCCAACTCGGCGCACCCCTTCGAAAATCCGGATGCGATTTCCAACCTCCTCCAGATGCTGTCGATCTTCGCCATCGGTGCTGCGCTGACGAACGTCTTCGGCCGTATGGTCGGCAGCCAGCGTCAGGGCTGGGCGATCCTGGCTGCGATGGGCACGCTCTTCATCGCTGGCGTCATCGTCACCTACTGGGCCGAAGCAGCAGGCAATCCGCTTGTTCATGCGCTCGGTGTCCAGGGCGGCAATATGGAAGGCAAGGAAGTCCGCTTCGGGCTTGCTGCATCCTCGCTGTTCGCAGTTATCACCACGGCGGCGTCCTGTGGCGCAGTCAATGGCATGTTGGGGAGCTTTACGGCGATCGGCGGCATGATCCCGCTCATCAACCTGCAGCTCGGCGAGGTCATCGTCGGCGGCGTCGGTGCCGGCTTCTACGGCATCCTGATGTTCGTCATCATTGCGATCTTCGTAGCCGGCCTCATGGTCGGGCGCACGCCGGAATATCTTGGCAAGAAGATCGAAGCGAAGGAAGTGAAGATGGCGATGCTCGCCGTGCTCTGCCTCCCCTTCGGAATGCTGACCTTTACCGCGATCTCCGCAGTTTTGCCATCAGCAGTCGCCGCTATCGGCAATTCCGGCCCGCATGGTTTCTCTGAAATCCTCTATGCCTACAGCTCCGCGGCAGCAAATAACGGCTCGGCCTTTGCTGGTCTATCCGCCAATACCCCCTGGTACAATACCACGCTCGGTATCGTCATGCTGATCGGCCGCTTCCTGGTCATCGTTCCGGCGCTTGCGATTGCCGGTTCCCTGATCAGCAAGAAGACGGTTCCTGCCTCGGCCGGCACGTTCCCGACGGATGGCCCGCTCTTCGTCGGCCTGCTCGTCGGCACGATCCTGATCGTCGGCGGCCTGACCTTCTTCCCGGCGCTGGCGCTCGGACCGATCGTCGAACATCTGTCGATGATCGCAGGCCAGACCTTCTAAGGAATGACGGCTATGAGCCAACCGCTTCTAGGCAAGCTTAGAAAAGCCATCGATCCACGCCCCTTCGACAGGGGGCGTGGCCCGGTCGGAACAGCCTGCGCGTCCGATGCCATTTTGCTGGCAATGGCCGCACTGTTCCTCGGCCTTGTCGTCTTCGGATTTTTGATCGGCTGATCGGCAGCGTTCCGATCTGACGTTTTCCTCTTCACGCTGGAGCCTCTTATGAGCCAGTTAAAATCAGCGAGTATTCTGGATTCTCGCATCCTCGTTCCGGCGATCGGCGCTTCGTTCACGAAGTTGAACCCACGCACCCTTGCCAAGAACCCTGTCATGTTCGTGGTCGCCGTCGTTTCGATGTTGACGACCGTTCTCTTCCTGCGCGACCTCATCACCGGCGGCGGCAATCTCGGCTTTTCGCTGCAGATCAATATCTGGCTGTGGTTCACTGTGCTGTTTGCGAATTTCGCCGAGGCCGTTGCCGAGGGCCGCGGCAAGGCGCAGGCGGACTCGCTGCGCAAGTCGCGCACCGAAACGCAGGCGAAGCTGCTCGTCGGCAACAGCCGCACCGACTACAAGATGGTACCCGGCACCAGCCTCAAGGTCGGTGACGTCGTTCTGGTGGAAGCCGGCGATATCATTCCGTCGGACGGCGAAGTCATTGAAGGCGTCGCTTCCGTCAATGAGGCCGCCATCACCGGTGAATCCGCGCCTGTCATCCGCGAATCAGGTGGCGACCGCTCGGCTGTGACAGGCGGTACGCAGGTCCTGTCGGACGAGATCCGCGTGCGCATCACGGCGGCAGCCGGCTCGACCTTCATCGACCGCATGATCGCGCTGGTCGAAGGCGCCGAGCGTCAGAAGACGCCGAACGAAATCGCGCTTAACATCCTGCTGGCCGGCATGACGCTGATCTTCGTTTTGGCGACCGTCACCATCCCGAGCTTTGCCGCCTATGCCGGCGGTTCGATCCAGACGGTCGTGCTCGTTGCGCTCTTCGTGACGCTGATACCGACCACAATCGGCGCATTGCTTTCGGCGATCGGTATCGCCGGCATGGACCGCCTGGTGCGTTTCAACGTGCTTGCCATGTCGGGCCGCGCCGTCGAAGCTGCCGGCGACGTCGATACGCTGCTCCTCGACAAGACCGGCACGATCACGCTTGGCAACCGTCAGGCAACCGCCTTCCGCCCGGTTCGGGGTATCAGCGAGCAGGATCTCGCGGATGCCGCACAGCTCGCCTCGCTTGCCGACGAGACGCCGGAGGGACGCTCGATTGTCGTGCTCGCCAAGGAGAAATATGCGATCCGCGGTCGCGACATGACGAGCCTGAAGGCGACCTTCGTTCCTTTCACGGCGCAGACCCGCATGAGCGGTGTCGATCTGGATGGCTCCTCGATCCGCAAGGGTGCGGTCGACGCCGTGGTGGCTTATGTCGAAGGTGCAGCCAATGGTGCGACGGAAGGTACAGCCGTCATCTCGCGCACATCCAGCGAAATGCTGCGTGAGCTGCAAACGATCGCCGACGAGATCGCCAAGGCCGGCGGCACGCCGCTTGCCGTTGCCCGCGATGGCCGTCTGCTCGGCGTTATCCATCTAAAAGACATCGTCAAGGGCGGCATCCGCGAACGCTTTGCGGAACTGCGCCGCATGGGCATCCGCACCGTGATGATCACCGGCGATAACCCGTTGACGGCTGCCGCCATTGCCGCAGAAGCCGGCGTGGACGACTTCCTTGCCCAGGCAACGCCTGAAATGAAGCTGGCGCTGATGCGTCAGGAACAGGCGCAGGGCAAGCTGGTCGCCATGTGCGGCGACGGCACAAACGACGCGCCCGCACTCGCCCAGGCTGATGTCGGCGTTGCCATGAACACCGGTACGGTCGCCGCCCGCGAAGCCGGCAACATGGTCGATCTCGACAGCGACCCGACGAAGCTCATCGAGATCGTCGAGATCGGCAAGCAGCTGCTGATGACACGCGGCGCACTGACGACCTTCTCCATCGCCAACGACATCGCCAAGTACTTCGCCATCATCCCGGCGATGTTCATTGCCTTCTATCCGCAGCTGAAGATGCTGAACGTCATGGGGTTGGCAACGCCGCAAAGCGCCATCCTCTCGGCGATCATCTTCAACGCGCTCATCATCGTCGCACTGATCCCGCTGTCACTGAAGGGTGTCCGCTACCGGCCGATCGGCGCCGGCGCGCTGCTCAGCCGCAATCTGCTGATCTACGGCCTCGGCGGCATCATCGTTCCCTTCATCGGCATCAAGGCCATCGATATGGCGATCACCGCCATCGGCCTTGTCTAAGGAGTTTCTCTCATGTTGAAACAAATCAGACCTGCGATCGTCATGATCGTCGCCACGACCGTCCTGACCGGCCTTGCCTATCCGCTTGCCATGACCGGTGTCGCCCAGGCGCTCTTTCCCCATCAGGCCAATGGCAGCCTGGTGGAGAAAGACGGCAAGGTGATCGGTTCCAGCCTTATCGGCCAGAATTTTACGGCGGATAAATATTTCCACGGTCGTCCCTCGGCCACGACCGGCGCCGATCCGAATGACCCGACCAAATCGGTTTCCGCACCCTATAATGCCGCCAATTCCGGTGGTTCCAATCTCGGTCCGACCAATTCGGCTCTGATGACACGCATCAAGGGCGATGCCGCAACGCTGCAGGCCCAGAATCCGAACGCGCCGGTTCCGATCGACATGGTGACGACATCGGGCAGCGGTCTCGACCCGGACATCTCGCCTGAGGATGCCTATTTCCAGGTGCCGCGCGTCGCCAAGGCCCGCAGTATGGATGAGGCTAAGGTCAAGTCGCTTGTCGATGCGGCCATCGAGCCGCGTGAGCTCGGCGTTCTCGGCGAACCTGTGGTCAATGTGCTGGCATTGAACCAGGCGCTCGATGCTTCTATGACTCAATGAGTTGAAGAGGTTGAGGCGGTTAGCGCCGTTTCAACCTTATCAGGAAAGACGACCCGCGAATGGCAGATGAAAGCCGCGACATGTTGAGCAGGCCTTCTCCCGATGCGCTTCTCGAAAGGGCGCGGGCCGAGACGCGCGGTCGGTTGAAGATATTCCTGGGAGCGGCACCCGGCGTCGGCAAGACCTATGAGATGCTGATGTCCGGCAGGGCGAAGATCGCCGACGGCGTCGATGTTGTGATCGGCGTGGTCGAGACCCATGGCCGCCGCGAGACACAGGCCCTGCTCGAAGGGTTCGAAATCGTTCCGCGCGTCAACGTCGATTACAAGGGCAGGGCGCTCGAGGAAATGGATCTCGATGCCATCCTGAAGCGCCGCCCCGAACTGGTGCTTGTCGACGAACTTGCCCATACCAATGCTTATGGCAGCCGGCATCCCAAACGCTATCTCGATGTGAAGGAGCTTCTCGACCGTGGGATCGACGTCTATACGACGTTGAATATCCAGCACGTCGAAAGCCTGAATGACGTCGTCTCGCAGATTACCCGCATCCGCGTGCGCGAGACGGTACCGGATTCGATCATCGACATGGCCGACGATGTCGAGATCATCGATCTGACGCCTGATGATCTCATCAAGCGGCTGCATGACGGCAAGGTCTATGTCTCGAAGACCGCAGAACGGGCGCTGACCAACTATTTCACGCCGGGCAACCTGACGGCGTTGCGCGAACTGGCGCTGCGACGCACCGCCCAGCGCGTCGACGACCAGCTCCTGACCCACATGCAGGCGCACGCGATCCAGGGGCCCTGGGCTGCCGGCGAGCGTGTGCTCGTTTCCATCGATCATCACCCGCGCTCGGCATCGTTGGTCCGCTATGCCGCCCGCATGGCTGCGCGCCTGCGGGCCCCCTGGGCAGCCGTCTATGTCGAGACCAACCGCTCGATCAGCTTGAGCGAGGCGCAGCGCGATACGATTGCCGCAACGCTCAGGCTCGCCGAACAGCTCGGCGGTGAGGCGATTACTCTCCCGGGCCGCGAGGTGGCGGAGGAATTGCTTCGCCATTCGGCGAGCAACAATGTCACCCATATCGTCATTGGTTCGCCGAAAATCGGCTCCTGGCGCGATTGGTCGCGCCGTTCAGTATCCTACGATCTCATCCGCAGGGCCGGGGACATCAGCGTCCATGTCATTTCCGGCAGCGAAGTGGATGGCGAGGCTGCAAGGCGGGGTGTCAAAGTGGCGCCTTCGCCGCCGCCCTTCCAGCTTCGTGGTTATGTCCTGGCAACGCTCTATGTCGCCATCGCGCTCGGTTTCTGCGTCATCCTCGACCAGGTGCTGGATGTGCGAAATCTGGCGCTCGTCTTCCTGATGGCGGTTCTGGCCAGCGCGGTGACGCAGGGCCTGCGCCCAGCGCTTTATTCCTGTTTTCTCGGCGCTCTTGCCTTCAACTTCTTCTTCCTGCCGCCGCGCTACACACTGACGATCAGCGATCCGGAAAGCGTGCTTGCCTTCTTTTTCTTCCTCGGTGTCGCGGTGATCGCGAGTAACCTGACGGCGACGGTGCAGCGCCAGGCGGCGGCGGCGCGGCAACGCGCGAGAACAACGGAAGACCTCTACTTGTTCTCCAAGAAGCTCGCCGGCACCGGCACGCTCGATGATGTTCTCTGGGCGACCGCCTTTCAGCTGGCCTCGATGCTGAAGCTGCGTGTCGTGCTGCTTCTGCCGGAACATGGCACCATCGCCGTCAGGGCCGGCTATCCGCCTGACGATACGCTCGACGATGCCGATATTGCGGCGGCGCGCTGGGCCTGGGAGCACAATCACGCCGCCGGCCGCGGCGCCGATACCTTGCCGGGTGCCAAACGTCTTTATGTGCCCTTGCGCACCGGCCGCACTGCCGTGGGCGTCATTGGCCTCGATAGCGACCGGCGCGACGGCCCGCTCTTGACGCCGGAGCAACAGCGGCTGCTCGACGCGCTCGCCGATCAGGCGGCTCTTGCCATCGAGCGCGTACAACTGGTTGCCGATGTCGATCGGGCGAAGCTTGCCGTCGAGGCGGACCGGCTGCGCTCGGCATTGCTGACGTCCATTTCTCATGATTTGAAGACACCGCTCGCTGCCATCCTTGGAGCGGCAGGCACCTTGCGCGATTATCTGGAAACCCTGCCGCACGAAGATCGCGTCGATCTCCTCTCGACCGTCATCGACGAATCCGAGCGCCTCAACCGCTTCATCGCCAATCTTCTCGATATGACCAAGATCGAGTCCGGTGCGATGGAGCCGAATTATGCCCTGCATTATGCCGGCGATATCGTCGGCAGCGCGCTGCGGCGAGCGGAAAAAATCCTGGCACATCACCGTGTCGACGTGCAGATGCCCGTCGATCTGCCGATGGTGAAGGTTGACCCGGTGCTGTTCGAGCAGGTGCTGTTCAATCTGCTCGACAATGCTGCCAAGTATGCGCCGGAAGGATCGGCCATTCGGCTGGAGGCCTGGTCCGATATCGACAACATCGTCTTCCGGGTAATGGACGAGGGACCGGGTATTCCGCCCACCGACCTCGAGCGCGTCTTCGATACATTCTACCGCGTACGAAAGGGCGATCAGGTGCGCGCCGGAACTGGTCTTGGCCTGTCCATCTGCCGCGGTTTCATCGAGGCGATGGGTGGCACGATTGCCGCCGGTAACAGAACGGATCGGCAGGGAGCGGTCTTCACCATCCGCCTGCCGAAACCAACAGATGTCCTGAAGCTGGATGAATTGAAATGAACACTACCGCCGTCAAGATTCTCGTTGTCGATGATGAGCCGCCGATCCGCAAGTTGCTTCGCGTCGGTCTTGGTGCCCAGGGCTACGTCGTCAACGAGGCACAGAGCGCCGCATCGGCTCGGGTATCGGTCGCCGAGGATCAACCCGATCTGATCGTGCTCGATCTCGGCTTGCCCGACAAATCCGGCCAGGACCTGCTTCTGGAATGGCGTGAGGATGGGGTGCAGATTCCGGTGGTCATTCTGTCGAGCCGCACCGATGAAGCTGGTATCGTCAAGGCGCTCGAGAGCGGCGCCGATGATTATGTGACCAAGCCTTTCGGCGTCAACGAGCTTGCTGCCCGTATCCGTGTGGCGCTGCGCCATCGCCTGCAGCAGCAGGGTGAAAAGGCGATTTTCCAGACCGGCGGCCTTTCCATCGATCTCGTCAAGCGCATCGTCAAGGTCGATGGCAGGGAGATCAAGCTGTCGCCGAAGGAATACGACATCCTACGCGTGCTCGCCCAGCATGCGGGCAAGGTCCTGACGCATCAGTTCCTGCTGAAGCAGATCTGGGGGCCGGCGGCCGATGTGCAGTATCTGCGCGTCTACGTGCGGCAGCTCCGGCAGAAGATCGAAGAAATCCCGGATCAGCCACGCTATATCACCACCGAAACAGGCGTCGGCTACCGGCTGCGCGAGCCGGATTGAGGCGTCGGAGATTTCGAGCCCATTGTCGAGGCGATTTGGCCTCGGACTTGTGGCGATGAATGCCATTTCAGAATTTATTGCCGGACCTTGAGTGCGACCATGGACCTTTCCACGATCATTCTTCCCGAACACGTCTTTGTCGGCGTCTCCACTCCGACGAAATGGCGGGCATTGCAGATGCTGTCGTCGAAGGCAGCCCATTGCTTTGGCCTGGACGAGGCGGTGGTCCTGCGGGCGCTGGAGACGCGCGAAAAATTGGGCACGACGGGGATCGGCAATGGCGTTGCGGTTCCGCATGCCGCCATCGCTGCCATGACGAGGCCTCGGGGATTGATGGTGCATTTTGCACATCCCGTCGATTTCGAAGCCATCGACGACGTGCCGACGGAATGGGCTTTCGTGCTGTTGTTCGGAGAGGGCGGTCGGAGCGACTATCTGAACGTGCTTGCCGCGATCGCGAGGCGTTTGCGCACGGAAGGCGTTCTGACGGCAATGCGGCAGACAAAGAGCGCTGACGAACTCTATTCCGTCTTTATGTCCGACACAATTTGCTGACGACGCATTCGTCGGGCATCTGATGTCATTCGGGAATGTGATTTCACTTTTCTGGATTCTATGGGATGCTGTTCTCCACGGTTGCCGAAAACGGGAACTGTCTTCGTTACTTTATACGACCAAGTTGGTAGGGTTTAAGGACAAACGAAGGGGGTGTATTCATGCAGACGATAAAGCTTTCACGGCTGCTCGCCACGGCAGTTCTGATCGGCAGTTTCTCGATCGCGGCCGTCGCGCCGACCTGGGCGGCGGACAAGACGCTTCTTAATGTTTCCTACGATCCGACCCGTGAACTCTATAAGGACTTCAACACGGCCTTTGCTGCCAAGTGGAAGAAGGACACGGGTGAAACCATCAATATCAAGGCTTCGCATGGCGGTTCCGGCGCGCAGGCCCGCTCGGTTATCGACGGTCTCGATGCCGATGTCGTGACGCTCGCCCTTGAAGGCGATATCGATGCTATCGCCAAGGCGACGCACAAGATCCCCACCGACTGGAAGACCAAGTTCCCGAACAATTCCGTGCCCTATACCTCGACCATTGTTTTCCTGGTGCGCAAGGGCAATCCCAAGGGCATCAAGGACTGGGGGGATCTGGTCAAGGATGGCGTCGAAGTCATCACGCCGAACCCGAAGACATCGGGTGGTGCCCGCTGGAACATTCTGGCGGCATGGGCCTGGGCCAAGCAGGCCAATGGCGGCGATGATACCAAGGCGCAGGACTATGTCGGGCAGCTCCTGAAGCATGTCCCGGTCCTCGACACCGGAGCGCGCGGGGCGACGACGACCTTCGTGCAGCGTGGTCTTGGTGATGTGCTGCTCGCCTGGGAAAACGAGGCCTATCTCTCGCTCGACGAGCTCGGCCCCGATAAATTCGAAATCGTGACACCGTCCGTTTCGATCCGCGCCGATCCGCCGGTTGCCGTTGTCGACGGCAATGTCGACACTAAGGGCACGCGCAAAGTCGCGGAAACATATCTGAACTACCTGTACTCGGATGAAGGTCAGAAGATCGCTGCGAAGCACTATTACCGGCCGATCAAGCCGGAAGCAGCCGATCCGAAGGATGTCGCTCGTTTCCCGTCCCTGAAGCTCGCAACTATTGACGACTTCGGCGGATGGTCTCAAGCTCAGCCGAAATTCTTCGCTGACGGGGGCGTCTTCGATCAGATCTATAAGCCGGGACAATAAGACTGAATGCATTCTATAACCCGCAAACGGTGGCGGTTACGGCAGCCGAGCGTCATTCCGGGATTCGGATTGGCGCTCGGCGTTACCTTGGCTTGGCTCATCTTCATTGTTCTCATTCCGCTGTCGGGACTGCTGTGGAAGAGCAGCGCGCTCGGCTGGCAGAATTTCTGGGCCCTCGCGCTTGACGTGCGCACGCTCTATGCGCTGCGCATGAGCTTCGGCGGCGCCTTCATCGCCGCGCTCGTCAATGCCGTGCTCGGACTTATCCTGGCCTGGGTGCTGGTGCGTTACCGCTTTCCGGGTAAGCGCATCCTGGATGCCATGGTTGATCTGCCGTTCGCCCTGCCGACGGCAGTCGCCGGTATTGCCTTGACGACGCTCTACGCGCCGAATGGCTGGATTGGGCAGTTCCTGACGCCGCTCGGCATCAAGATCGCGTTCACTCCGGTCGGTGTTGTCATTGCATTGATTTTCGTCGGCTTGCCGTTCGTGGTGCGCACCGCGCAGCCCGTCATGGAAGAGATCGACCGCGAGGTCGAGGAAGCGGCAGCGACCCTCGGCGCGTCGCGTTTCCAGACGATAACCCGCGTGCTCTTGCCAGGTCTTGCGCCGGCGGCGCTGACGGGGTTTGCGTTGGCATTCGCGCGCGCGGCCGGTGAATACGGATCGGTCATCTTCATCGCCGGCAACAAGCCCTATGTTTCAGAAATCGCGCCGCTGCTCATCGTCATTCGCCTGGAGGAATATAATTATTCCGCAGCGACGGCGATCGCGACGGTGATGCTGTTCATTTCCTTCACCATGCTTTTGATCATCAATCTCATCCAGTCCTGGAGCAGAAGGAGATATGGCTATGGCGCATGATCTTTCTGCATCAGTCGAAACCGATCATTCCGTCATCACCGAAAGCCGGCTTGCGCGCATCGTCTTCATATTGATCTCGCTCGCGTTCCTGACGCTGATGGTGCTTCTGCCTCTCGCTGCCGTTTTCGTCGAGGCATTCCGCAAGGGGATCGAGACTTTCTTCGAAGCCTTGGTTGACGAGGAAACCTTCGCGGCGATCCGGCTGACATTGATCGTTGCAGGTATCAGTGTGCCGCTGAACCTCGTCTGCGGCATTGCTGCCGCCTGGGCGATCGCCAAATTCGAATTCAAGGGCAAGGCCTTACTGACGACGCTGATCGATCTGCCATTCTCGGTGTCGCCGGTCATATCGGGCCTGGTCTTCGTGCTGTTGTTCAATTCGAACAGCATATTCGGCCCTTGGCTGCAGAGCCACGGCATTCAGATCCTGTTTGCGGTTCCTGGGCTGGTCCTGGCAACGATGTTCGTCACCTTTCCCTTCGTGGCGCGTGAACTGATCCCGCTGATGCAGGAGCAGGGCAGCGCAGACGAGGAGGCAGCACTTTCGCTTGGAGCGAATGGCTGGCAGACATTCTGGTATGTCACGCTGCCGAACATCAAATGGGGTCTGCTTTACGGCGTGCTGCTTTGCAACGCCCGCGCCATGGGTGAGTTCGGCGCCGTTTCGGTGGTTTCCGGCCACATTCGCGGCGAAACAAATACCATGCCGCTGCAGGTCGAGATTCTCTATAACGAATATAATTTCTCTGGGGCCTTTGCCGTTGCTACGCTCCTGGCTCTGCTTGCCCTTGTCACATTGATACTGAAGACGCTGCTGGAAATGCGCTATAGCGAAGAGATCGCAGCTAGCCGGCGTCACTGAAGGAATTTTTGATGGAAGTTCGCGTTCAAAACCTGCGTAAGGAATTCGGTCGCTTTCCCGCATTGCATGACGTGTCCCTGGATATCCGCTCGAGCGAACTGATCGCGCTTCTCGGGCCATCCGGCTCCGGCAAGACGACGCTGCTGCGCTTGATTGCCGGGCTGGAAACGCCGACGGAAGGCAAGATTTTCTTCGGCGAGGATGATGCTTCGTCGAAGACCGTGCAGCAGCGCAACATCGGCTTCGTGTTTCAGCATTATGCGCTGTTCCGGCACATGACGGTGCTCGACAATATCTCCTTCGGCCTGAAGGTTCGCTCTGCATCGCGGCGCCCGCCGCGCGATGAAATCCGCCGCCGTGCAACGGAGCTGCTAGAACTGGTGCAGCTAAATGGCCTGGAGAAGCGCTATCCAACGCAGCTTTCGGGCGGCCAGCGGCAGCGTGTTGCGCTGGCGCGGGCCATGGCCGTGGAGCCGAATGTCCTGCTTCTCGACGAGCCCTTCGGGGCTCTCGATGCGCAGGTGCGCAAGGACCTGCGCAAATGGCTGCGCGAGATTCACGACCGCACCGGCCACACCACCGTTTTCGTGACCCATGACCAGGAAGAAGCACTGGAGCTCGCCGATCGCGTCGTCGTGCTCAATAAGGGCGCGATCGAACAGGTCGGCACGCCGGACGAGATCTACGACACGCCGAACTCGCCTTTCGTCTATGGATTCATCGGTCAATCCAATCGCCTCAAGGTGCGCATCACCAGCGGTGAGATATGGTTCGATGACAAGCCGCTGGGGCTCAGCACGCCGCATGAGCCCGATGGCGAAGCCTATCTCTATTTTCGACCCCACGATATCGAGATCCGCGACGGCGATAGCGGCGCGATTGCGGGTTTGCTCGTTGCCAGCAGGCGCGTGGCAGGTACCCGCCATCTCGAGATCAACATCGGTGCCGAGCACGATCCTATGGAGATCGAACTGCCGCCGAACAAGGCGGACGCATTGGACCGCAACCGCATCGCCTTCAGGCCGACCCGTTGGAAGCTCTTTCGCAACGGCGTCTGACGATCAGTCCTCGGGATGAGCGGCAGAAACGAAGCCGCCGCCCTGATAGACGATTGCGGGATCGTTTGGATCCTCAGTGGGCGTTCTCGACAGAATTTCGGCCCGCCACGGCGCTGCGCTATCGCGCGGCTTCCAGCCGAGGAAGGCTGCGTTGCTGTTGTCCCACCATTGCTCGTCATTGTCCGAGACACCGTAGACGATCGTGTGGCCGAGACGCGGGGCGTTGAAGGCGCAATCGCACAGCGAGACGAAATCCCTGATGCTGAACCAGGTGGCGAGCATGCGCGTATTGCGCGGCTCCGGGAAGCACGAACCAATACGCACCGAAAGCGTTTCCTGGCCGAACTTGTCGAAGTAGAGGCTGGCGACGGCCTCGCCGAATACTTTTGAGACGCCATAGAGCGAGTCCGGCCGTGTCGGCATCTTGTTGTCGATCCGCTCGTCGCGACGGTAGAAGCCGATCGTGTGATTGGAGCTTGCAAAAACGATGCGCGGCTTGCCGGCGGCACGCGCTGCTTCATAAAGATTGTAGAGGCCGACGATGTTGCCTTGAAGGATCAGATCGAATGGCTTCTCGACCGAAATGCCGCCGAGATGGATGATCCCGTCCACGCCCTTGACCATTGCCTCGACGCCGCCACGGTCGGCGAGATCGCAAGCGACGAAACGCTCGTTCGGACGCAAGTCGCTTATCGGCGAGAGATCGGATAAAACGACATTCTCGGCAATTTGCGACAGAAGCGGCCTGATCGCCTGCCCGACGCCACCGGCGGCCCCAGTCAGCAACAAAGTCTTCAGCATGGATTGTCTCCCGGATCGGTCAATTGCGGGCAGCCTATAAGATGGTCCTTCGCCCGTCATCACATATATCGGTGGGATCAACATGAAGCATGTCGATAACGTCTAGGCTGTCTGTGGATGCCGCTGCGCTTCGTTGTCGAACGTTTCGAGACTGACGACCGCCTTGATGGGCAGATGATCCGACGCCATGCGCGCCAGTGGTGAGTCGTGCACCTCGACCGAGGAAATCATGCCGCGGCGATTTGCCATGATGCGATCGAGCGCCAGGAGTGGCAGCGTCGAGGGAAAGCTCGGAACAGCAGGCGGAAGCGGGCCGAAGGCGGCCTGGAAAGTATTGAGCGATGAGCGGTCGCCCAGCCGCCATTCATTGAGATCGCCCAGCAGAATGGTCGGCATCTCGCTGCCGTCGTTCATGAGGTCGACGATCAGGCGTGTCTGCTGGGCACGCGAGCGATGCAGCAGGCCGAGGTGCGCGGCAATGATTCTGAGGCTCCCGCCGCGCGCCAATTCCAGTTCGGCAATGAGTGCGCCGCGCGGCTCCAGCCCGGGTAGATTGATCTGATGGACATCGCGAACCGTGCCCTGCTTGAAAAGCACGACATTGCCATGCCAGCCATGGGCCTTGGTGACGCCAGAGATCGGCACCGGAATAAGCCCCGTCTCGCGCTCGAGGCGGCGCAGGTCAAGGATACCCGTGCGTTCCCCGAAACGGGTGTCGGCTTCCTGCAAGCCGATGATATCGGCATCGATTTCATGAATGACGCGGCTGGTGCGTTCCGGATCGAAGCGGCGGTCGGCACCGACGCATTTGTGGACGTTGTAGGAGGCGATCAATGTGCCTTCCGGTCGGTCCACCTGGCCGCCAGCCGGCTTGGGGCGCGATTTCTTGCGGTTCTTCAGGCTTTCCAGAATGCTCGCACGGAGGCTTTCTTTCTTCTTTCGCATCTATCCGTCGACCGTTCCTTAATCAGACCATGTCGGGCACATGGGAAAGAGTATAAGAAGCGATCGTTGGCCTTGTCATGTAAAAAGGCTGCGACCAGGCCAGATTATTCGGTTAAGCCAGCGTCAGAGATAGGGCGAACCGAGCCAAAGCACCTTTTCGATAAGTCTGACGATGAAGGGCCGCGCCCGAAGCTTTTCGAGATCGACCGGATGCGCCGTTTCGAGGATTGCGCCGATATGCGCGTCGATCGTGCCGGCAAAGCCGCGATCGAGCACCTCGAGATCCACCTCGAAATTGAGCCTCAGCGAGCGCGGATCGAGATTGGAAGAGCCGACATAGGCCCAGATGCCGTCGATGGCCAAAAGCTTGGAATGGTTGAAAGCGCCTTCGGCGCGCCAGATGCGGCAATAATTCTTCAGCATCTGGTCGAATTGCGCCGTCATAGCTCGGTCGACGAGCACGAGATTATTGGCTGTCGGCACGACGATATCGACCTCGACGCCGCGCCGGGCTGCTGTCACCAGAGCGCTGATCAATTCTCGATCGGGCAGGAAATAAGGCGACATGATGCGGATGGATTTGCGCGCCACCGACAGCGCACCAATCAGCATCTTATGATTGGTCTCGACGCTGCGATCCGGGCCGGAGGCGACGACCCGCATAAAGACGGGGGCACCCGGCTCGTTGGAAGGGGCGGCAATTCGCCATTCCGGGGCGTTCAGGACCTCGCCCGTGGTAAAGCGCCAGTCTTCGGCTGCCGTATTGAAGAGATCGGCGATTGCCGGGCCTGTGACGCAGAAATGCATGTCGCGGGCGCAGTGATCGCGAGCGAATTCGCGCGTAAAACCCTGGCGTATGTTCATGCCGCCGGTAAAGGCAATTCGCCCGTCGATGCTGAGGATCTTACGGTGGGTGCGCAGATTGGCGTAGGGCAACCGGAGGCCGATGATGACATTGCCGTTGAAGACGTCGACCTGAACGCCGCCCTGGCGCAGATAACCCATGATACTCGGCACGGAATAGCGGGCGCCGACGGCATCGATCAGCACGCGGACGCTGACGCCGCGTTTGGTCGCGGCAATCAGCGCATCGGCGATGCGAAGGCCGATCGGGTCGCGATCGAAAATATAGGTTTCCATCAGGATGCTGCGTTCGGCGCCATCGATTGCGGCTTTCATCGCGGCACAGGCGACATCGCCGTTCGTCAGCATCTCGATCGTATTGCCGGTGCTCATCGTGTAACGGACGACCCGGTCGCCGAGCGTCTTCATCGAGCCGAAACGTTCGCCGAAGAGCCGCCGCACCTCGCCGTCATCCGCGTCGAAGCTGGAGAGCTCGCCATTCGCATCCTTGCGAAAGAGCGCATCTCGCTGCGAGGTGAGGGAGGCCCGGCGGATGCGATTGATGCCGGCGACAGCATAGAGGACGGCACCAATGATGGGGGACAGGATGATGACGCCGACCCAGCCGATCGCGGCGCGGACATCCTCTTTGGTCATGGCTGCATGGATTGCAGCGGCGGCACCCATCGCGATGGAAAGGACGGCGAGAATTTGGCCCCAATGGGCGGCCACGAGGTCGATCATGATGCAAGTATATCCTTGCGCGCAAAAGCTGCAATGAGCCGGCTTGCGGTCATCAGAAGGCTATCGGTGCGAAAATTCATCCTATTAGATAATTTTAATTGAACCCCGTTGTCACCGCCTTCATAGTTAGGGTGCTTCGGCTGCTTCGCTACCGTCCCCCACGGTAAATCTGTCTTTCGTTTGAAGCGCCACTGCGGTTCGAGAGTCGAGACCGAAGAACGCTTGACCTAGTGTCTTGACTGCTCGGGGGAGGCGTAAAGCCCGCATTTCAAGAACGGGCATTGTTCATCAAAACCATGTTCAATGATGCGAACGGAGAACAGCAGATGTTGGAACCTCGGGACGAATGGATCAAGAAACGCGCATACGCCATATGGGAAGAGGAAGGTCATCCTTCGGGACGCGACGCCGAGCACTGGGCGCAGGCGAGCAGCGAGCGTATTGCGCTTGAAAAGACTGTAGCAAACGGCAGCACGATCGATATCAAGCCAAAGGCGAAGCGCAAGACGGCGGTCGCTGCGGCGGCTGTTGCCGAGGAGAAGTCGGCCAAACCCGCGAAGAAAACGCCGAAGAAGGCTGTAGCGCCGAAGGTGTAAGGCGTGTCGGTCTTAAGAGTGTGGCGGAGACAGGAGCGGCCTGTTGGCAACGGCAGGCCCTCTCTCTTTCAAAAGACGGCGGCCGGCGGAATATTTGCAATAATTCCGGTGATTTGGCTCTCCTGCGCGACATAGTTGTCACACATCGATGCTACGAATTGCGAAGGGAGCTTAGCAATGGGTCGTAGCGACATCGATGATAGGGAAATGACGGTTGCCGCAATCGTTGCGGCGTGCTGCGCTGCCTGCTTTGCCAATGGGTTTGGAGCGATGCGATGACCTCCCTCCTTATATTGACCGCGCTCTATCTGCTGGCCGCCTTGGTCCTGATTTTGATCATCGATCGTTCAGTCGGCATCTTTTTCCCGGCTTCGGCCAAGCAATCTGCCGCCGCGCGGCATGATCGGCGCTTCCGAATGCTTCCAGCCAATCTGCTGTCCAGTAATCGCAATTCGCCCGGGCGGATCTCGGAACCTTTTCTCTGACGACGGGTTGGTTTTTCGTCCTAACAAGGAGAAAGATCATGCCCCGAGGAGACAAATCGGCCTATACGGACAAACAGAAGCGCAAGGCTGAGCATATCGAGGAAGGATATGAAGACCGCGGCATTTCCAATGAGGAGGCGGAGCGGCGTGCCTGGGCGACGGTCAATAAGGAAAGCGGCGGCGGCAAGAAATCCGGCTCCGGTCGCGGCCATCCCGAAAATCACGAATCGTCCGAAAAGGGCGGCAGGATCGGCGGACGCGCCGCCGCCAAACGGCCCGCAGCGGAGCGTTCTGCTTCCGCCAAGAAGGCGGCGGCGACACGTAAACGCCACGAGCATAATGCGCGCAGCTAGCCTCCCCGTTGGAGGTCTCGCCGGACCTTTTTCACAGGCCGAAGATCACATTCACAGGGCTTCTGGCGCATATGTGTAGCCCATACCGTCGGTTGCCACTTATCTTCTCTACCATCGGCGCTAAATTGTAGGCTTGCGATGCGCCGATGGTGACGGTGACGAGAATATGCCCGTCGCTACGACTGCCGCGGCTGGCGTTTTCAATTCTCGGGAGGGAAAAACCGAATGGCTTACGAACTCTATTATTGGGATGGCATTCAAGGGCGCGGCGAATTCGTTCGGCTGGCGCTGGAGGAGGCGGGTGCGGAGTATGTCGATGTTTGTCGCGGACCGGCAAGCAAGGGGCAGGGAATGCCCGCCATGTTCGCCATCATGGGCGGAAAATCCGACTTCGATCTTCCGTTTGCGCCGCCATTTCTGAAGGACGGTGATCTGATTATTCCGCATGTGGCGAATATCCTGATGTATCTCGGGCCGAAACTAGGTCTGGCACCGAGGGACGAAGGAAAGCGCCACGTGTTGAACGGCCTGCAGTTGACCATCACCGATCTCGTCGCCGAGGTACACGACACGCATCACCCGATCGCAACGTCGAAATATTACGATGACCAGAAGCAAGAGGCCAAAGCGCGCTCTGCAGAATTCATCGAAAACCGCATTCCCAAGTTTCTCGGCTATTTCGAGAAAGTGCTTCAGCAGAACCCCGAAGGATCGAGCCATATCTTCGGCGGCGAATTGACCTATGTCGATCTATCGCTGTTCCAGGTCTATGAGGGATTACACTATGCCTTCCCGCGCGCGACAAAGCATTTTGAACGCGATTATCCGCATCTGACTGCGCTGCACGCAGCTGTCATGAAACGGCCCAACATTGCTCGCTATCTTCAGTCCGATCGCCGTATTCCCTTCAATGAGAACGGCATTTTCCGGCACTATCCGGAACTGGACAAAGACGTGGCCTGAGCGATGCTGCTTTATCAATTCATTCCTGCATGCTGGATCACCTGGTTGTTGATCTGGCTTTTCGCTTCGTTCGGCGTCAAGAAGAGCGTGCGGCAGGAGGATCCGTGGTCGCGGCTCGGCAATACCGCGCCGATCTGGATCGGCGCCTTCCTGCTTGCGATCAATCCATCCTGGTTCGGCCCCTTGCGACATCGCATCATTCCGCAAGACCTGACATCCTATGCTATCGGTGCCGCTCTGACTTTGATCGGCCTGCTCTTCGCCGTATGGGCGCGCTATCACATCGGTAGAAACTGGAGCGGCGTGATTACCCTCAAGGAGGATCACGCGCTCGTCCGCTCCGGTCCCTATGCGCTTGTGCGGCATCCGATCTATTCCGGCCTGATGCTTGCCATCATCGGCTCGGCAATTGCGCGAGGCGACATCGCGGCGGCCCTGGCCATCGTCGCCGTTCTCTATGCCGTGCTGCGCCGTGTGCAGATTGAGGAAAGCTGGATGAGCGAGACCTTCGGCTCGGCCTATGCCGACTATAAGGCCAGCACGCCGGCGCTGGTCCCGTTTCTCGTGTAGCGTCAGACTTTGAGCGGCGATGCCGCCTTGAAGAAATCTGCCCAAGGATCGGCGCTCGAGTGGCCGAGGCGCGATGCAGCATTCTTGACCGTAAAGGAAGCCGGCCCGATCGTGTCGTCCAATTCTTCCCAAGAGACCGGCATCGAAACGGCCGCGCCCTTTCTGGCGCGTGTCGAATAGGGTGCCACGGCAGTATTGCCGCGACCGTTGCGCAGATAGTCGATGAAGATGTGACCAGCTCGTTTCGCCTTGCTGGCGACCGACAAATATGTCTGCGGACTATCGGCACTCATCGCATGGGCGATCGTTTCGGCGGCATCCTTGATATCAGGCCAGGTCGCCTGCGGTTTGACGGACGCGACCACATGCAGGCCCTTGCCGCCGGAGGTTTTGACGAAGGAGGTTAGACCCAGGGCCGCGAACCGCTCCCTGATCTCTTTCGCTGCAGTCACGACCTTGCTCCATACGATATCCTCGCCGGGATCGAGGTCCATGATGATCATGTCGGGCTTTTCCCAATGATCGATCGTGGTGCCCCAGGGGTGTATCTCCAGGGCGGCTGATTGGACGAGCGTAGCAAGCCCGTCAAAATTCTCGATCTTCAAAAGCTTTGCGGCGTCTTTGTCTCCGGGATCGGCGATTTCGGTGATGTGATGATTGATGCCTTTCCAGGCGTGTTTCTGGAAGAAGCGTGGCCCGTCGATACCATCGGGGCAGCGCAAGAGGGCGAGGGGGCGATTGATGACGAATGGCGACATGCGCTCCCACGCCACGGCATAATATTCGAGAAGATCATGCTTGGTAATATTATCGTCGGGCCAATAGACCCGCTCCGGATGGGTCAATTCCACCGACGTTTCGATGCCGTCATGAGTGGGCGTCTTTGCCATCTGCATGCGCTCCATCTTCCCCGACGCGAAGGCCCCGCGCCGGGCAAGACTAACACTGCCCGACGCACAAAGCGACCGCTGGCCGCATCTCACGGCATGAGCTGGCCGCCATTGACCTCGATGATCTGGCCGGTGATGTAGCCGGACAGGGTGGGAGAGGCGAGGAAGAGATAAGCGCCGACGCAGTCTTCCGGCGTGCCGACGAATCCCATGGGAATCGTCTTGCGCTGCAGTTCCATCTGCTCGTCGTTGGTATAGCGCTCATGGAACGGCGTCGCGATGACGCCGGGTGCGACGGCATTGACGCGGATCTTGTCGTTGACGAATTCCTTGGCATGGCCATGGGTAATGGTCGAGACGAACCCCTTGGAGGCGGCATAGAGAATTGCGCCATTGCCGCCGCCGTTGCGCGCGGCAATCGAGGTCGTGTTGATGATGAAGCCGCCTTGTTTTTTCAGGTGTGGATGAGCGGCGCGGGTCGCCGCAAGGACGGAGCGTGCATTGAGGTTCATCACCCGCTCATAATGCTCATCTGTCATTTCGGCGGTCGGCAGCCGCCCGAGCATGCCGCCGGCATTATTGATCAGGCCATCGAGGCCACCCAGCGCGTCTACCGCATCCTTGACGACGCTCTCGGTCCCGCCGTCTTGCGAGACATCGCCCTGAATAAGATGGACGGTTCCGCCGCCAGCCTTGATTTCATCGGCCAGCTTTTCCGCCGGCTCGCGGCTTGCATTGAAGTGCAGGCCGATCTTCATGCTCTGTGCGGCAAAGGCGCGTGCCACGGCGGCACCGATGCCGGTCGAAGCGCCCGTTATCAATACTCTTTTGCCGGCAAGATCGGGAATGCGAATGGACGCAAGCGATTGCGTGAGTTCTGCCATGACGACTCCTCCTGAACGTCAACCAATCATACGACGAAATATGCCTTTGTCTTATCAGGCTCGGGGGCGAAAAGGCAATCATGCCAAGCGCGACAAAAGGACGGACATGTCCTTTGTCGAGGAAGCGTCCTTAGTCGCCGGAAAATAAAAGGCTTTTTCTCGTTTTTGAAGTTAAGGTTTCGATCGAAGTCGCAGAAGCATCGCTCCATGTCCATCCCGCAAGCGAACAAAACGATCTGGCGTAGCGCCGTTGCGGCAGATAAGGAAGCTACTAGGAGAGTCGAACGCTTGGGCCTGTTCACGATGAATGATGGTGACTGCGACTTTCAGCAACGGGGTGAGACTGAGGATATCATGAGCAAGAACAAGCTGATCCGTTTCGACGTCGCCGACAATCAGGCCGGCGGCCAGCGTCGCCCCTTCGCCAAGGCCGTCAGGGCAGGCGATTTCGTGTACGTTTCGGGTCAGGTTCCGACCATCAACGGCGAAATCGTTACGGGCAATATCGTCACGCAGACCGAGCAGGTCATTGCCAATATCAAGGATGTCCTTGCTCTTGCCGATTGCACGCTCGAGCATGTGGTGAAGGTCAATGTGTGGCTGGATGACGCTCGTGATTTCTCGAGCTTCAATGCGGTATTCGAAAAGCATTTCATCGATCATCCGCCAGCCCGTTCGACCGTTCAGTCGCCAATGATGGTCGATGTGAAGGTGGAAATGGACGTCATCGCCTACAAACCGCTCGACTGACCGAGCGCTGTTTTTTGCCTCGATCGCGGTGCGGCAAGGGCTGCATCGCAATCCATCTCGCGTCCATTTATGGTGACGCAATTTAATAATCAGTTTCTCCAATATCTGCTCTTCAATCCCAAAGCAGGCACGCTGTCTGCTTTGGGATTTTGGATAAGCGCACGCTTTTTTCCCGATTGCGGCCCCTCTAGTCGCGGCTCGCTCTGCTGCCACCAGAACACAGCTCTCGCGATATCCCCACGCAATTTCCGGTAGCGGGGGGCTTGCGTGCCGACATCAGCGGCAATCTTCCAAATCTTAAAATCGATGCCTGTTGATTTCCAATCAGCGATTGACGAGCTCTGAAACTCGATATTAAATCAATTTGATTGACTACTCACAAGCAGCAAGAGGGGCTGGAAATGAGAATGAGGAAAAAGTCATTGCGCAATCTATTTTATCGGACATCACTGGCAGCGGCGGCGCTAGGCGCTTCGCTGGCGTTCGGTGCAGGCATGGCATCCGCGGAATCCGTGCTAACGATGCACATCGAGGAGCAGACCAGCTGGGTCAGCAACTTCAATCCTTTCGATCTGGCCGGTCGTCGCCAGAGCACGATGGATTTCATCTACGAGCCGTTGGTCATCTTCAACGCCAATGGCGGCGGCAAGCCGGTCTGGCGTCTCGCGACCAGCTACAAGTTTTCCGACGATCTCAAGTCGATTACGTACGAACTGCGCCCCGGGGTGAAATGGTCGGACGGTCAGCCGCTGACGTCGGCCGACGTGAAATACACGATCGACCTGATGCTGAAGAACCCGGCTGTCGACACCGTTGGTGTCGGCGAGACAGTCGCCTCCGTCGAAGCACCGTCGCCGACAGAGGTGACGATCAAGCTCAAGGCCGTGAATTCCGAATTCCCGGAATCCCTCGCCGATCTCGCCGTCGTGCCCGAGCATATCTGGAAGAACGTGGCCGATCCGGTCGCTTTCAAGAACGAAAAGCCCATCGGTTCCGGCCCGATGACCGAAGTTCGCCGCTTCACGCCGCAGGTTTACGAGCAGTGCCGCAATCCGAACTATTGGGATGGCGCATCGCTTCATGTCGATTGCCTGCGCCTGCCGCAGATTTCGGGCAACGACCAGATGCTGGCGCTGCTGCCGGAAGGCACCGTGGACTGGATCGGCTCGTTCCTGCCGCAAATCGACAAGACTTTCGTTGCGCTCGACCCGCAGCATAATGGCTACTGGCAGCCGCCGGCGGAAACCGTTGCCTTCGAGATGAACTTCAAATCTTCGAGTGTCGGTAATTTCGAGGCATTCAAGGATCTCAACTTCCGCCATGCGTTCAGCCTGGCGATGGACCGCAAATCGATGGTCGATATTGCCGGCTTCGGTTATCCGGTCGTCAACCTCCATGCCAGCGGCCTGCCGCCGCGCTTCGAAAGCTGGCGCAACAAGGCTGCCGAGGGCGACAAGGACGCCTTTATGGGCTTCGACACCGACAAGGCAAACAAGATCCTGGATGACGCCGGCTACAAGAAGGGCGCGGACGGCTTCCGCACCACGCCAAGCGGCAAGCCGATCACCTTCGCGGTCATCGTGCCGAACGGCTGGACCGACTGGATCGATGCCGTGCAGATCGCCGTCGAAGGGCTTCGCGCCGCGGGTATCAATGCCTCCGTCGCCACGCCGGAATACGAGCAGTGGCGCAAGCAGCTTCTCGATGGCAGCTTCGATGTCGTCATGAACTCGCGCGCCGATAGCGCGACGCCGTTCCAGGGCTATTATCAGAGCCTGTCGACGGCCTATGCCGGCAAGCTCACCGTCGCCGCGCCACGCTACTCCAACCCGAAGCTCGATGCGCTCTTCGATCAGTATCTGAAGTCGTCTTCCGATGATGATCACAAGAAGATCTTCAACGATATCCAGGTTATGATCGCCGACGATTTCCCGGTCGTTCCCGTCTTCAACGGCCCGACCTGGTATCAGTATTCCAGCAAGCGTTTCACCGGTTGGGTCACGGACAAGGATCCGGTGATGAATCCGGAAAACCACGACAACAACCGCATGCGTCTCATGCATCTTCTGCGTCTGAAGCCGGTCCAATAAGGCCACAGCGAAGGAAGCAGACATGCGTGTTTCGAGCCGGCGCCTCGGCGTCTACGCGGTGGCATTGGCCTTCGCGATCGTCGTGAACTTCATTCTTCCCCGGCTTATGCCGGGGAGCCCCGTCGATGCCATGGTCGCCCAGCTCGGGCCGCGGGCCACGCCCGCGGCAGTCGAGGCGATCAAGGCCCGTTTCGGCGAGATCGACCAACCGATCATGATGCAGTTCCTCGATTACCTTAAAGGCCTCGCCACCTTCGATCTTGGCGTTTCGGTCAAATACTATCCGCAGACGGTGGTCCAGGTGCTGAGCCGGGCGACTCTCTGGACCATCTTCCTTGTGGTCACCGCGATCATATTTTCGCTGTGTGTCGGTGTCGTGCTCGGTGCGGTCGCGGCATGGAGGCGCGGCGGGCGGTTCGATACGGTCGTATCGCCCTTCGCGGTCATCCTGTTTTCGATACCGCCCGTCATCGTGGCGCTCACGACCCTGTTCGTCTTCGCCGTATCGTTGCGCTGGTTTCCCGTGGGATATGCCTATGATCCCAACCTCGATCCGGGTTTCAATTTCACCTTCTTCGGCAGCGTGTTCATGCACGCGATCCTGCCGGTGCTGACGCTGTCACCATTCCTGATCGGTGAGTTCCAGACCACCATGCGTTCTTCGATGATCGTCGTGCTTGGCGAGGATTACGTGACGATGGGCCGCGCCAAGGGGCTGAGCAATCTCGCCGTCATGTTCGGCTATGGCGCGCGTAACGCGCTTTTGCCGGTGCTCACCAATCTTGCGCTGATTCTCGGCGCCGTCTTCGGCGGCTCGATCGTCACCGAGATCGTCTTCAATTATCCGGGTCTTGGGCTGACGCTGTTCACCGCCAGTGTGGCGCGCGACTATCCCGTCATCCAGGGGCAGTTGCTGCTGATGACGCTTGCGACGCTTGGCGCAAATTTCCTCGTCGACATCATCTACGGTCTCGTTGACCCGCGATTGAGAGAGGCAGGCCGATGAGCTTCTCCTTCCGATCCATTTTCAGCCAGAAGAAGGCGCTTGTCGGTTTCGTCATCGTCGCAGCGCTATGCCTGATGGCGATCTTCGCGCCGGTCATCGCGCCGGGCGAACCAGGCGCCCGTGTCGGTCGCTCGCATCAGCCACCATCCGTCGAGCATGTCTTCGGCACGACGAAGATGGGCCGCGACGTCTACAAGCAATTCGTCTGGGGCGCCAGAAGCTCGCTTTCGGTCGGCTTCGCCACGGGCATCGCCATTACCGTGCTCGGCACCGCCATCGGCCTCATCGCCGGCTATACCGGCGGCAAGACCGATGCTGCACTCGACCTTGCCACGAATGCCGTGCTGGTCATCCCGAACATGCCGCTCCTCATCCTGCTTGCTTCCTTTGCCGGCACAGTCGGGCCGATAACGATCATGACCATCATCGCCATGACGTCCTGGCCATGGGGCGCGCGCATGACGCGTTCCCAGACGATGGCGCTACGCAACCGCGATTTCGTCACCGCCGCCAAGATGATCGGCGAGCCCGCCTGGCGCATCATCTTCGTCGAGATCCTGCCGAACCTGACGCCGCTCATCGGCATCAACCTGGTCGGCAGCATCATCTACGCGATCGTTGCCCAGACCACGCTCGAATATCTCGGCTTCGGCGATCCGCTGAAGGTTACTTGGGGCACCATGCTTTACAACGCTCAGAATGCCTCGGCCATCATGGTTGGCGCCTGGTGGGATATCGGCATACCGGCTATCGGCATCGCGCTGACGGGGCTTGGTCTTGCGCTGATCAACTTCACCTTCGATGAAATCGCCAATCCGCAATTGCGTTCCGGCCCGGCCTTGACCCGCTGGTTCCGCCTGACACGCGCTCGCAACCGCATGATGAGGACCGAGCAATGAGCGGCAATCTGCTTGAGATCGAACATCTTAATATCGACTATCTGCTCGACAAGGGCGATTTCCGCGCGGTGAAGGATGTATCCTTCAATATCGGCCGCGGCGAAATCTTCGGTCTTGCCGGCGAATCCGGCTGCGGCAAGAGCACGATCGCCTATGCGATCACTCGGCTCTCCAAGGCTCCGGCCTGGATCAGCGGCGGAAGCATTCGGCTCGACGGGCAGGATCTGCTCAAGATGCCGGAAGGCGAGCTGCAGAAGATCCGCTGGAAGCGCATCGGCATGGTATTCCAGAGCGCTATGAATTCTCTCAATCCGCTGATGCGGGTGGAGGCACAATTCCACGACGTCTTGCGTCGCCACACCGGATGCACGCGTCAGGAATCGCGTGCGCGGGCCGAAGAAATGTTCAAGCTGGTCGGCATTCCCCCGCATCGCGTCGGCGATTACCCGCACCAGTTTTCCGGTGGCATGCGCCAGCGCATCGTCATCGCCATCTGCCTGGCGCTACGTCCTGAACTCATCATCATGGACGAACCGACAACAGCGCTCGATGTCGTCGTGCAGCGTGAGATTCTCGAACAGGTTCTCGACCTGCAGCAGACCTATGGCTTCTCGGTGCTGTTCATCACCCATGACCTGCATCTGATGGCGCAGCTATGCCACCGTATCGGCGTCATGCTGAGGGGCGAACTGGTCGAGGTCGGTGATGTCACTCAGGTCAGCCAGTCGCCCGTTCATGAGTACACGCGCAAGCTTTGGAATGCCATTCCACAGCTTCCGGTCAGCGCGCATCCTCTCGGAGTTTTCGCATGAAACCGCAGATACAGGCTGTGACTGCAGAACCCTTCATCCGGCTCGATGATATCCAGCGCCATTTCGGCCCCGTGCACGCGTTGAAAAGCGTTTCCTTTTCACTATTCGCGGGAAAGGCACTGGCACTGGTCGGCGAATCCGGCTGCGGCAAGACCACCTGCGCCCGCATCATTGCCCGCCTCGACAAGCCAACTGCCGGCCGGCTCCTCTTTCGCGGACGGGATCGCACGGCGCGAGGGGCGAGCAAAGACGAGCGGATGTACCGCAAGGATGTGCAGATGGTGTTTCAGGATCCGTTCTCCTCGCTCAACCCGGCCTTCACGATCAATCATCACATCGCAAGGCCACTGCAGTTGCACGGTGGGGACAAGCCGAAGGCCGAGCGAGAGGAGGATATCGCGAAGCTGCTCGAGAGTGTCGGGCTCGATCCTGCGGTGACACGCCAGAAGTTTCCGCACGAACTCTCCGGCGGTCAGCGCCAGCGCGTCAATATTGCCCGAGCGCTTGCGGTTTCTCCGAGCGTACTGGTGGCCGACGAGCCGACTTCGATGCTCGACGTCTCGATCCGCAAGGATATTCTCGATCTGCTGGCGCGGGTAAAACGGGAAAACGATCTCGCCATGCTCTACATCACCCATGATATCGCAACGGCTGCCCATGTTGCGGAGGAGATCGTGGTGATGTTTGCCGGCCAGATGGTCGAGTGGGGCGAGACCGATGCCGTCCTCGCCAGTCCGAAGCACCCCTATACGCAGCTTTTGCTTTCTGCCGTGCCGGATGGTGGCCGCAGGTTCGTGACCGGCGGCAGTGCCCGCTTTCTGGAGCAGGCGGAAAAGATCCGCGCGCTCAGCCGGCCGGTCTCGACGGTGGTCGAGGAAGTCGGTCCCAATCATTTCATGCGTGCGCTCGTCACATCGAATTAGGAGGAATTCCCTTGGACTATCTGGTCAATCTATCGACCCTGCCGATCGACACCCAGTCGCCGGAGCGCATGGCGAAGGCAGGCGTCACCATTCGGCGGGCACTGCCGCCCGAGTTGAGGCTTATCACCGGTTGGGTGGCGGAACATTTCAGCCAGGGCTGGGCGAGCGAGACGACGGTCGCGATGAGCCGCCAGCCGCCGACATGCTTTATCGCCACGCGCAATCGGGAGCTTGTTGGCTTTGCCTGCCACGAGGCGACGGCACGCGGCTTCTTCGGCCCGACCGGCGTCGACGAAAGCGTTCGCGGCCTCGGCATCGGGCGCGCGCTGCTGTTTGCCTGCCTCAACGACCAGAAGGCTATGGGCTACGCCTATACGGTCATCGGCGATGTCGGCCCGTCGGAATTCTACGAGAAGACGGTCGGCGCGATCCAAATCCCCAATTCCGCACCCGGCATCTACGCCGGCATGCTCAAACTTTGAACGATACCTTCAGGAAGAGAGAATGCTCATGTCGACACCGCGATCCTTGGCTTTGCGGCTTGAAACAACCTGGAACCCGCCGACGGACGATAAGGAATTTTCCTATGTCCTGCGGCTGAAGAACTTGTCATCAGAGCCGCTTTCCGGATTCGCGCTCTGCGTCAGCGGCCCCGGCCGCGTTGATCCTGCCGGCATCGTCGAGGGCGCAACGGTCACGAAACGGCTGTCCAATTTCACCGAATTCCAGCCGCCGGAAGGCTTCATACTGGCTGGTGGTGAGACATGGACCATTACGGTTCATGCTTTGAGCTGGCCCTTCCGTCACTGGACGGATGGTGCCACCAGTGCTTATCTGGCGCTTTGCGATGGAACTGCCGTATCCCTTGCCACTGAGCCGACGCGCACATCGTCAAGCAATGCGCCTTTGAAGCGCGGCGCCGAAATCTATCCCGTTCCGGCCAATCCTCCTGTTCCACTAGCGATCATTCCCTGGCCGAACCGCGTTGCGGTTTCGTCGCGCCGTCCGCTGCCGGCGGGCTTTGCGCTAAAGGCGACGACACCAGAAGCACAGGCGGCGGCTGCAAGCTTCACGGCTCTCGTAGAGCATCTCTTCGCGGCCGAGGGACTTGTCCGCGCCGAGACGGAAGGCGCTGCAACGGTGGTGCTGCGTCAAACGGAAGGTCTAGGCCCCGAAGCCTATAGGCTGGAGTTTGCCTCGGAGAGCGTCACCGTCGAGGCGAGCACCCAGACCGGCTTCGTCTATGGCCTCGTGACCATCGGCCAGATCTGGCGCGGGGCACGCCTGCATCCACAGGCTTTCCATTTCCCGGCCGCCGGCGAGATCGTCGACGAGCCGTCCATGAGCTGGCGCGGCCTGCATCTCGACGTCTCGCGCCAATTCTACGGCACGGCTGAAATCAAGAAGCTGATGGCGGTTCTTGCCTGGAACAAGCTCAATCGCTTCCATTGGCACCTGTCGGACGACGAATCCTGGCGTGTGGAGATCGACGCCTATCCGGCATTGACGGAGATCGGCGCATGGCGGGGCCACGGACTGCCGTTGCCGCCGCTTCTCGGCTCCAGCCCGGCTCGCACCGGCGGCTATTATACCAAGGCGGCCGTGCGCGAGATCGTCGCATACGCCAAGGGCTTCGGCATCGAGATCCTGCCCGAGATCGATATGCCCGGCCATTGCTATGCGATGCAGCAGGCAATCCCGGAGCTTCGCGATCCGAACGAGGTCGGCAGCTACTATTCGGTGCAAGGCTTCCCGGACAATTGCGTCAATCCGGCGCGCGAAAAGACCTATGAGGTTATCGAGACCATCCTTTCCGAACTGATCGAACTCTTCCCGTTCAAGACGATCCATATCGGCGCCGATGAAGTGCCGCTTGGCGCTTGGTCCGGCTCGCCGGAGGCGCTTGCCCGTCTGCGCGAACTGGCCGGCGACGAGTTAGCGGACGCCCATGCCACGCGCCTGAACGTCATCACCAACACGCACGGGGCCGACGATATTCACGGCTCGGGTGCTGCTATCCTGCAGGCCGAATTCCTGGAGCGTATCCAGGCGTTTCTTGCCTCGAAGGGCTGCATAACTGGCGGTTGGGAAGAGGCGGCGCATGGTGACAGGATCGACAAGGACAAGAGCTATCTCTGCAGCTGGCGCAACGTCGAAGTGGCGGCTGAACTCGCTGGACGTGGCTACGAGATCGTCGTCTGCCCTGGCCAGGTCTATTATCTCGACATGGCGATCCGCCCGGACTGGGACGAGCCGGGCGGCAGTTGGGCCGGCTATTCTGATGCGGAGAAGATCTACACCTTCGATCCCGTCGGCGGCTGGACGGATGCACAGAAGGAGAAGCTTCGCGGCATCCAGGCCTGCATCTGGTCGGAACCGATGACCGACCGCGCCGTTTTCGACCGGCTCGTCTTCCCACGTCTTTCGGCGCTGGCGGAAACCGGCTGGACCAAGCCTTCGGCCAAATCCTGGGAGCGGTTCAAGGCGCTCGCGGGCACGATGCCGCTGCTTTACGGCCTGCATCAATTTTGACAGCTTGATGCACGGCCCTCAGGCGCGACCCAGCCGGGTCGCGCCTGAGCAAGGTTGCCAGAACGCAGGTCGAGCCGCTTGCCTAGCCTATGACGGCGCGGTGCGTCAGCGGCTTCTGAAGCACATCGAATTGAGGGTTGGTTTCCGAGAAAATGGGCAAGGCCGCCGCGCCGAGGATGGCGGTATCCTTGCCGGTGGCGCCGATCATCAAACGGGGAATGGTGCGCTTTTCCATCGGATTCACTGGAGTGTACAGCGGCTCCACGCGCTCGGCCAGTCCGATCATGAGGGATGTGGGAGCGCTGCCGCCAAGCACGATCGTCTGCGGATCAAAGGCCAGTTCGAGGAAATCGATCGTCTGTCGAAGCGGCTGCACAGCCTGTTCCAACCAGACCTCCAGGCCGCGGCTGTTGGCCGCAATCATCGCGTCCAGTTGATCCGGGTCCAGCTCCTGCGCATCCTCGATCTCCAGACATTCGTAGGCGACGGATGGCGAGACATAGCGGTCGAGACAGCCGCGCTTACCGCAGGTGCAAAGCCTGCCATGCGGCTCGACGATGATGTGGCCGATTTCGCCGGCATTGGCACGGCTGCCCTTGTAGAGGTGGCCGTCGAGGAACATGCCGGCGCCGATGCCGCCGTCACCCGCCAGAAAGAGATAGACGAAGCTTCCGAGGCCGCGGGCAACACCATGGAGCCGCTCGCCGATCGCCGCCGCTGTGGCATCGTTTTCGACAAGCACAGGCAGGCCGATCAGGCGTTCGAGTTCACGGGCCACGGGAAAATCCTGCCAGCCCGGCAGGTTCAGTGGGCTTAGCGAGGTGACGCCGCCATCGGCGTAGCGCCCGGGCAGGGCAATGCCGATGCCCAGCAACCGGGCGCGATCGAAGGAAAAGGCTTCCTGCAGATCCCTGACGATCTCGGCAAAGACCGGCATTGCCTCGATCGGTCCCGGCCTGTCGACATGGCGGTCAATGCGGGCGCAAACCGTGCCGGAAAGATCCGTGAGTACCCCGGCCGCACGCTGGCGGCCGAGTTCGAGGCCGATGGAGTAGGCTCCCATGGGATTGATGGTGTATGGGATGATGGGCTGGCCGCGGGCGATCTTCTGTGCCTCCATCGGGATGAGGAGGTGCGAACGCGCGAGTTCCTCCACGATATTCGAAACCGTCTGTGTGGTCAGTGCTGTCATGCGCGCAATCGCTGCGCGCGACATCGGCCCGTTGGTGCGAATGGCCTCGATCACGACACGCCGATTATGCGATTTGGCCTGTTCGAGATTCGTGCCTGAAATTGTCTTCATGGGAGGACCGGAGATGACTTTATTTTATGTTGTTGCTTGCCACGCTTTGCCATGGCGTGGAGGAGGGGCCGCATGCCGCTTCTGCGTCTATATGTAGTTTCTATGCTTTTGCCGATGCGTTCAAGCGGCGATCAATTGAGGTTGCGCCGTTTGAACGGGAGTGCATAGCGCTTTTTCTCTTCTATAGATGATCCGCGCGTCTCTTTACTGCGGCTGACATTGCGTTAGTGTCTGGTTACCTCGGCCTTTTGCCGCGGTAAGCCCCGGAGGAATTCGATGATCAGACTGCTCGGAATCGCCATTATCTCGACCTGCATTGCCGGTGGTGCGATGGCGGCGGATGCGACATGCAAGGCCCAGGCCGCCGACAAGAAGCTGGCAGGCGCCGCTTTGACCAGTTTTACCAAGAAATGCGAGAAGGATGCCGCAGCCGCCTGCGATACCCAAGCAGCATCGAAGAAGCTTGCTGGCGCCGCAAAGACCAGCTTCGTCAAGAAGTGCACGTCCGACGCCACTGGCAGCTGATCGCCCAATTTTTCGTCTTGTCTCAAGAGGCTTCGGCCGCCGTTGGCGGCCGGATCAAAAAGCGCCTCGCTACCGACGTCGATCCGGCGATCGGTATATTCCAGTCTCGCGAGCTATGCTTCATCCAGCAGGCAACCGAGTTCGGATCATATTATTCCTTGCGGTAGGTACCTTTCAGGGTCACGCCATCGGCAAAATCACACACACCCGCCTGTGATACGCGCCATGTCCTTGCGTTGAGACGGTCGAGGCCGATCTTGCACGCTTCTCTGGTGAGTTCAGCGTGCTCCCTCGTCAGCGGGACGACACCGTCGATGCCATCGGCATTGACGTCGCCCGCGTCGGCTCCGCCGGGACCGACAAAGGTCGAGGCGAGCGAGACCGCGAGGAAGCCCCCAACCGGCCCGAAGATCGCGAGATGACCCTCATTGCCGTCAGTGCTGTTCGACTGGAAGTCCATAGATGCGCTTTGTCCACCCTTGGTCCTCAGAAGAGACGCGATCCGGTCGTCGTAGGCCTGTCGAATGCATTCAGCGTCGCTGCAGGACTGTAGCGTCGTAATCCAGTGCCGTTGCTGTTCCCGGATTTTGCCCGCATCGTCGTGCTTCAGCGCGGCAGCATAGAGATCGCTCACAATCGCATCCCGGGCCAGCAGCGATTTGTCCCGACAAATCATGTGGTCACCTGTCGAACCAGGTTTTGCGCAATCGATCCCTGCGGCCTCGACGTTCATGGCAAATAAACCGATGATGGCCACCGCCGAGGGCGATCTTGCAATCTTCATGGGTACCTCCATCCTCCGACACCGAAGCTAATTATGGCTGCTGGCGGTTTCGTAAAGGTCATCCCGGCAGACGGCCAAACTCGGCAAATGTCGCACCGGTGTTTGAAGATCGTCGATATTCTCCTAGTTTGGACAATCTGAGCGGATTGATGTTGATGGGAGGTCGCGTGGAAGGCGAAACGCAATTGTCCGGCAGGATCACGTTCCTGATTGTCGGTTCCTTGTTTCTTGCCATTGCCATAGCGATGGGAGCCTTGGCACTTCACCTTTATCGGACCTACGCAAACGCGACCGCCATGGCAGCATGCACGGTTTTCTCCTGGGGCTTCGGCAGCATGCTCATTTCGATGGTGCTCGTGCTTCTGACTTCGAGAAAGAAGGTTAGGGGCAGGCTCGTCACCAGACGCGGCAAGGTGACGGTCAGGCTCGGCAATAGGTTCCCAGGCTTCAATAGTCACGTGACCGGCGATGGCGTCGAAGCCGAAGGCGAGGCGGGGGTACCCATCACAAGCGTAATCCCCTCTCTTTTCCTGATCGCCTCCTCGATCGGCTTGGCACTTCTCGGCCTCTTCCTTTTCGGCCGGCATCGGCTCGATCTTATCGGATCGGGAATGTTCATCGCATTCGTGATCTATATTGCAAATTGGAGCAGGCTGGCTTGGCCGCGGAGATAGCTTTCTTGTGTCGACGGGGGAGAAACTTCGCCGGCTATTCTCGCCTTCCTAGATCGGTTTCAACAGATCGATCGAATGTCAGGCGGCATCCTTGCGACCGCTTTCGAACGAGGTATTTGCCTCCAGCGGATCGAGATCGACCCGATATGCGAACAATCTACGGCTAGCTCTGACGGTCATCGGAATAAGCAGAGGCAGAAGCAAATCTCGCAGAAACAGGCTAAGCCGACTGTTTTTTCGTTTCCTGGAAGCATTTTGCCGGGTGAGCTTCACTACGCGGGCAATACGCGGGCGCCGCAGGGCCTCATAGCGGGCAAAGGCTGCGCCGTAGTCGAGCGTCGCTGCGAGACAGGATGACAAGACTACCGCATCTTCTATTGCCATCGAGGCACCCTGGCCGGCATGTGGGCCGATGGCATGTGCGGCGTCGCCCAGCAAGACGACACGCCCGGTCGACCAGACCGGAAGCTGCGGCATATCGAAGATGGGATAGCTGCGCTCGACCTGACCGACGGCTTGAAGGATCGATCTGTTTGGTTCGGGATCGTCGGCATGCACGTGACGAACGTGAGCGGTGAGTGCTGCCGGTTCCAGTGCGCGGACTGTGTCCGGTGTATCAGCGGGGAAGGAATCGAACCAATATACGGGATGGGATGCCGTCTTGATGTAGCCGAAGAAGGCTTTCTCGCCGAAGGTCATGCGCATGACGCCATCCGTAGCCGGTATGTCGGCATCGACGATGCCGCCTGTGCCGATCAGGCCGGTAAATTGCGGCTGGGGATAATCCGGAAATATTTGTGTACGGACGAAGGATCGCAGTCCGTCGGCGGCGACGAGCATGTCGACGGCAAGACCAGTCCCTTCGGAGAAATTAAGCGTTACGGCATGCGCATGATTGTCGACCTTGGTCACGCGCCGGCCAAATTGTATGGTGATGCCTTCGGCTTGGCACTTTTCGATCAGGATGCCTGTGAGAACGCCGCGCCTGATGGTGACGGCGGGCGTGCCGAATGCCGCCAAATGGTCGCTCTGGTCGATGAGCGCGAGCCTTTTTCCGCGGGCGTTGCAGAGCTCGATGGCGCGGGTTTCCAATCCCTCGCGCAATACTTCTTCGTAGCAATCCACCGCCCGCAGCCCGTTCATGCCGTTGGACGCGAGCGTCAGAAACTCTCCTTCGGACAAGGCGGCTTCCTTGGAGCGGGCTTCGAACAGCATCGGATGAAAGCCAAATCTTGCCAGCCGGAGTGCGAGCACAAGCCCGCCTATGCCGGCGCCGCATATGCCAATCGTCGCCTCGGAGTTTGTCGCTCGATTCATGGTTGCGGCAGGATCGTCAATGGGGCACATTGGTTCTTCCTTCTAATGGTTTGATAACTGAATTATTCGATGATCGAAGAAAAGTCAAATGAAGAACAGCACCGCCTCGTGGAGGCGATCAGCCTCGCTTGTATGCGCTGGCAGGAGGCGACCGAGAGCTTCGACGAAACCTTCGGCAAGCTGCATGGGCTCAACAGCGCCGAGCGGCGCTGTCTCAGCGTAATCATGCGCGCGCCGCAGCCCGCAAACGCCGTCGCCAAGGCTATCGGCCTTGCACCGCCATCGGTTACTGCCTTGATCGATCGCCTTTCGGCCCGGGACCTTCTCCACCGCGTTCCCGATCCGAACGACCGGCGTCGCGTGCTGGTGGCACCGTCCGAGAAGGCGATCAGGCTGGGACAAGAAGCCTATGGCCCAATCGAGCAGGCCGGCGCGCAGATGCTTAAACAGTTTTCCGAGGCGGAAAAGCAGGTGATCTTGCGCTTCGTCACGCAAGCCATCGAGATGCAGGAGCGAGAGCTCGAGCGGCTGTTGCAGCAGGACAAGAGCTGAATTCAATCGCCGGCGGACGATACTCCGATTTTAGGAACGCGGTACGTCTTGTCATGATCTACGACATTTCTTTACTATCCGATGTTATAGTCGGGCTTGGGGTTAAATTTGAAGGCCCGCTGGGAGAAGATGCTGGACGCGGAAATCGTCGCATTCCTGGAAGCGTGTCCGATGGCGGCACTTGTGCTCGACGCCGTCGGCACGATCGTCTTCGCCAATGCGGGAGCCCTGGAGCTCTTTATCCTTTCAGATGCGCCTCACGACCTATCCGTCTCGGATTTGATACCGGAGTGGCCGCTGCCGGGCGCTGCGTCGCAGCCATTGCTCGTGACAGGCGCCGGCCATCGACGGGATTGCCGGGTCAACGTCATGACTTGGCCCTCGGCGTCAGGAAGGTTGACGGCGGTTCTTATCGAACCAGGGAGCGAAGACCGCCATGCTGCGGTGGCGGCGAGAGAGGCCAATCTGCGCCTTCGATATGTGATCGAGATGCTGCCGGAAGCGGTCTGCGTCTTCGATGCGAGTGATCGCTACGTTCTGTGGAACGAGAAATATGCGGAGCTCTATCCGGATATCGCCGATCACCTCAAACCGGGCATCGCTTTCGAAGATATTCTTAAGATCAGCCTTGCAAGCGGCCGCATGCCGGAGGTTGTCGAAGACAAGGATATGTGGCTGAAGCAGCGCATGCGAAAGTTTCGCCAGCCGGTTTCACAGGAGGAGCAGCAGCTCCAGGATGGGCGATGGCTTCGGCATGATGATCGGCGCACGCCTGACGGCGGGGCCATCGGAATGCGGATAGACATTAGTGAGCTGAAACAGCGCGAAGAGCGGTTGCGGCAGCTTTTCGATGCCAATCCGATGCCGATGCTCCTATGCGATGGCAGCAATCTGCAGATTCTTCAGGTCAACCGGGCAGCTATCGACTTTTATGGCTTTTCAAAAGCGACGCTGCTCTCGCGGAGGGCGTGCGACATGCATGCCGAGAGCGAGGCGGATCGCTTTGCAGATGGGCTTCTCGAACTCGAAGGCGATTGCGAGGCCAGAACCGTCTGGCGGCAGAGAGTGGCCGATGGGTCGGAACGCCACGTGCTTGTTTACGTTCGATTGCTCCACGAAGGCCTGGAACGCCGCCTCCTGCTGACCATTGCCGATGTCAGCGATCGCATTCTCGCGGAGGCCGAAGCCAATCGCCTGGCACGGCACGACATGCTCACCGGATTGCCGAACCGGATGTGCTTCTACAAGGCTCTCGATGACGCCTTGAAGGTAAATAACGGAAGGAGCGTCGCCGTTTTCTGTCTTGATCTCGATGGGTTCAAACCGGTCAACGACACTTTCGGCCATGCTGCCGGCGACGAGGTTCTCAAGATGGTGGCCGAGCGGCTGCGTGGTGCGGCCAGAGGCCACATGGTTGCGCGCTTGGGCGGTGATGAGTTTGCCATCCTGATGACCGGGGAAGTGGGCGATGTCGCCGATGTGGCGAAGGGTTGCATTGCTGCCTTCAAATCCTCCTTTCGCATTGAGGGCACCACCGTCGATATCGGTATCAGCATCGGCGTTTCGGCGGCGCCGGAGAATGGCGAGAACGGAGAAGTTCTGATTCAGGAAGCGGACCGCGCGCTCTACCGAGCCAAAGCCAACGGCCGGAACACATGGCGCATGGCGAGCAGTGACCACCGCCAACAGACTGTTTCAGCACGCGTGAGATAAGAGGCGGTCCAAAAACGCACGGGCATATGTGGCTCTTGAACTTGGCTTGATCTCTCCTCATTTCAGTAGTCACTGTTTCAATCTGTCGAACCGACAGCCTCCTGCTTTTCAACAGTTGCTGCCGTTCCTCTATGCGACGCGTCCGCGTCGGAGGAGTTTTCATGGGCTTTATTGATCGCGACATCCAGCCGTCATCCGATGCCGGGCTGCTGGATGCCTATTCTCAGTCGGTATCGAGTGCCGTCGATCTCGTCGGTCCGGCCGTCAGCCGCATCGAGCGTTTGGGCGGCCGTACCGGACATGGCTCGGGCTTTGCCATTTCGCCTGATGGCCTGGTCGTCACCAACAATCATGTCGTCGACGATGCCAAGGCGGTACGCATCAAGACCCCGGAAGGGGCGACCGTTGAGGGCAGGGTGCTTGGGCGCGACCCGGATACCGACCTCGCTCTCATTCGCGCCAACGACTGGCCGGGCAATTGGGCGCGACTTGGCGATTCCAAATCGCTGAAGCGTGGTCACATCGCGATCGCCATCGGCAATCCGCTTGGCTTCGAATGGACCGTCACCGCCGGCATCGTCTCGGCGCTGGGCCGGTCGATGCGCGCGGCCAGCGGTCGGCTGATGGAAGATATCATTCAGACGGATGCCGCCCTCAATCCCGGCAATTCCGGCGGTCCGCTGGTTTCTTCCGCCGGCGAAGTGATTGGCGTCAATACCGCCGTCATTCAGGGCGCCCAGAGCATCGCGTTTTCGGTCGCCTCTAATACGGCGAAGCATGTGGTGTCCGAAATCCTGCGTTTCGGCCATGTCCGGCGTGCTTATATCGGCATTGCCGCTGATACGGTCGAGCTGCATCGGCGCATCGCGCTCGAGGCCGGCGTCACACATTCGACCGCCGTGCGTCTGCGTCGTGTCGAGAAGGATAGTCCGGCCGAAAAAGGCGGCTTGCAGGAGGGTGACTACCTGCTTGCCATCGATGGACACGCCGTCTCCGGCATAGATGATGTCGTCAGGCTACTTGATGGCGACAAGATCGGCATGGAGATCGAGGTCTTGATCTTCAGCGTTGCCGGCCTGATCGAGCGAAGGCAGGTCAAGCCTTCGGCACGACCTGCCATCTAACGAATGGTGCTAATCCTTGAGACGGCAGCATTGCACTCGCGGTGCTGCCGTTCTCTTTTATCCTCTTCCGACAAGCGGCATCTTCGTTGCCATTACAGTCATGGAAAGAACATTGGCGTCGAGCGGCAGGGTTGCCATATAGACGACGGCGCGGGCAACATGCTCTGCCGAAATCGTCGGCTCCGCTGCGGTCTCGCCATTTGCCTGCAGCACGCCGGCACTCATCCGCGCCGTCATGTCGGTGGCGGCATTGCCGATATCGATCTGGCCGCAGGCGATGTCGAAGGGACGACCGTCGAGCGCCGTCGATTTCGTCAGGCCGCTGATCGCATGTTTCGTGGCCGTATAGGGTGCGGAATGCGGCCGCGGTGTCGTCGCTGAGATCGAACCGTTGTTGATGATGCGGCCGCCTTGCGGCGCCTGGGCTTTCATCAGGCGGAATGCCTGCTGCGTACAGAGGAACGCGCCCGTCAGGTTCGCACCGAGAATGGCGTTCCATTGCTCGAAGCTCAGCTCCTCCATCGGCACGGCCGGCAGACCCATGCCGGCATTGTTGACCAGAAGGTCGAGGCGGCCATAGCGGTCGGCGATCATATCGAAAAGGCTGCGGACCGATGAGGGGTCACTGACATCGGCGGCAACCGCAAGAAATTCCGTTCCGGTCTCCTCGGCAAGCTCGCGGGCAGTTTTTTCTAGAACGTCAGCCCTGCGTCCTGAGATGACGACCTTGAAGCCTGCCGAGCCGAGCGCCTTGGCGATGGCTCGACCGATGCCCGTGCCGCCACCAGTCACCAACGCGATCGCATTTTTTACATCCGATGATGCCTGCGTCATACGACCCTCCCGTCCAGTTCATCTTCGATATGCGCCCGCAGGATCTCGTCGAAGCTCTGTTCGGCCTTGAAACCGAGATCGGTCGCACGCTTGGCGTCGAACTGTGTCGCCCAACCGGAAACGATGCGCTCGATCATCGGATCCGGCTCGCGGCGGATGAGCGCAACCGCCTTGTCGCCACCGACACGCCGGAGCGCATCGATCTCATCAGAAACAAGCGCCGAAAGTCCCGGCATGGTGAGATTGCGACGCGGCCCGACCTTCGCCGTATCGAGCGTTGCGGCGTGCACGAAGAAGCCGACGGCGGAGCGGGGACTTGCAAACCAGTGCCGCACCGTATCGCTGACGGGCAGAACAGCCTCCTTGCCGACCAACGGTTCACGCAGGATGTTGGAAAAGAAGCCGGAGGCCGCCTTGTTGGGAGTGCCGGGGCGCACGCAGATGGTCGGCAGTCGGATGCCGATGCCATCGAAAATGCCGCGGCGTGAATAATCGGCAAGCAGCAGTTCCGTAATTGCCTTCTGCGTGCCGTAGCTCGTCAGCGGCGCGGTCAGGAATTCGTCACCGATGACATCGGGGAAGGGGGTGCCGAACACGGCGATGGAAGAGGCGAAGATGACGCGTGGGGTATAGGCCGATTTCAGGCCTTGCTGGCGAATGGCTTCGAAGAGTGCCCGCGTGCCGTCGAGATTGACGGAGTATCCCTTGTCGAAATCGGCCTCGGCCTCGCCCGAAACGATGGCGGCGAGATGGAAGATCATATCCGGACGGTCTTCGATGAGCTTTTCCGCAACACCAGGGCTCGCAAGATCGATCGTTAGGGCTTTTGATATGGATTGAAGCGCTTCCGGCAACGGCGGCTGGAAGGCATCGACCAGCGTCAGGTGATCGATAGCCTTGCCGAGAATCGTTGGGTCGTCGGCGATGCGGTTGACGAGCTTGCGGCCGACCATGCCGGCAGCGCCCAGGATCAAAACATGCATATTGGATTTTCCTCCCAATAGAGCAATTCCCGGAAAAGTGCTTAGCGGTTTTCCATCCGGAATTGCGAGAAAACAAGCAGACGGAGCGGCTCAAGGATTCAATGAAAAGCTGAACCACTCCAAACTGATATCAGTCTTCGGGATCGATCCCGAGCAAATGTCTTTGATGGCCATCCGGCATTGAGGATGCCAATCACCTTTTATTTGAATGCCTGCAGCCAGGCGAGCCCTGCCTCCGTCGTGGTTACCGGCCGATATTCCGCGCCGATCGGCCTGTCATAGCCAAGCTTCTCCAGGAACTGCAGAATATGACGGTAGTCGATCTCCCCGTGGTCCGGTTCCCGTCTATCCGGAACAGCGGCGATTTGGATGTGGCCGATTGCCGCCATATGATCCTGCAGCCTGCGGGTCAGGTCGCCCTGCATGATCTGGAGGTGATAGCAGTCGAACATCAGCTTGAGGTTGGCGGCATCGATCGCGGCTATGATATCGAGTGCCTGATCGGCAGTCTGCAGGAAGTAGCCTGGCGCATCGCGATAGTTGAGCGGCTCGATCAGGATCGTCGTCCCCGTCTTGTCAGCGCGTTCGCAGGCATAACGCAGATTGGCGATGAAAGCGCCCCGTGCCTCGTCGCCGGCGGCCTTGCCCGCCATCACATGCACGTTTCGCGCGCCGATGGCCGCTGCATAATCGATCGCCTGATCGATGAGACGACGGGCTTCATCCTCGCGGCCCGGAACGGCGGCAAGTCCATTGTCACCGGCCGCGATATTGCCGCGGGCGGTGTTGAGGCCGAGCATGGAAAGACCAGTCTCCTCCAATGCCTGACGCACGGCTTCAGCGGGCGTGTCGTAGGGGTAATGGCATTCCACCGCATCGAAGCCGGCGCGCTTGGCGGCGCGGATAGCGTCGGGAAGGGAAAGCTCCTGCCATAGGAAACCCAGATTGGCCGAAAAGCGCGTCATGGTCAGTCCCATTCCACATCATAGGTGCGGATGAGATCGGCGATCTGCGCCTCCGTCAACAGCGAAGGATTGGCCCCGCGTGTCAAGATGGCAAGCTTTGCCGTCTCTTCCAGTTCTTCAATTGCATAGACAGCCGCTTCCAGATCTTTCGCAGAAACGACAGGTCCATGTGCCGCCAGCATGACGGCGCTGCGCTTGCCGGCCAGTCCGCGAATGGCATCGCCCATCGCCGGGTCGCCCGGCATGAAATAGGGCAGGAGTTTTACTTTGCCGAGCTTCATGATCGAATAGGCCGTCAACGGCGGCAGCATGTTGTCGACATCGACGCCGGGCAGGATCGAGAGGGCCACCGAATGGCTCGAATGGAGATGAACGACGGCGCCCGTCTTCTTCGGCCGTGTCTCATAGAAGGCGGCATGCAGCGGCATTTCCTTGGTCGGCTTGTCGCCGCCGATCAGACGCTCTTTGTCGTCGAATAGCGAGAGGCGTGCCGGATCGAGGCGCCCGAAGGAACTGCCCGTCGGCGTCACCAAAAGCCTGCCGTCGCTGAGGCGTGCCGAAATATTGCCCGAAGAACCGGCGGTCAGCCCGCGGTCGTAGAGCGACTTGGCCATCATGCATATCTGTTCGCGCAAGTTCGCTTCTTCGCTCATGCCGTCTCCAATCGGTCGAAAGCGTCCGCAAAGAAGGTTTCTTTGCCGAAATTGCCGGATTTTAGAGCTAGAGCGACTGTTTCACCTCCAAGGGTCGTGAAAGTCCAAGGCACGCCGGGTGCGATTTCCGGCCCGAGAGTCAGATGCGCCGCGCCGAGCGCCTGCGTGATTGCACCGGACGTCTCGCCGCCTGCAACGACGAAGCGGCGCGTGCCGCAATCGAAGGCCGTGCGGGCGATCACGGAAAGAGCGTCCTCGACCACTTTGCCTGCCTTGTCCCGCCCCAAACGTTCTTGCGCCTGCCGCACTTCATTAGGCTCGGCGGTGGCGTAAATGAGTTTCGGCGCGTCGGGGGATTGCTGGCGCAGCCATTCCAGCGCGGTACCGGGGCCTTCCTCTGCAAGCGCGATCGGATCGAGCCGCAGGCTGGCGACCTTGCCGGCGTAATTGGCAACCTGCTTCCGCGTCATGGCAGAACAGCTACCGGAGAGCACGATCGAACCGCCGGTGATCTTTGGCAGTGCCTGTCGATGTTCGGAAAGGCTGACGAGACCTTCCTCCATGTAGAATTGCGGAAGCTGGCCGGCAATCGCGCTGCCGCCTGTCACCAGCGGCATGTCGAAAGATGCTGCTGCGATCGTTCGAAGATCGTCGTCGGATACAGCATCGACGATTACATGCCGAATGCCGTCGTTGCCGAGTTGTGCCAACTTTGCTCTCAGCGATTCCGCTCCCTTCGAGACAATATTATGGTTGGCAAGGCCGACAGCGCCATTCACCTGCGGCATCAGAAGCCGTACAAGGCTTGAATCGCGCATCGGCGTCAGCGGATGGTCCTTCATCGGACTCTCCGACAGAAGCTGTTCGCCGACGAAAAGATGACCCATGAAGATGCTACGCCCATTTTCCGGAAAGGCTGGGCAATGGATCGCCTGGGTCGCGCCGGTCTCCGCCATCAGCATATCCGCGACCGGACCGATATTGCCTTCGGCCGTGCTGTCGAATGTTGAGCAATATTTCCAGAAGAAGCGACTCGCTCCCGCTTCCTTGAGCCAATTCAGTGCTTGCCGGGCCTGCTTCACGGCGGCCTCGACCGGCGATGTCCGGCATTTGAGGGCGATGACTTCAAAAGCCGCCGTCTCGTTCGGGTAGCGTCTGTCTTGCGGAATGCCGATCCGCAGCGAAACGGGCAGTCCGCCGCGCGCCAGCAGCGCGGCAAGATCGGTCGCTCCGGTAAAGTCATCCGCGATACAGCCAAGCAGGAGTGTCATGGCCTACCCCTTAACGCCCGGCAGGCTGGCGCCGCTCCTGGCGGCCAGAATCTTCGCAACCGCGGCGTCATCCTCCAGGCCCAGGCCCGCCTCCGATGCTTCGACGAAGAGATCGAGCGCCGTTGTTGCGAGCGGAGTGACGGCACCCGCTTTGCCGGCCTCGGATGTAACGATGCCGAGGTCCTTGACGAAGATATTGACCGCCGAGCGCGGCGTATAATCGCCGGACACGATGTGTTCGCCGCGGTTTTCGAACATCCACGACGAGCCGGCGGATACGCAGATCACGTCATAGAGCGTTTTCAGATCGATGCCGGCCTTGGCGGCAAGCGTCATGGCTTCTGCCGTTGCGGCAATATGCACGCCGGCCAGCAACTGGTTGATCATCTTGACTTGCGAGCCGGCGCCGGGGCGATCCCCGAGGCGGAATACCTTGGCGGAGATAGCCTCGAGCACTGCGGATGCCTTATCGAAAACCTCGGGCATGCCGGATGCCATGACGGTAATCTCACCCGAAAGCGCACGGACATGGCCGCCGGAGACGGGAGCGTCGATGACGAGCATGCCAGCTGCCTCCAGTCTTTCGGCAATGGCGATCGTGGCGCTCGGGGCCATGGTGGTGCAGAGCAGGAACACGGTGGAGGGCCGTGCGGTCTTCAGCGCGCCGTCCTGGCCGAAAAGCACGTCTTCGACCTGCTTGCTGTTGACGACATAGACGAGGATCACGTCGGCATCTTCTGCCGCTGACGCCGGCGTCGTGCAGGGCGTACCGCCGTTCTCTGCAAAACGGGCGAGGACCTCGCTGCGAACATCGCAGCCGCGCACGGCAAAGCCCGCTTTCAGAAGGGAAAGAGCAGCGCCCCAGCCCATGGACCCCAGGCCGATAATGGCTGCCTTCTTCGTGTTCTGCACGGTGCTACCTCTGCTATTTTCAACTATGTTACCGATACCGGTATCGGTAACATAGCTTTATTTTCCCCGGAATTGTCAATAGGCTGATGTTTGCCTTTTCGCGGAAACATTCTATGAAGAAGAGCGGCATCGTGCCAGCCGCTATGGGTCATCGAGGGTTGCTTGGGGATGCGCAAACCCACTCTGGAGGAAGTCGCGATCGAGGCGGGCGTCAGCAAGATGACGGCATCGCGCGCCTTGCGTGGCGTAGCCGACGTCTCCAGCGAAACGCGTGACAGGGTGATCGAAGCGGCAACGCGGATGAATTATGTCGGCAACAGGCTGGCGCTCTCCTTGTCCTCGCAACGCACAAACCTAGTCGCTGTCGTCGTTCCCAGCATGTCGAACATCGTCTTTCCAGAGGTACTTGCCGGTATTTCCGCCGGGCTCGATGGTTCCGGCATGCAAGCCGTGTTCGGCATATCCGACTATGACATGGCAAAGGAGCGCGAGATCATCCGCGACATGCTCTCCTGGCAGCCTTGCGCCATCATCGTCACCGGGCTCGATCAACCGGAGGAGACGGTGGAGTTGCTCCGCCACGCCAATATTCCGGTCATCCAGCTCATGGATCTCGACGGCACGCCGATCGATTTCAATGTCGGATTGTCTCATGGTGCGGCGGGAGAGAATATGGCCGAAGCGTTGATTGCGGCCGGGCGAAGACGGTTCGGTTATGTCGGCAGTGCCCTGGCTCGAGATCTGCGCGCGCGCAAGCGAAAGGCCGGCTTCGAGCGCGTCCTGCATGCGCATGGCCTTGGGTTTGCCGGGCAGCGGACCGATGACGTCTTTTCCTCGATCGCGCTCGGAAAGCAGCTCACGACATCGTTGCTTGCGGCGGTACCAGACCTCGATTGCATCTATTATTCCAATGACGATATGGCGAGCGGCGGCTTGTTTGCCTGCATGGAACTGGGGGTTGCGGTTCCTGATAAAATGCTGATTGCCGGCTTCAACGGGCTGGATCTGGTCAATTCCTTGCCCGCGCCGATCGCAACCTCGCGCTCGCCCCGGCGCGCTATCGGTGAGGCTGCGGCGCAATTGGTGCGCCAAGCAGTCGGGATAGGCCGGGAACCGATGCGGAAAACAATAGTGTTCAAGCCGACGATCGTGGGAATTGACGGTTAAGATTTAGGTCAAGACGGCATCGTCTTTTGGAGACTGCAGGGACAGGAGCAGCGCAAGAGAAAGTTGTCATTTCGGATGCGCGGCACTAATCTGTGCCGCATTGAAGGGTTGGCAATTCATGCATGACGATTCGATCCTGCCGATAGAGTTCGCCGTTTCGCTTGGCTTGTTATGCAATATCGGCGCTCCGCTTCTAGCCTTTTGGATGGCGGGAAAATTGCCTCGTTTGCGCCTGTGGATTCATAGCGCCGCTTTCCTCGCGATCCTGACTTCGCCGCTGACGGCGATGATGCTTGGGTTGCCGGATCTGCTCCCCGAAGAGGATGACAACCCCAGCGCTCGTTTTGCCTTTCTGCCGCTGATCGTCGAAACGGCCATCATTGTGTTGCTCTATTGCCTGGCAGGGGCGATGCTTCTTTCCCAATCCGTTCATTCGGCAATCACCGACTGGCATGGGGATGCGCGGCTTTCGCAAGTGGCTTCGCGTCCACGCCGCGATGGCACATCATCCTCTTTCGCATCCAAAGGTTCCAAGTCACAATAGATGTTGTCCACCCGAACGCCGGATCGGCGCCGATCCGAAGCTCGCGCGACCGTGTGACACGGCGCGCGATTTGGTTCTGGCTGTGTTCAGGCAGAGTTCATGCGAATCGGCGTATCTCTATTTTTATCCGCAAGACAGGAAATTGGGGGTAAGGAAAATGCTTGAAGGTTTGGTACGGATCTCGCGTGTCGCCGTGGTCGGATTGGCCGCGTTGCAGCTGATGACCTCTGCGGCATCGGCTCAGTATTACGGCGGCGACGACGGTTATGCACCGCCGCCCTGGCAGCGCGATCAAGGTCGCGACTGGAGAGGGCCGCCGCGCGATCGTGGTTGGGATCGCGACAGAGGTTGGGACCGCGATCGGGGCTGTGACAGACGTGACCTGATGCGCGCTGCGCGCGCGGAAGGCTTCCGCCGCATCGATTCGGTTGATAGCAACGGGCGCCGAATTGTCGTCCGCGGCTGGAATGACGGCGGCCCCGACCGCATGGTCTTCGCCAATCGGCGCGGCTGCCCGGTTATCGACTGACGCTCAAGTCAGCATGTGAGCGGAGCCGAGCCTGGATCGGCCTCCGCTTGCTTCGCGGCAGGGCATACTTTCGACTAGCTGAAGTTGGCGCATATGCCGCCAGCGGCGATCATTTTTCCGATGATCTTGCTTCACTCGGGCGTCAGGCTGCGGCGGCTCGTGGTTTTGCGGCAACGATATCGCCGTCATGTTCCGGTTGAGCTTTGGCTGATGTTCCAACATCGGCAGCTGGTGACTTGACCTGAAATTGCCAATATATGCCCCAGGGATCTGTCACTCCGCCGCGATCATCCGGGCGACCCTTCCCCAGCGCATAACGCAAACGGCTTGCCTCGTCTTCCGTCGCGCACTCGACGGTGACCGAAGAATTATGCTCCAGGTAGTCGAATGGCCCAGCCTCGAATCCCATGTAGGAACGGTTTCCGAGTTTGAAGCCCGCGAATTTTACGCTGCCGGCCGGTCCATTCGGTTGATCGGTCAATATGTTCGAGATCCATCCGGCGGACGAACCAGGGATAAGCGCCGTATAGAGCTCTATCGCTCTTTCCATATCCCGGCGAAACCAAAGATGCTGCCTGACCTTCATCGTAGCGCTTTCGTCAAATCCTGGATGGATGGCGATTGGCATAAAGGAGCTGCGCCTGCCGTTCGCCGAATAAAAAATCATGCCGCCGATGACCCGCTTCTTATGGAACGGTGCCGCCGGCGGCATGCTGAAGAGTTGCTTCTTACCGTTCGTGCTCACCCCTGCGGAGCGCGGACGGAGGCCGCAACACTATTTCTCCGCAACTCTACCGGCGAGAGCCATCACGTAGTCGTCGGCAATATCGGCCAAGGTCAAAGCAACCTCAGGCTCATTCCAGCCGGCGGCGACCACCGTTTGGACGAAATCGCGAAAGGCCAGTTCAAGGACCTCTTCGCGCTCGACCGCGCGGTATGAATCAGTGACGGGATGCTGGGGCTTGCTGATCTCTATTGTTTGGCGAGTAGATACCATTGCTGTTTTCCCTAAAGCTTGCCCCGATGGACGCAGGGTACATTCACCAAACATTGGGGCTTTGGTGTCTGAGCTAGTATTCCCTTTCGTTTTTAATGGTTTACCTATCGGGTGTCGTTAGCCATGCATCCCGAAACTTGCAGCAGCGTCCATTTTCGCGATTGCTGAAGTGCGGTGTTTCCGCTTGTGCATGGATGGGCGCGACGGGACGCCGCGCATCGGAGTCATTCGACTGCGTTTCATTCAGGAGATTTTGAAGCCCGCTATGCAGAATTGTCTAATGATAATAGCCCAGGGTTTTCAGCCATTCGTCGAAAGAGTGGCTGTTGCCGGACGGCGCCGGTGAGATGATCTGTCCGACATAGCGTGGGATGGTAAGGTTTCTGGCTTCGCGAGGGCTATAGCCGAATTCCTTGCCGAATGCCCGGCTGAAATGCGCCGCCGAGGAGAAACCTACGGCAAAGGCGATGTCGACGATCTGCTCGCGATTGGCGGGATCACTGAGAGCCGCATGCGCCGACAGGAGACGGCGGCGCTGAATATAGTGATGCACGCCGCCATATTGTTCAAATATCTGATAGAGCCTGGTGCGGGATACGCCAAGCTCGCGGCATATGCGTTCGGCGGTCAAATCGCCCGAGATCAGGTTGGCTTCGACGAACCGCCGCACCCGTTCCGTCAGGGCGAGGGCGCTATGCTGTTCTGTGCCGGTCGATTGAGCCGCTGAGGTCGAAATGGCAGCCACGATCATGTTGCGCACCGTCTGTACGACATGGGGCAGATCAGTGGCTGCAAGACGCGCGAGATTGTGTTCGACGCTATCGAGAAATTCGATCAGCATGTTGGTGAAGACGCCCGAGAGGGCAATATTGTTCTCGATTTCTACCGGTGTGGGAACGTCGAGCAACAACGCCCTCGGCAGAAAGAGCGAGAGGACCTTCGCCTCGGTCGAGCGCCCTCGAAAAGGGTGTCCTAGCGAACGCAATTCCACCTTGCCTGGCTCGCCATCCAGAACATGGCCATCGACTTCCGTCCACGTCCGGCCGCTGGACAATACGGAAATGTGCCAGTGATCGACGTGATTGGCTTTCACTTTCGCCTGCGAGCGCATGTAACTGTGAGGCGGCGCATCCTGCTGAACGACAAGCATGCCGCCCAGATTCCATGCTGTATGGTCCGCCGGAAAGCCGGCTTCCGGAGAGGCATTGTCCGGCAGCCGTACGTCGGCCAAGGGAGCGACATAGGTCTGCCAAGCGGCAAATTGATCGCCTGGCTCCATACCACGTGTCGAAAATTTCAACGGCTGCAAGGCTGGCGGCGGCAGGGCGCCCTCCGTCGCTGCCTTCTCCGGCCGCGGAAAGCGCCGCCGTTCGGACTGCATGGATTTCCTATCGCCACGCCATGACTCGTCCTGCGCCTCGTCTGACGCGGATTGGGATCGGTCTTCGCGTCGCAAATCAGACAATCAAGTCTCTCCGAATGCCGTCGGGCGGAAGATAAGCATCGCTGTCAACTCTCCATCCGCCATACCGACAGGTTCCTGCTGCCTGCTTCCATCGGATATGCCCGAAACTTGCTATGAATTGCTCTTTTCAGCGAGCCGATACGCGGCGATCCTGGCCTTATCCCGGGTTTTTTCACCTCAATACGGTTTTCATTTGCTGCGCATTTTCGAAAAGGCAAGTCTTGCGGGTTGGCAAATCAATATTCCCGTTTCACTTGTCCCAATATATGGCACCAGTTCGCATCGATCTGTGCAGATGCGTTTGCTGGTCGACGCGACAGAGGGTCGGCGTCTCCATTCCAGGAGCTTGAAACGAAAGCGCAAATCGCTCAATGCGTGCCCTCTGCAACGCTCAAGGCAACACTATCTGTTTTTATTGCACTCGACCTGACATGGCTTCCACCCCATCTTACTTTCGCAGGAGTTTTTAGCCAGGTGTCTTGCGAGCGGCCAATTCGTTTTTTGCAGAGCTATGAATAATTTGCAGTTGCCCATTCCGCCAAGCTTGCCTAGGCAGATAGCAACTGCGGTGTTTGGAATGAGACATGACCGAATCCTCAATAATTCCCGTATTCGATGGCCATAACGACGTGTTGCTCCGGCTGCGTCGCGGCGGCTTGAATTCCATCGATGCTTTCCTGAACGGCGAAGCTGCCGGACATATCGACCTGCCTCGCGCGCGTCGTGGCGGTCTTGCCGGCGGGCTCTGCGCCATCTTCATCCCTTCGCCGGATCAGCCGAAGCCTGGAAATGCCGATTTTGCGACGCCCGCCCAGCCGGACGCGCTGAACGAAACCCTGGCCATGGCGCGGCTTTTGCTTGCGATCGAGGCCCGGTCGCAAGGAGCCGTAAAGGTTTGCCGTTCGGCCGCCGATATCAGGCGGTCGATTGCCGAAGGCCAGTTCGCCGCCGTTTTCCATATCGAGGGCGCGGAGGCGGTCGCGGCCGATCTCGATGCCCTATACGTCCTGCATCAGGCCGGTTTGCGCACGCTTGGACCTGTCTGGAGCCGCCCCAATGTCTTTGCCTATGGTGTGCCTTTCCGGTTTCCTTCGACGCCGGATATTGGCCCCGGGCTCACCGACGCCGGCAAAGATCTGATCCGCGCCTGCAACGAGCTCAGGATCATGATCGACCTCTCGCACATGAACGAGCAGGGGTTCTGGGATATCGCCAAATTGTCGAATGCGCCGCTAGTTGCCTCGCATTCCAACGCGCATGCCATCAGCCCGCACAGCCGCAATCTGACCGACAAGCAGCTTGACGCCATCCGCGATACCGGCGGTTTGGTCGGTATAAATTTCGGCGTGTTGTTCCTGCGTGACGATGGCGTCAGGAACACCGATACGCCTCTCGAAGTCCTCGTTCGCCAAGTTGCTTACATTGCAGAGCGCATCGGCATCGAGCATGTCGCGCTGGGTTCCGATTTCGATGGTACGACCATTCCGGCAGCGCTCGGTGATGCGAGTGGCCTGCCGAAGCTGATCGACGCCTTGCGCGCGCATGGGTTTGACGCTCCCTCGCTTGCCAAGATCGCGCATCAAAACTGGCTTCGAGTCCTCGAACAGACATGGGGCGGCTAAGACGGGAATTGTCCCGTCTCAGCCAAAGGCACGCACCTTTGTCTAAAGCCTATCCGACGCGTCTGGGAAGAGCGTTGGCTTCGCCAAGATTGCGATAGCCGGTCGCTGGATGCGGGGCTGCAAGCCGGGGTCCGCTGCCGCCAAGCTTCTCGCGCAAGGTGCCTGTGCGATACTCGGTCTTGTAGACGCCGCGCTTCTGCAGTTCCGGCACCAGAAGATCGACGGCATCCTCGAAGCTTTCGGGGGTGACGGCATAGGCGAGATTGAAGCCGTCGACGTCGGTATCCTCGATCCATTCCTGCATCAGGTCGGCAACCGTCTGTGGCGAGCCGACAAAGACCGGGCCGAAGCCGCCAATGCCGACCCAATCGGCCATTTCGCGCACCGTCCATTCCTTGTCCCGATCGATGGTGGTGAAGGTCTCGACGGCCGATTGCACTGCATTGGTATAGCGATGGCGCAGCACCTCGTCAGGCGAGAATTGGCCAAAATCGATGCCGGTCCAACCGGAGATCAGCGCCTGCGCCCCTTCGAGCGAAACATATTGACGGTATTCGTTGAACTTGCGCTGCGCCTCGGCATCGGTCTCGCCCAGGATCACCGTCTGTAGATTGAAGGAAAGGATTTCGCGGGGATTGCGCCCGATGCGCTCGGCTGCCTCGCGAACATTGGCGACATAGCGCTTCAGGACTGCCTTCGAAGGTGCCGCGACGAAAATGCATTCGGCATGTGCACCGGCGAAATCCTTGCCGCGGCTGGAGGCGCCCGCCTGGTAAAGCACGGGGGTACGCTGCGGCGACGGCTCGCTGAGATGAATGCCGGGCACACTGAAATGCTTGCCGGAATGGCGGATCGGATGGACTTTTTCCGGTCTCGTAAAGATGCCGCTCTCGCGGTCGCGAATGACTGCGTCGTCTTCCCAGCTACCCTCCCACAGCTTGTAGCAGACTTCGAGATATTCCTCGGCCAGGGAATAGCGGTCGTCATGCTGCGTTTGCGCAGACTGGCCGATGTTGAGGGCACCGCTGTTCAAATAGGAGGTCACGATGTTCCAGCCGACGCGTCCCTTCGTCAGGTGATCGAGCGTCGAGATGCGCCGCGCGAATGTGTAGGGATGCTCGAAGGAGAGCGAAGCCGTCAGGCCGAAACCGAGATGCTCCGTCTCATAGGCCATGGTTGGGATGAGCTGCAGCGGATCGTTGACCGGCACCTGCGCCGAATGGCGCAAGGCCGCATCAACGTTGCCGTTTAGGACGTCATAAACCCCAAGCACGTCGGCGATGAACAAGCCATCGAATTTGCCACGCTCCAGCGTTTTCGCCAGATGGACCCAATAATCGAGATGCTTGTAGGTCCAGGATTTGTCGCGAGGATGGCGCCAGAGGCCTGGTGACTGGTGTCCGACGCAGTTCATGTCAAAGGCATTGAGCCTGATTTCGCGTGTCATCTTGCTATTCCTGCGATTGTATCGTTCGGTCGGCGCTCAGGCGCCAACCGCTTTCTTGTTGACGAAGCTGAAGGCGAGCACGGCGAAGATCAGCAGGCCTGTGCCGACCTGCTGCCAGTAGAAGTTCAGGCCCGTCAGCAGCAGGCCGTTGGCGACGATGCTCAAGAGCAGAACGCCAAGCACCGTGCCGGCGATGTTCGGCCGCCCCAGCGACGAAAAGGTCGTGCCGATGAAAGTGGCCCCAATGGCGTTCAGCATGAAGCCGTTGCCGGAAGAGGGGATATAAACCGTCACGGTCGCTGTCAGGATCAGGCCGGCAAAAGCGGCAATCGTGCTGGCAAGGATAAAGGTCACAGCGACATGCTTTGCGAGACCGATGCCCGAATAACGAACGGTGCGCGGCTGAATGCCGATCGCAAGCACAACGCGGCCGAAGCGCATGCGGGCAAATAACAGTGCTGCTGCGGCGATAATGACGGCCGCAATCAGAAGCGGCACCGGAAAGCCAACAAGCGTTCCATGCCCGATAAAGCGGAATGCTGCGGGAACACCGGAGGGCGGCAGATAGACCGGATTGCCGCCATCCGTCAGGAGTTGCTGAATGCTGCGGCCGATGAATAGCGTTCCGAGCGTTGCGAGGAATGGCGATACGCCGATTGCCGAAATCAGGATGGCATTGAAGGCGCCGACCAATGCGCCCGCGCCAAGGCCCGCTAGGGCGGCCAGCGGCACCGGTAGACCAGCCAATATGCCGGAGACGAAGGCAAAGCTCGCGAAATCGACGGCCGTCCCGACCGAGAGATCGATGCCGCCGGCTGCAACGGCAAAAGTCATGGCGATCGAGACAATGGCAAGCAGAGTGAAGTTGTTGACGAGAATGCTCTGCAGATTGCCGACACTGAGAAATGTCGGCGCCACGGTCGAAAACAGCGAGAAGACGAGCACAAGGGCGACGATGAGCCCATAGCGGGCAAGGCCAGCGAATGACCGTGTCGGGGCAATGGCAGTGATCACGGTTCAGATCTCCCGTTTGCGAAGCAGTGTGGTGGCCGAAACTACGATGAGGATCAGAAGACCTTGAACGCCGCTGACCAGCGTGCTCGGCAGATTGAGCAACTGGAAGCCATTGATGAGAAAGCCGACAAATAGCGTCGAGATCAGCGTGCCGCCGATGGTCGGCACGAGCCGGCGGGAAAACACCGAGCCGAGCAATGCGGTGACGACGACGGGAAGCAGCATCTCGCCGGAGCCGGTGGTGCTGCCGCTGAGATAGGCGACGGAGAGGATGCCAGCGATTCCACCGCAGAACCCGCTGGCTACGAACGCTCCCGCAACGAGGCCCTTCAACGGCAGGCCGGCGGCGCGTGCGGCCTCGGGAAACTCGCCGACGGCATAAAGCCTGAGACCAAGCGGGGTGAATTGCACGATCGCCGTCGCGACGATGGTAAAGCCGATCAGCACATAGGCGAGGATCGGAATGCCAAACCCGTCCGACGATGAAAGTGCGGTGAGAAGGTCAGTCGAGGCCGGAAGCACGGTATTCTGCGTCAGGACCAGCTCCAGCCCCGCGACCACATTCATCACGGCAAGCGTCGCGAGCAACGGCACAATGCCCGCAAAAACGATCGCCAGCGCATTGACGACGCCGATCGCCAGCCCGGTGACCAGCGCCGCCGCCGCGGCGACCACATCGCTAAAGCCAAGCTGAATGAGGGTGGCGTAAACTGCTGCACTAAGCCCCATATTGGCGGCTAGCGAGAGGTCGATGCCGCCGGTGACGACATTGGAGCCGCCGGCGATCAGGACGATCGTGAGGCCGATGGCGAGAACACCCGAAATGGCCGATTGTCCGAGCACGTTGCCGATATTGCCGACCGTCAGAAAATAGGGCGCCGTCGCCGCGAAAATCACCAGAATGGCTGCAAAGGCAAGCAGCGAACCGAAGCGCAAGGCGGCGGCAGGCTTGCCGCTGGCCGGCGACGCCTTTGTCGTCGAAGTTTCGGGTAGGGAGGCAAATTGAACGTCAGCCGACATGGCGCAATCCTTCCAAGGCACCGGTCGATGCCGACAGAACTTCGTCCGTTGTCGTCTCGGAGGAGATGAGTTCGCGCGTCACGCGACCGCGAAACAGCACAAGGATCCTGTCGGTGATGCCGACAAGCTCCTGAAGATCCGAAGACAGCACGATTACGCCGGCACCGCGGGCGGCAAGCTCGCCGATCAAAGTGTAGATTTCGACCTTCGAGCCGATATCGACGCCGACGGTCGGCTCGTCGAGTAGGTAGATTTCCGAATGGCGGCTCAGCCATTTGGCAATCGCCACCTTCTGTTGGTTGCCGCCTGAGAGTGTCCGCACCAGTGCCTCGCGCCCAGCCGTCTTGATCTGCAGCCGCTTGATCAGCTCGTCGGTGTCGTCGCTTTCCCGCTTGCGGTTGAGAAAGCCGAAACGCGTATACCGGCGAAGGCTCGACAGCGTAATGTTTTCACGGACGCTGAGCTCCAGACCTACGCCGTGGCCGCGCCTATCCTCCGGCACCAAGGCGATCTGACGATTGACGGCTTCGACCGGGGTGCGCAGCTTCAGGCCACGCGCATCGACATCGATCGTCCCGCCTGTTGCCGCCTGCAACCCGAAGAGGGTGCGAACCAGATCCTTTGCCCCCGAGCCGAGCAAGCCCGTAATGCCGAGGATCTCGCCGCGATGCAGTGAGAAGTCGACATCGTGAAAGCGGCCTGTTGCCGAGAGATTCCTGACTCTGAGTATCTCATTCCCTAGTTCGACCTGCCGCTTGGGAAACATGTCGGCGATATCGCGTTCGACCATCAGGTTGGCAATCTTGCCTGCCGAGATTTCGCTTGCCCTCAGAGACGCGACATCGACACCATTGCGCAGAACCGTAACATCATCGCACAAGGCCTCGATTTCATTGAGATAATGTGAGACGTAGATAATGGTCACGCCTTCGCTGCGCAGGCGGCGGATGAGGCGGAACAGGATCTCAGCTTCCTGACGCACCAGCGCTGCGGTCGGCTCATCGAAAACGAGAATCTTCGGCTTGTGCAGCAGCGCGCGGGTGATCTGGACGATCTGCCGTTCCGCTGTCGACAGTTCGCTGATCAGCGCGTTCTTCGGCAAATCGACGCCGAAATAATTGGCAAGGAGTTCCGCGGCCCGCCGCTGCATGGCGCTGCGGTCGAGGAACGGTGTCTTGCCGAGGCGGGTCTCTCGCCCGAGAAAAAGTGATTCTCCGACAGTGAAGGTTGGGACCAGCAGCCGATCCTGGTGGATGAAATGAATGCCGAGCTCTTCGCACAGATGCGGCGTCAGGCGCTCATAGACCTGCCCCTCGATCTCGATCCGTCCCTCATCCGGGGTGTGCAGACCGGCCAGCAGCTTGATCAAGGTGGATTTGCCCGCTCCGTTCTGGCCGACAAGCCCATGGACGGTGCCGCGCCTGATGGCAAGCGACGCTCCGGCCAGCGCCTGCGCGCCGCCGAAACGTTTAACGATGCCGTCGAAGCGCAGGATGTGCGACTCGTTGTCTGCTTTGGTCGCATGCTCGGCTGCGGTCATGAAAGAGGCCCTTCGCCTTTCGAGAGGCGATGCGGGAAAATCCGCATCGCCGGTTTGCACGTCAGCCGATGCCGAGCGTCTTGATCACGTCGGCGACATTGCTTTTGTTTGCCAAGAGGGCAGGAACATAGGTTTCGCGTGGCAGCGTCTGTCCCGAAAGCAGCTTGGCGACATTGTGGATCGCGGTACGGCCAATCTCTGCCGGCTGCTGGGCTGCATCGGCCCCGGCTGGCGAATTGGGATCCGCAACGAGTTGCAGCACTTCCGGGCTGCCGTCGACACCGTAGGTGCGGATCTCGGTACGTCCGGCGGCCGCGAGCGCCTGTGTGGCGCCGAGCTGGGGAATGTCCCAGGCCGACCAGATCGCCTTGATTGAGCCCTTCTCCGGATATTTGTTCAGGATGGCGGTGATCTGCGTGAAGGCGTCCTGAACCGTATTCGGAATGACATCCCGAAGTTCTGGTTGAATGATCTTCACCTTCGGGAAGTATTTGACCACATTGACGAGCTGGTCGTAGCGGATTGCGCAGGGCGTCACGCCATAAAAGCCGTTGAAGACGATGACATTGCCTTCGCCGCCGATATCGGAGACGAGCTGCAGCGCCAGGTCCTTGCCGATACCCCAATTGTCCGATGTGGTGTTGTTAATCGAATTGGTCGAGCCGACATCGACGGTCAAAACGGGAATGCCGGCGTCGCGGGCCTTCTTCAGCCAGGGGTCGATGACGCTCAGCGTGCCGAGGATCTGGACTATGGCGTCCGGCTTCTGCGCAATCAGCGTCTGAAGCTGCGAGACAAGCTTGCCGTCGTTGCGGCCGGCATCGACGGCGATCGGCGTGCCGCCCAGCCGTTTCACCTCGTCAATCTGCGCATTGTAGGCCTGCAGGTCGAAATAGTGGTCGGTTCCCGTCGCGCTGATAGCGATCCGCTTGCCTTTCAACGACAATGCGTCGTCGGCAGCAACGGCGGTCTTCGACAGAATGCTCGAAGCCGCGAGCGCCGTTCCGGCAACCGCCGTCAGTTTAAGAATATCCCGGCGTCCGAGGCCCGTCGTCTGTCCCTTGGTCATGAAAGCATCCTCTCCAGCAATTCATAAATGCCAATAGAATATAAAATAGGTAGATTTAAATGATTTAAGGGAGGAACGTTTTTCCAAAACTGACGGTGCATGGGAAATTTCCGTCATCTGCCTTTCTAATGTACAGATCGGGTTTCCACAGCCCGCGTAATGATCGTTAGCTTTATGGTCACTTTTTCGAATGCCGGTCTATCGCCCCTCAGCCATAGACCCGCGTAGACTGCCCGCGAGATTGCGCGATCTTTTAGGCAAGCCCTTGCCGCCAAGCCTTCCCGTCGCGAACAAAGAATCTCCGAAGGCGGGTAAAATCAGATGATTTAATCTACTAAAAACATAGAGTTTATATCTAAATAATTGCATGCGTCGCAGGGTCATCATTCCGTCAGACGACGCTTCCGATTGATCGTGAGGATCGCGACAATGAAATTTCTCACACGGCTTGCCCTAACGGCCGTTGCTCCTCTTCTTCTTACGCAGGCTGCGCTGGCTGGCGGTGTGAGTGGCGCTCCCGCCCCCTTTGATAAGGGCGGCGTGAAGATCGCCTTGATCAGCTACATATCGGCCGGCGACTTCTTCCAGGCTTATCAGGCCGGCGCGGAAGCTCAGGCAAAGGCGCTCGACATCGATCTGCGCGTCTTCCCCGGCCGCCAGGATGCGGCTGCGCAGCGCGAACAGATCCTCCAGGCGATCAATCTTGGTGTCTCCGCCATCGTTATCGATCACGGCCTGCCGGAATCTCTCGGCGATGTCGTTCAGCAGGCGCTCGACAAGGGCATCAAGGTCGTTGCCTTCGATGTCAACCTCAACAATCCCAAGATCCCCCAGGTCGAGCAGAGCGATCATGAGCTTGCCGATCTTGCCCTGAAGCAGGCCGTCAAGGACAACGGCAGCAGCTTCAAGGCAGGTTATGTCTATGTCGCCGGTTTTGCGCCGCTCGATCGCCGCAACGAGGTTTGGGACGCTTTCAAGAAGCAGAATGCAGGGGTTGTTGAAAAGGCTCGCTTCGGCAATGTCAGCGATACGACGGCGACCTCGACTGCGGATCAGGCAAAGGCGGCGCTGACGGCCAATCCCGACATATCAGTCGTTTTCGCACCCTATGACGAGTTCGCGCGCGGCGTGAAGCTTGCCGCGACGGATCTCGGCATCACGGGCAGGCTGAAGATCTATTCTGCTGACGTATCGACGGCCGACATTCAGGAAATAACCGAACCGGATAGCCCGTGGGTTGCGACGGTGGCGACCAATCCAGCCGTCGTCGGTGCGGTTTCCATCCGAGCCGCCGCTTTGCAGGTGGCGGGCCAAGAGGTTCCGCATCAGATCACCGTTAAGCCGACGCTGCTGACGCAGGAGGGACTTCGTGCCGCCAATGTCCGGACGATCGAGGAACTGGCCAAGAAAGTTCCTGCTTTCAACACAAGCGACGCGGTAACCGCCAGCTGGATACCGGAGAAGCTTTTCTAAGCAGCTGTCCGCGATCTGCTGGCGAGAATTTCTTAATCTCGCCGGACTACGTCCATGAACCGGAGTTCATATAATGAGTCAGTCCAACGTCGTCTTTGCGGGCAGTCGAAACGCCACGCGGGAAGACCTTTTTGCCCGAGCGGAAGAGATTGCCGCCGATCTTTCCAAGCGCGCTCCAGAACTTGATCGCGAAGGTCGTCCACCGCTCGGCGAAATCGTCAAGCTAAAGAATGCGGGCTTGCTGAACGCCTTGCATGCTGCGCAGGTTGGCGGCGGCGGCCTCGATTGGGTGGATGGCTTGCGGTTGGTGCGCATCCTTGCGCGCGGCGAAAGCTCCATTGGCCAGCTTCTCGGTTATCACTACGTCAACAGCCAATATGTCTATTGGGCCTTCGAGGAGGCGCGTGCGCAGGAGCTCGGCAACAAGACGGTGGCAAACAGCCTCTACTGGGGTGCTGCCGTCAATCCGCGCGATCCGGGCCTCGTATTGACGCGCCGTGGCAATGGCTATGTTCTGAACGGCCGCAAATCCTTCTCCACAGCCGCTCACGTGTCGGATTACATCAACGCCAATGCCGCCCTTGATGACAGGATCGTCGGTTTTGCCGTTCCGACCAATCGGGCGGGTTACAAGGCCAATGACGATTGGGACAATTTCGGCCAGAGACTGTCGGACAGCGGCAGCGTCGAATTCCACGATTTTCCCGTCTATGAAGAGGATCTGGACAGGGCAGCAGCCGTCGGCGGTGAAGCGCCGGTGCTCGCAACCTTCAACACACCCCTCATTCAGCTCGTTTTCGTGAACTTCTATCTCGGCACGGCTGAAGGCGCATTGCGAGAGGCGGTCGACTATGTCCGCAGCACGACTCGACCGTGGGTCACATCCGGCGTCGAACGTGCATCGGACGATCCCTATATTCTCGAGCGTGTCGGCGAGTTCACCGCGGCCTTGAAGGCTTCCGCTGCGCTGGCCGATAGCGCTGCGGCAACGGTGCAGGAGGCGCTTGCGAGAGGAAGCAGGGCAACGGCGCGCGAGCGTGGCGAGGCGGCAGCCGAAGCCTATGCGGCGAAGGTGCATGCGACCCATGTTTCGCTCGATATCACCTCGCGCGTCTTCGAGCTCACCGGAGCCCGCTCGACCGCGGAGAAATATCGTTTCGACCGCTTCTGGCGCAATGTGCGGACGCACACCCTGCACGATCCGGTTTTCTACAAGGCCAAGGAAGTTGGCGAATTCGTTTTGAACGACCGGATTCCCGAAGTCAGTCTCTACAGCTGACACGGGGGCGAGGGCGTGGCGCAGTCTAAAAAGGGCATAGGCTCATAATCTGCGCTGCGCTGGTGCCGACTCCACCTGTACTCAAGATCGGTCAGCGTCATTTATATCTGGTGTGGTGTGGGCCAGGGTTGGAACACACCACAGCTTCAAGCAGGCTCGCCGATTGTGGCCTTTACTCAATGCTGGATGATTGATGTTTCAATATCCGGCTTACAAATCCTGTGCTCAACTCATTATTCTGTGGAGGGTTGCCGGTGCATGCCGCAATCCGCACACGTTCCTCATTAGGATCTCTTCGCTCACGAATCGTTTTCAACCTCCAGAAGGGCAGGCGATCTCGATTGAGAATGAAATCGATCCAATGGAGTCCTTCATGGCTGACGCGCGCGCACCACTTTCCGGGGTGATACCGAAGATTTCTGTCGTCGGTGTCGGCGGTGGCGGCGGCAACGCGATCAACAATATGATCGCGCAACAACTTCAGGGCGTTGAATTCATCGCGGCAAATACAGACGCGCAGGCGCTTGCGACGTCCAAAGCGACCAGGCGCATTCAACTTGGCGCACAGGTGACGGAGGGCCTCGGTGCAGGCTCCCTGCCGGAAATCGGACGAGCCGCCGCCGAGGAATCCATCGATGAGATCATGGATCATCTCCAAGGCACGCACATGTGCTTCGTGACGGCCGGAATGGGCGGCGGCACCGGTACGGGCGCCGCGCCGATCATCGCTCAGGTCGCGCGGCAGGCGGGCATCCTCACGGTCGGCGTCGTCACCAAGCCCTTCACGTTCGAGGGCAACCGGCGCATGCGCACGGCCGACGAGGGCATCGAGCGACTGCGCGAAAGTGCGGACACCGTTATCGTCATTCCCAATCAGAACCTGTTTCGCATTGCGGACGCCACGACCACCTTCGCAAACGCCTTTGTGACTGCGGACCGCGTCCTTTATGCGGGGGTCAGCTGCATCACGGACCTGATCATCAAGGAAGGTCTCATCAATCTCGACTTCGCCGATGTCAAATCCGTGATGCGGGGAATGGGACGTGCGATGATGGGAACGGGCGAAGCCTCAGGGCCGGGCCGCGCATTGAAAGCGGCAGATGCCGCAGTCTCCAATCCGCTTCTGGACGACATGAGCATGAAGGGCGCGCGCGGCGTGCTCATCTCCATTTCCGGCGGAACGGACATGACGCTGTTCGAGGTCGATGAGGCCGCCAGCCGCATCCGCGACGAAGTCTTTGCGGATGCCGATATCGTCGTCGGTGCCATCTTCGACAAGACTCTCGACGGGGTATTCAGGGTATCGGTCGTTGCAACCGGTCTGGAAAGTCTCGCGATGTCAGCCGGTCAGCCCATGGAAACCAATATGGATCGGCACTAATTGGCTTCAGCATGGCGCTGTGGATCTGTGCCTTTGATTATGTGAAAGCCTCGTCGCCGGCGACGGGGCTTTCGTCTATCCGTTAAAGCGCGCCGTTTTTCGGCGGGATGACGTCGTTGAGGTGATAATTGCCGACGACGTGATATTTCCAGCGAACCGGATCGTGGAGCGTATGCGTGCGGGCATTGCGCCAGTGGCGATCGAGATTGAGATCGAGCTTGACCGAGGCCGTGCCGGCGAGCTCAAACAAGGTGTTGCTCGCTTCGATGGCAATTTCCGTTGTCAGCACCTTTGCGGCCGCTACCGCGAGCGTCGCCTCGACCACCCTCTTTTCTGTTGTCTCGACCTGGGCGGCATCGACCTTGCGGCCGGCGCGCTCGACGGTCGCGGTAGCAGCTTCCAGCCGGACGGCGATCTGCCCAACCTTGGCGATTGTCAGCGGATCGTCGCTCGCCCGCTCTACACCGCTATCCATCCAGGGGCGCGATCGGGTCTTCACGAAATCAAGCGTTTCGGCAAAGGCTGCCCGAGCGATGCCGAGATCGACGCCCGCATGAATGATCTGACCGACGGAGCCAATCGTCGTCGGCCGTTCGAAGCCTTTGTGGTGAAGAACGACATGGTCGGCATTCACATAGACATTGTTGAGGACCGTGGTGCCGCTGCCGGTCGTGCGCTGCCCGAAGCCATCCCAATCGTCAATGATTTCGATGCCTTCCGTTCCCTTCGGGACGAAGGCCATGACCAGCTTGTCGACTTCGTCAAGCGCAAAGACGGTGACCCAATCCGCAAAGAGAACGCCAGTCGAATAGAACTTGCGACCATTGATGCGATAGCCCGGACCATCGCGGGTGATACGCGTATCATAATGCCCGACTGTCTTCGTGCCGCGCTCGGAAAGAGCGTTGCCGAAGCGATCGCCGGCCAATGCGCGCGCGAAGAAATAGCGCTTCTGATCTTCCGAACCATCGACGCGCAAGGCTTCAAGAATGTAGAAGTGGTTCTGTGGGATCTGTCCGATCGAACCGTCGGCCTGGGCGAGCGTCGCCGTGATCTCCGCCAGGGTGGCATTGGAGACATCCAGGCCGCCATACTCCTCGGGAACCGTAATTGCCAAGAGCCCGGATTGTGCCAGCGCATCCATCTCGGCAAAGGGAAGCAGCCTCTCGCTATCACGCTCCGAGGCGGTGGCGGCAAAACGCTGGGCCAGCTCCTGCGCGACGGCCAGCGCCTGCTGTTCGGTCTCCAGCACGGTGGCCTCAGGATGCGTGGCGTTAATATGGTGCAGTTGCGCGTTCATGGGCGGGCTCCGATTTCATTTGGCGCCACGATGCCGCATTCAACGCCGGTCTTCGAGAAAAGGCATTTCATTTTTGAAGAGGTCGTCGCTTCTTCATTCCTTTCTCTATAGAATTGATGGTCAATTGCTGCCTGAAGGTGTATCCACGTTGGTAAGCATCCACAGTCTCGCCAATCTTACCCAGCTGTCGACGCCCGGTTCGCCGGTCTTCAAAGCATTCGGCGGACGCCAACCACTCGTCGCGTCGGAACAAGCCCGGTCGCGGACGAGATGGGGCTGCGTCCTGCCTGCAGGCGTTGCCGATTGGATCGGTACTCGAAGCTGTGTGGGGTTTTGTGTTCTGCCGACGGGGCAGATAAACGACGTACCGGCCATCATGGCCGGTACGCAGTTCATTTTAGGAAGCCATACGACGCAGAGGCCGTGCAGAAATAGGCTTGGCGGGAACTCTTAAAGGGAGCTTCGTGGCGACAGGGGGCTTCCGTGCCGTGCTGGTTTTGGGCGCCCCAAGCCAGCGAAGAATCGCATCGAAGCCGGGCTGGGCAGCCCGCTTGAACTCGGGGCTCATTTCCTCGTCCATGCCGCAAAGAGAGGCTATTTCCTGGAAATCCACACGTCCTGCCCGGAGAGGAGGGCGCGATTGGAAAACGATAAGGCCGATCATGAAGCCTTTGATATTCTCGAAGCTACGCGGCTGAAGCAGCGGCTTGAGCCGCAGATCGCAAAAATCTGAAATCTTGCGCTGGAAAACGTCAGAGGCGGAGCTTTTTTTTATGGGCATTATTCATTCCTTGCAGGCGACATCATCCAATGGTCGGGGTGTGGCCCGCTAAAGCACGGAAGTTAAGGAAGCGCAAACAACCGACCGATTGGCCGCTTTCAATTCTACGATGAGCCGGGATTTGGCAAGTGGCAGATTGATCACGCTTCGGTAAACCCCGCTTGGGGTGAAATGCGATGTTGGCAAGATCAGAGCTTCTTCGGTCGCGCCGCTAAGATCATGAAAAAACTGTAACTTGCCTCCCGCGCCATTGAGAGCGACAGTTTCCTTGCGCCGGATATATGAGGTGAAAGACATGTCAGTCTTAGAAATATTGGTCAGACGCCGGATGCAGGAAGAATATGCAAAGGGTACATCACCAGAGCGCATTACCCGCCTTCTGCAGGAATTCTTCAACGGAACGGAAGCCTCCCAAGCTGATGTTGCCGCGCGACGGTCTTCCGGCAATCGATAAATGACGGTGGCCGGCCTCGATACTTCGCAAGGCCGGCCGTTTGTTGAAGCAATTAAATCCTCATAACAGCTCTTTACTGGACCGCATTGGATCCCAGCATGTCCTCGACGGCTGTCAGGATTTTGTAGGCTGCCGCGACGCGCGCGGGGATCGGAAAATTCCGGTTTGCAAGCAAAACGATGCCGACCTGTCTAGCCGGTATGAAGGCCGCGTATGCGCCAAAACCGTTCGTTGAGCCCGTCTTGTTGAGCAGGACATCCTTGCGCGGCTGCTGAGGCGGGTCGAGCCGGGTGATTTTATGGGGCTCAAATGCCATGTCTGACGAATTGCCGGCAAGCAGCCGGGCAAGCGTCGTTGGATAGGCATAGATCTCCCAACCGAGCGCCTGCGTCGTGTTGTCGACGCGGTAATAGCCGACATGCGTCGCGTCGATTGCCTGCTGAAGCTTATCGTCGAGCTTTGCTTCGCCCATATTCGCTTCAAGAAAGGCAAGCATATCGGAGCTGGTAGTCTTGATGCCATAGGCCTGCGTATCGAAAACGCCGCCGTTGACGCGGATGGGCTTGCCCTGCTTGGAATAGCCGTAGGCATAATTGGCCATCTCAGCCGATGGAACGCGGACATAGGTGTGACGGAGGCCAAGACCAGGAAGAATTTTTTCCTGCATCAGCTTATCGAACGGCTCTCCGACGGCCTGCGCTGCCAGGTGACCGAAAAGGCCGATGCTGGGATTGGAATATTGCCGATACGTACCGGGCGCAAAGGTGGGATGCCATTTGCGATAATAGGCAACCATCTTGTCCTGATCCGTCACGTCGCTGGGAAACTGCAGTGGCAGACCGCCTGCCGAGTATGTGGCGAGATCGAGCAGGCTGATCCTCTCGAAGCTGCTGCCCGCAAGTTCCGGCATATATTTCGTCGCCTTGTCGGAAAAGGACAGTTTTCCGCGGACTTGAGCGTAGGAGCCGAGCGTCGCCGTAAAGGTCTTGCTGATGGAGCCGAGCTCGAAGATCGTGTCGTTCGTCACCTTCTGGCCGCTCTCCTTCGAGGCGACGCCGTAGTTGAAGACATAACGCTTGCCCTTGACGGTCAGCGCGATCGCCATGCCCGGCACATCGTTTTCCTTCATCAGCGGGCGGACGATCTCGTTGACGGCCCGCTCCAGCCGATCTTGATCATTGCCGTCGGCAGCGTGTGCGCCGACGCCATAGAAAAGGCAGCTGGCGACGAAGCCGAGCTTCTGCAAAGAACTGGTACGTATATTCAAGATGATATCCTCATTGTGATGATCGACTGTGCAGGATCGTACGGTCGAAAAAGAGGTAATGATTGGCGGCGGTTGTTATCCGGCGCGTATGATCTCAGATCGCCGCGGCAATGCGGCCGATTTCGCCAATGATGGCATTGCGTTCGTCAGCTGCGATGGCGGGGATCTCGCAATAGGCCGTCACGATGATGGGCGCGCGCTTCGTTGGCCATAGCACCGCGATGTCGTTGGCATTGCCATGTTTGTCGCCATTTGTTCCGGTCTTGTCACCCACCAGCCAATCCTTCGGAAGGCCGGCGCGCAGACGGGCGTCACCCGTCTTGTTGGTGATCAGCCAGGCCGCGAGCTGCGATCGCGAGGCGGGCGTCAGCACATTGGTGAACAGAAGCCGCTGCAGGTTTTCCAGCATCGCCGAAGCTGTCGTCGTGTCGCGCTCATCGTTCGGGGTGTCATGGTAGTTCAGCGTGGGCTCGGTGCGGTCGAGGCGGGTGATCTCGTCGCCTATGCTGCGGCAGAAAGTCGTAATTGCCCCTGGGTCGCCAAAGCTCGCGAGCAGCAGATTGGCCGCGGTATTATCGCTGAGCGTCACTGCCGCTGCGCAAAGTTCGCCAACGGTCATGCCATTTTCTCCGGCGTTGGGTTCGGTCGCCGGAGAATAGTCGATGAGATCGCTCTTCTTGTAATGAATGCGTCGGTCGAGCTTCTCTTCTCCCTTGTCGACGCGAGCAAGCACGAGAGCTGCGGCCAGCGCCTTGAAGGTGCTGCACATCAGGATGCGCTCGCCGGCGCGGTGCTCGATGCGCCTGCCGCTCGCCATGTCCAGAATGCTGACACAGATGCGGCCTGGATGCTTGCTTTCGAGCGCGGCAAGCTGCGCCTCGCCTGTATTATCGTCTGCAGTACGTCCAACCGAGCTCAGCCCTGCCAGAACAGGCAGCGCAAGCAAGCTGCCGGCAAGGCTTTGCCGGCGCGACAATAAGATCGTCATCTTGTTTCCACTTCGATTTTGCGTTGGGCAACGGTGCGCCTATCAGCCCGTGGACGTCATTGGAGTGTGGCAAATCACCGTGCGAGGCAGACTATGGCTCTGGTTTCTGCCCTAGACAAACGATCAATTCTGGGCTTAGACATGAGAAAAACTTGGCCTTAGGACACAAATGGACATTTCCCAACTGCCGCTGAACGCGCTGCGGGTTTTCGAGGCCTCGGCGCGGCATGGCAGCTTCACTCGGGCTGGCCTGGAGCTTCGGGTCACGCAGACGGCGATCAGCCATCAGGTCAAGGCGTTGGAAGACGTGCTGGGCGTGACCCTCTTCAAGCGCCTGCCACGGGGCCTCGCGTTGACCGACGAGGGGCATGCGTTGCTTCCGGTGCTGACGGACGCCTTCCGCCGCATGAGCGCCACGCTCAGCCAGTTGGAGGAGGGGAATTTCGCCGAGATCCTGACGATCGGCGTCGTCGGGACTTTCGCGATCGGCTGGCTCCTGCCGCGCCTCGGCAGTTTCAAGGCGCAGCATCCCCATGTCGATCTGCGCCTGAAGACCAACAACAACCGCGCCGACATGGTGCTCGACGGACTGGATTTCTTCCTGCGCTTCGGTGACGGCGCCTGGCATGGAACCGAGGCGATCCATCTCCTGGATGCGCCGCTGTCTCCAGTCTGCACACCGGCGATCGGCGAACGCTTGCGCAAGCCGGCCGATCTTGCCGAGGTGGAGCTGTTGCGATCCTATCGGATCGACGAATGGTCGCTCTGGTTCAGGGCGGCGGGCCTGCCGCCACCGCATCTTCGTGGCTGGATGTTCGATTCGTCGCTGACGCTGGTGGAGGCTGCAGCACGCGGCGTCGGTGTCGGGTTGGTGCCGGTCGCCATGTTTTCCCATGACATCGAAGCCGGCAGGATCATGCAGCCGTTCCGGATTACCGCGATGACCGGCAGCTACTGGCTGACGCGCTTGAAATCGCGAGCGGAGACGGCGTCCATGAAGGTGTTTCGCCAATGGTTGTTGGCTGAAATCGAGGAGATGCCGTGAGAGGTTAGCGCCGGCGAAAACGGCCCGAACCTAGAGCTGGAGCCGTTTGGAATGAACTGCCGATTGGCACGTGCGCCCCCGCGCCATTGTCATATTCGATGTCATCTGCTAAGCGCTATTGTCATCACGCATCTCGCCACGAGGCCATCGGCATGGGGAATTCCAAGTCAGCAGATAGATAAGCCGCAACAGCTTTTTGTTGTTGCGGCGTGCTGTCGAATTCATTGCAATTGAGCCAATGGCAGACGCCGCCCGATCTCTCTTTCGAGCGGAATTTTCTCATGTCTGACATACGCCCGTCCTGGGCTTACTCGCTGCCGGCGGCACTGCTGCTGATGGCGCCTTTTGACATCCTCGCCTCACTGGCCATGGATATCTACCTTCCCGTCGTGCCGTCGATGCCTGGCATCTTTAACACGACGCCTACGGTGATCCAGCTGACGCTTAGCCTCTATATGATTATGCTCGGTCTCGGGCAGGTGGTGTTCGGCCCGCTTTCGGATAGTCTCGGTCGCCGCCCAGTCCTGCTTTCCGGCGCGCTTCTGTTTGCCGTCGCCTCTCTCGGAGCGGCCCTGTCATGGAGTGCGCCTGTCTTCGTGCTATGCCGCCTGCTGCAGGCCATAGGCGCGTCGGCAGCCTTGGTCGCGACCTTCGCGACCGTGCGGGATGTCTACGGCAATCGCCCGGAGCAGGCCATTATCTATACCACGTTCGGATCGATACTCTCCTTCGTGCCCGCGCTCGGCCCCATAGCCGGCGCCATGATTGCCGATCGGTTCGGCTGGCGTGCTATTTTCATATTGCTTGCGCTTTTGGCGCTGGCTGCGACTTTTCAAGCCGTGGCGAAGTGGCATGAAACGAGGCCTCAAGGCTCTATCGGCCCGCGCCGTTCCATATGGCCGATCTTCAAAAGCCGGTCGTTCTGGACCTATACTCTCGCCTTCAGCGCGGGCATGGGCACATTCTTCGTGTTCTTCTCAACCGCACCGCGCGTGCTGATCGGCAGGGCCGGCTACTCGGAGCTCGGCTTCAGCATTGCCTTTGCGACCGTCGCCGTCGTAATGATCGCGACATCGCGCTTGGCCGGATGGTTTGTCGAAATGTGGGGCGTCGCAGGCTGCGTTGGACGGGGTATGGGGTTGCTCCTCTTCGGTGCGGCAGCTCTTGCTTTCGGCCAGCTCTATAGCTCCCCGTCCTTTTCAAGCTTCGTGCTGCCAATGTGGGTCATGGCTGTTGGCATCATCCTTGCAGGATCGGTGACGGCGAACGGGGCGCTGGCGGAATTCGGCGATATCGCCGGATCGGCAGTGGCGTTTTATTTCTGTATTCAAAGCCTGATTGTGAGTTTGGCCGGGACACTGGCGGTCACTGTGCTGGATGGCGATACCGCATGGCCGCTTGTGGCGTTCTCCACCGTCATGGCGCTGCTGGTATTGTCGGCACTTCATAGCTTGCGGCGTCACAACGCCTTGACTTGATCTGCCATATGCTCCTCACAGGGAAAAATCTGAAACGACCGCCCGCGAAGGTGAGCTTCGCGGGCGGTCAGTTTTGTCTCGTCCAGTTTCAGAACCCTCCTAGCGCCACCCCAATGCCGGTGCGACATGCGTCAGGATGCTCTCGATGACATGGGCGTTGTAGTCGACCCCAAGCTGATTCGGCACCGTCAGCAGCAGGGTGTCGGCCGCGGCGATGGCTTCGTCCTTTGCCAACTCCTCGATCAGCACATCCGGTTCTGCGGCATAGCTGCGGCCGAAAATGGCGCGTGTCTTTTCATCGATGAAGCCGATCTTGTCGGCATCCTTGCCGCTCTGGCCGAAATAGGCGCGGTCGAGATCGTTCACCAGCGCGAAGATGCTGCGGCTAACAGAAACCCGCGGCTCGCGCTTGTGTCCGGCCTCTTTCCAGGCTTCGCGATAGAGTCTGATCTGGTCTGCCTGCTGGACGTGGAAGGGCAGGCCGCTTTCATCATCCTTCAGCGTCGAGCTCTGCAGGTTCATGCCGAGCTTCGCGGCCCATACGGCCGTGGCATTGGAGCCGGCACCCCACCAAATCCGCTCGCGCAGGCCCTCGGAATAGGGTTCCAAGCGCAACAGGCCTGGCGGGTTGGGGAACATTGGCCGAGGGTTGGGCTGTGCGAAGCCTTCGCCGCGCAGCAGATCGAGCAGCACTTCCGTATGCCTGCGGCCCATATCGGCATCGCTTTCGCCCTCCATTGGGGCATAGCCGAAGTGGCGCCATCCGTCGATCACCTGTTCGGGCGAGCCGCGGCTAATGCCGAGCTGCAGCCGGCCGCCGGCGATAAGATCGGCAGCGCCGGCATCCTCGGCCATGTAGAAAGGATTTTCATAGCGCATGTCGATGACGGCAGTGCCGGTTTCGATGCGGCTGGTCTTGGCGCCGACAGCTGCCAGCAGTGGGAAGGGTGAGGCAAGCTGACGTGCGAAATGATGCACTCGGAAATAGGCGCCGTCCGCACCCAGCTGTTCGGCCGCCACGGCAAGGTCGATCGATTGCAGCAACGTATCGGCAGCTGAACGGGTTTGCGACTGGGGCGAGGGCGTCCAGTGGCCGAATGAAAGGAAACCGATCTTCTTCATGGTACAGTCCTACTACTATATCCGGTTAGCACGGCCCGATTTTGCATCACGCATGTCTATGCAGAAACCGGCACGTCAAAGCTGCCGCTCGCTTGCGTCTTCATGGTATGACTTGCAAAGGCCGTAGGTTCAGGCGGCTATATGTGCATGGATGCAGCGGATGGAACAGCGCAATCTGTGAACTGATCGTCAATGCCGACGAGGTTGTGTTCTTCGCAGATATGGTTTCGGGCCTGTTTTCCAACATGAACAAATTTTAACGAAGACATTAACAATCAGATAACGCACCGCACCGAAACTGCCGCGCGTGTGAGTGCATCTCTCGCTTTCAATGTCCTTGAAACAAGAAATGGCAGGAAACCATGTTTGCAAGAAATTTCGCCCCCGCTCTGGTCTTCGTCGCATTCAGCGCCGGTATCGCGTATGCGGAAGTGCCCGTCCGTATCGATCAATTCGATCATTGGGGCGCATATTCTTATAAGTCCGGCGACAATGTGAATTGCTATGTTCTATCGAGGCCGGTTGCGCAGCAGCCCGCCAGTGTCGACCATGGCGACAATTTCTTCATCGTCTCGCGTCTGTCTCCCGGCGATAAATTGGTTCCGGAGGCCGCGATGGGCTATGACCTGAAAGACGGTGCTCAGATGACGGCGACCGTCGGCGACAAGACATTCCCGATGTTTACGAAAGACCGGCACGGCTGGGTAAGGAATGAGGCGCAGGAGCCGACCATGGTCAACGCCATGAAAGGCGGTGCGCAGTTGCAACTACAGGCAACCTCGAAGCGAGGCACCGAGACGAGTTATTCCTACTCGCTGTCAGGTATTACCGCTGCCTTGAAGCGGATAGAGACATGCCGGTAAAACTGGAGGCTGAGCGGCGATCTGGGATTCTGTCCCGTCAAGTTGTATAGCCGCGAGCTGGCTGGCGTCTTCTCATTGCGCGCAGAAGGCGCCAGGCCGGGCCATCTCGAGTAATATCTCTTGTGAAATCAAAAATCCTGATATAAATGAAATCTATTGATGGGGAATTCAGAATTTTATGCAGCGCGGCTTTCTGACAATTTATGCGGGTGAGAACGCTGCGGTTTTCCGGGCGCTATCGGCGCCGGCACGTGTCGATATGTTGAAGCTGCTCTGCGCAAGGGGCTCGCTGAATGTCAACGAGATCGCCCGGGAGCTTGATCTGCCGCAATCGACTGTCGCGACTGGTATCATGATCCTTGAGGAGGCCGGTCTTGTCGAGACCAAGGCTGCAAAGGCGCGCAAGGGTTACCAGAAGATCTGTACCGCGCTTTACGACGAGATCCTGCTGAGCTTTGAGGATCAGGCCTTCAAGCATGATGAGGACGTGATCGAAGTCGCCATGCCCATCGGCCTTTATACGAGCTGCGAGACGCACGCGCCATGCGGCCTGTGCTCGACCGAGGGCGTCATTGGCCTGCTTGATGTTCCCGACTATTTCCTTGATCCGCAGCGCATGCAGGCAGGTCTTCTCTGGTTCGGCCGTGGCCATGTCGAATATAAATTCCCGAACAATGCCAAGATCTTGAACAGGAACGTCAATGCCATCGAATTCTCGATGGAGCTCTCGTCCGAAGTGCCTGGCACCAATCCGGACTGGCCGTCCGACATCACTGTGTGGGTCAACGGCGTCGCCGTTGGCACATGGACGTCTCCGGGCGATTATGGCGATAAGCGCGGGGCTTTTACGCCAAGCTGGTGGAAGCTCGAAGGCTCTCAATACGGCAAGCTCAAGACCTGGCGAATCTCCAAGAAGGGTACCTTCATCGACGGAGTTGCCTCTTCCGATGTGACGATCGATGATCTTGCCATCAGTCAGCATTCGTCGATCCGCCTGCGGATCGGGATTGCCGACGATGCGCGCAACACCGGTGGCATCAATATTTTCGGCCGCGGTTTCGGCAACTATGGCCGCGATATCCTTATGCGCATCGATTTGGCTCAATAGTATCGTAATTTATGATACATAGTATCGTGTCGGAGCCAAGTGCCGACAAGTCATATTTTTCATAAGCTGCTGAATTTAAAAGTTATTTCGTTATCTCGTGAGTGTCGCTACCATAGCTTTCGCGATATTTTCCGTCTTGAATGCGTTGACGACCTTCCAAAAGTGTATCAAGATCAAGGTATAAGAACGAAATATCTGATATATATGGGAGGAAGGCCGTGAAGGCGCATGTGATCGTCCACCGTGATTTCCGAATTGCCGACATCGATGATCGGCTTTACAGCTCTTTTCTGGAGCATCTGGGGCGGGCGATTTATGGCGGCATCTACGAGCCGGGCCATCCAACCGCCGATGAGAATGGATTTCGCAAGGATGTGATTGAGCTTGTGCGCGAGCTCAACTCGCCCTACTGCCGCTATCCCGGTGGCAATTTCGTTTCAGCCTATAATTGGGAAGATGGCGTCGGGCCGCGGTCCGAGCGCCCTGTGCGTCTCGATCTTGCCTGGCGGACGCGGGAGAGCAACCAGATCGGCGTCAATGAATTCGTCGATTGGTGCAAGAAGGCCAATACCAAACCGATGCTTGCCGTCAACCTCGGCTCGCGCGGGCTGGATGCAGCGAGAAACTTTCTCGAATATTGCAATCATCCGGGCGGTACCTATTGGTCGGATCTGCGGCGCAAGCACGGCTGGGCCGATCCGCACGGCGTGAAACTTTGGTGCCTGGGCAATGAGATGGACGGCCCCTGGCAGGTCGGTCACAAGTCCGCCTATGAATATGGACGCCTGGCCGATGAGACTGCCAAGGCCATGCGCGGCTTTGATAAATCGCTCGAACTCGTCGTCTGCGGCTCGTCCAATTCCGACATGAAGACCTATCCTGATTGGGAAGCTGAGGTCCTGGATCAGTGCTACGACAGCGCTGACCATATCTCGCTACATATGTATTTCGCCAACCGCGAGAAAAACACGCTGAACTATCTCGCCAAGGCCGAGAAGCTCGACCGCTACATCGTCACTATCGGCGGCGTCATCGACTATATCAAGGCGAAGAAGCGTTCGAAGAAGACTATCGGCATTTCCTTCGACGAGTGGAACGTCTGGTATCACTCAAACCAGCAGGACAAGGAGATTCTCGCCCGTGACGAATGGCCGGATGCGCCGCATCTGCTTGAGGATGTCTATAATTTCGAGGACGTGCTGCAGGTCGGCGGCATTCTCAACACCTTCATTCGCCGCTCCGACCGCGTGCGCATTGCCTGCATAGCCCAGCTCGTCAACGTGATTGCTCCGATCATGACGGAGGACGGCGGGCCGGCATGGCGCCAGACCATTTACTATCCGCTCTATTTCGCCTCGAAATACGGTCGCGGCTATGCGCTGCGCCTCGTCACGGATGGTCCGACCTATGACAGCGACGAGGCCGATGATGTGCCTTATCTCGATGTGTCGGCCGTTCACGACGAAATGGGAAAGATGGTTACGCTCTTTGCCGTCAACCGCCATCCTGACAGCGCGCTCGATCTAGATACACGTCTCGAAGGCTTTGCCGGAGCCCGTGTCGTCGAACAGCATGAAATCGTCAACAACGATTTGCAGGCAACCAACACTGCAGCGCATCCGAACGCGGTCGTGCCAACCAATACGGGCGATGCCAAGATCGAGGATGGCCGGCTTCGTGCCACGCTGAAGCCGCTATCCTACACGGTGATCCGGCTGGCGGTCTGACGCCGTGTCGCCGGGGCGATACGCCCGGCACTAAAAGCGGTCGAACAGTCGCGAGGAGGCGGCTGACGACCCATTGCAGGCCCGGACCGCCGCGCGCTGTTTTGAGCGGCCGGCCGGGAAAAAGGGGTGAAAATCGCGGCTTGCTCATCATCGCTTGAGTGTACCGCGCAGTCGATAAAAATGGGAGGAGATCATGAAGCAGTGGAAGAAGCTTGCCTTCGGCGTCGCGCTGGCCACGTTCGGCCTCATCGCGGCGGCCAAGGCTCAAGACTATACCTCTTTGCCCCGCAAGGAGACCTTGATTGTCGAAAATCCTGAGGGAACGATCAAGAATCCGGGCTGGTTCAACATCTGGGTCAATGGCGGCGGCGGCGTTTCGACCGGCCTCCAGCAGCTGACCATGGACACGCTCTGGTACATCGATCCAGAGAAAGGTCTGGGCGGCTCGGCCTGGGACAACTCGCTTGCCTCCGACAAGCCGCAATATAATGACGATTTCACCCAGATGACGGTGAAACTGCGCAAGGGCCTTTATTGGAGTGACGGCGTCGAATTCACCGCCGACGATGTGGTCTACACCGTCAAGACGCAGATGGACCATCCGGGCATGAACTGGAGCGCGGCTTTTTCGGTCCAGGTTGCGAGTGTCGAAGCGCCGGATCCTTATACGGTCGTCTTCAAGCTTAAGAAGCCGAATTCCCGTTTCCACGCTATCTTCACCGTTCGCTGGAACGGCGCCTGGATCATGCCCAAGCATGTCTTCGAAAAGGTCGCTGATCCCGTACGCTATGACAATGCCAATCCCGTTTCGCTTGGCGCCTACAAGCTGAAGGCTTTCGATCCGCAGGGCAAATGGTACACCTGGGAGAAGCGCGACGACTGGCAGCGCACCTCGCTTGGCCGTTTCGGCGAACCGGCCCCGAAATATGTCACCTATGTCGATCCCGGTCCGCCGGATAAGCGTACCATCGCGCAGCTCGAGCACAATCTCGATATCATTCACGACAACACGCCGGAAGGCATGTTCACGCTGAAGGAAAAGTCGAAGACCGTCGATAGCTGGTTCCCCGGCTTCCCCTTTGCCCATCCGGATCCGACGCTACCGGCTGTGATCTTCAACAATCAGGATCCGCTGTTCCAGAATGCCGATGTGCGCTGGGCCTTGGCACTGCTCATCGATATCAAGGCTGTCGATATGGCGAGCTATCGTGGCGCGGCCACGCTTTCCGCGCTCGGCGTTCCGCCGACGGCAATCGCCATGACGGATTATCAGGCGCCGATGCAGGATTGGCTGAAGAATTTCGAAGTTGACACCGGCAAGCGCAAGATAAAGCCCTACGATCCTACGATCGGCCAGCAAATCGCCGATATCCTGCGCAAGCAGCCGAAATACAAGGATCAGATCCCGACCGATCCGGCCGCCATCAGTGCTGCCTTCGGTTACGGCTGGTGGAAGCCCGATCCGCAGGCCGCCGCTGAGCTATTGGAAAAGGCCGGCTTCAAGAAGGTGGGCGGCAAATGGATGACGCCTGACGGGCAGCCGTTCAAGATCCGTTTGACGGTCGAAGGCGATACTCGCTCCGTCTTTACCCGTGCGGGCACTCTGATCGCCCAGCAATGGGCAGCCTTCGGGATCGATTCCAAAGCTGCTCCTTCCACCAGCGTCTGGCAGGCGGGATTACAGCCCGGCAACTATCAGGTTGCGATTGCATGGAGCGTCGAGACCTGGGGTGGCGATCCCGATCTGTCCTTCTTCCTCGACAGCTGGCATTCGGAGTTCGTCGCCAAGAAGGGTGAGAACCAGGCACCGCGCAACTGGCAGCGTTGGTCCAATCCGGATCTCGACAAGATCATTGAAAATATTCGCCGCGTCAGCGCCGATGATCCGAAGGGCATCGAACTTGGCAAGGACTATCTGAAGCTGGTCGCGCAGCAGATGCCGACCATTCCGCTGATGTCCTATAACGTCTTCACCTCGATGGATACGACCTACTGGAAAGGCTATCCGACCATTGCCGACCCCTATACGGACCCCGTTCCCAATTGGGCGAACTCCCGATTGATGATGGTCAAGCTGAAGCCGGCACAGCCCTGATTTCTCCCGACCCTGATGCGGCAACTGCCGCATCAGGCACCTTTCGCCGGACACTAGGCAGGTCCGGCGAATCTTTTGAATTGATGATGAAGCGCAAGCAGCGAGGAAGACGGCGGCATGACGTCCTATCCAGTTTTCGTATTGAGACGATTTGGCCAATTCCTGCTCGTTGTCTTCCTCGGCATTTCCGCAACATTCTTCATCACTCACATGACGCCGATCGATCCTGTCGAGGAAAGCATCGGGACCATCCAGCAGATGGGCCAATCCGATCCCCGCGCCGTCGAGCTGATGCGTCAGTCGTTGCGTGAGCTTTATGGTCTCGAGGGCACCATCTGGCAGCAATACCTGCATTTCTGGGGGCGCCTTGCGACCGGCGATCTCGGGCCGTCGCTTTCGGCCTTTCCCACGCCTGTTTCCGCCATCATCGCGAGGGCGCTGCCCTGGACGATCGGTCTGATGACTGTTTCCGTCATCCTGACCTTCATCCTCGGCAACATGATCGGCGCGCTCGCCGGCTATTATCGCAAGAGCGCGGTGCTGAAGGCCGTCAGCCTCGTTTTCATCGCCATGCAGCCGATCCCCTATTACATTCTCGCCTTCGTGCTGATCATTCTCTTCGGCTATGTCTGGCCGATCCTGCCGATCAATGGCGGCTATGAGATGAACACTAACCTCAATCTCTCGGTTACGCTGGTGCTCGATATTCTCCGCCACTCCATCCTGCCGGCGCTGTCGCTGATCCTTGTCGGGACGGGCGGCTGGCTCATCGGCATGCGGGCGCTGGTCTCCAATATCATCACCGAGGATTATGTCGTTTTCGCCGAGCTTGGCGGCGTGCCGAAGCGCAAGATCCTGCGCTCCTACATCGCCCGCAATGCCATGGTGCCGCAGTTTACCGGCCTTGCCATGTCGCTCGGCGCGGTCTTCAACGGCACGGTCATCACTGAAATCGTCTTCGGCTATCCCGGTATCGGCAATCTCCTGATTTCGGCTGTGCATGCCGGCGACTACAGCCTCGTCCTGGGGCTCAGCGCGCTATCGATCGTCGGTGTCGCGGCGGCCGTATTCATCATCGACATATTGGGTCCGCTGATCGACCCGCGCATAAAGGTGGAGTAGGCCATGCTGACGATCGTTCGCGACCTTGCTCGCCAGAATATGGAATTCCTTTTCGGTCTTCTGTTGCTCGCCATCATCGTCGGGCTGGTGATCCTGTCTTATTTCTCGCCCTATGGCCCAGCCGATCTTTATCTGCTGCCGCCCGACATGCCGCCAGATGGGCAATACTGGCTGGGTACGACATCGCGCGGCCAGGATGTTTTCTGGCAGCTCACGACAGCGCTCCGCAACACGCTCTATTTCGGCATCGGCGTTGCCATCCTCTCGCGCATCATCTCGCTTGTCGTGGGGTTGGTGGCTGGCTATGCCGGCGGTGCTGTCGATCGCGTACTGATGGCGATTAATGACAGTATCATGGTCATTCCGCAGTTTCCGTTGCTGATCCTGTTCTACTTCGTGCTCAAGGATGAAATGACCTGGACGGTGCTCATCATCGTTATGGCCTCGCTCGGCTGGTCCTACGACGCGCGCCTGATCCGCTCGGTGGCGATCAGCCTGAAGACGCGGCCTTTCACCACGCAGAGCGTGTATTCCGGCATGAGCATGCGCAAGATCCTCGTCGAGGAACATCTGCCCTATGTGCTGCCGATCGTCTTCGCCACGACGATGAACAACATGATCTGGTCGATCGGCATGGAGATCACGCTCGCGGTGCTCGGTTTCACCGATATCGAAACGCCGACCATGGGCATGATGATCTATTGGGCCAATGCGCATTCGGCGCTGATCGCCGGAACATGGTGGTGGGTTGCAGCGCCGGTCGCTGCCATCGTGGTGCTGTTCATGGCGCTCTTTCTGCTGTCGATGTCGATGAATGAATATAACGACCCCCGCAGTCGTTTGAACCGGATGGGAGGCTGAGGCATGGAGGCTGTCGTCGAGGTCAACAACCTCAAGGCTTATTACCGGGCCTTCCTTTATGGCGTCGATCGCGAGGTGCGGGCGGTTGACGATATCAGCCTGTCGATCGGCCGTGGCGAGATCTATGGCGTTGCCGGTGAATCGAGCAGCGGCAAGACGACGCTTATCAAGACGATCGCTGGCGCGATCCGGCCGCCGCTTCGCGTTGTCTCCGGTGCCGTCAAATTCCATTTCAACAATGGAACTCAGGATATTTACGCCATGACGGCGGAGCAGCGGTCATCGCTTCGCTGGCGGCATCTTTCCTATATCATGCAGGGATCGATGAATGTGCTCAATCCCGTCCGCCGTATCCGGCACTCCTTCACCGATTTTGCCTTCCGCCACATGAAGGCCGATCGCGCCACCTTTTTCGATCGGGTTGGCGCTCATCTCCAGCGGCTGAAGCTCGATGCGAATCTTCTCGATGCCTATCCGCATGAATTGTCTGGCGGCATGCGGCAGCGCATGACGATCGCGCTCGCCACCATCCTGACGCCCGAATTCATCATCGCCGATGAGCCGACGACGGCGCTCGATGTCATCGTCCAGCGCGACGTGCTGCAAATGATCCGCGAGATACAGCGCGAGATGGGGTCGTCCTTCCTGTTCGTGACCCACGACATGGGCGTGCACGCCGCCGTTTCTGATCGCATCGGCATCGTCTATGCCGGGCGACTGGTCGAGGAGGCGCCGACGCGCAAACTCTTTCACATGCCGCTCCATCCCTATACGCAGCATCTGGTCGCAAGCCTGCCGCGGATCGGGGATGTCTCCACGCGCCCCTCACTTGAGGGCAGGCCGCCCAATCTCGCCATGCCGCCGGAAGGATGCCGCTTTCATCCGCGCTGTCCGAAGCGCATGGACATCTGCAGCCGCGAAGTGCCGCCTATGGTGACCATCGAGCCGGACCGGCGTGTCGCCTGCTTCGCAGTGACGGGAGGAGCGCGATGAGCGATCTTCTTTCACTCTCGCATGTCAGCAAGATCTATCGTCAAGGTGGCATGCTCAGCCGTCGTCATATCACGGCGGTTCGCGATGTCGGTCTGAGCCTGGGAGAGGAGCCGGAAATCCTCTCTATCGTCGGTGAGTCGGGCTCGGGCAAATCGACCATTGCGGCGATGATCCTCGGCCAGACGGCGCCAACATCGGGCAGCCTGAATTTTCGCGGCAGACCGGTGGCTGTTCACGGACGGTCCGAGCGGCGCGCCTTCATGCGGGAGGTGCAGCCGGTCCTTCAGAATCCGTTCGAAGCGTTCAACCCCCTCAAGAGGGTTGATCGATATCTTTTTGAAACGGCAAGGAATTTCGCGCCGATGGGTCCAAGGCCAAGCCGAGCCGATGTCGAGCGTATTGCAGACGAGGCGCTTGCCCATATCGGCTTGACCCTTGCCGAGGTAAAGGGACGGTTTCCGCATGAGCTTTCGGGCGGCCAGCTGCAGCGCACCGCCATTGCCCGCGCGCTGATACCGCAGCCCCGTTTGCTGGTAGCCGACGAGCCGGTTTCGATGGTCGATGCTTCGCTGAGAATGGCGATCGTCAATCTCTTCGGTCAGCTGAAGAAAGAGCTCGGGCTGTCGATCATCTACATCACCCATGATCTGGCGACCGCCTATTATATCAGCGATCGGATCATCATCATGAAGAAAGGTGAGATCGTCGAGCAAGGCGGCGCGCGAGCCGTCCTCGACAATCCGCAGCATCCCTATTCGCGGGCTTTGAAGGAGGCTGTCCTCTCCACCACGCCAGAAGCGGAGCCGGCACCGATCACATGATCGGTCAATTTCAACGCGAGATCCGCGTCGAAAGGATGATGGACGACAGGGTACGTTCGACGCCGTCGATGGTGCCGATACCATCGATCAGCTGATCTAGCTCGGAGATCGAGGGTGCCGCGATGATGGCGATCAGATCGAAGGTGCCGCTGACGGAATGAAGTGTCGTTACCTCGGGGATAGCATTCAGCGATGCCGTCACGGCTGACAACGCTTTCGGCGCGATCGTGATCAGCACGTGTGCCCGAATAAGACCAGAAAGATAGGTCTCAGACAGCCGCACACCATAACCCGCAATCACACCCTCCCGCTCCAGCCGTTCAAGCCTCGCCTGGACGGTGGTGCGCGACAGCGACAGTTTTTTGGCGAGCGTCGCGACAGGCATGCGGGCATTCTGGCCGAGCAAGGCGATCAGTTCGCGGTCCTTATCGGTGACCTGCATAGCGACTCCTGCATTGTGCAAATTCTATTCGTCAGTTTGTACAGATTTGTACAACGAAATGCATTTTTCGTCGCTATGAATCGTTCAACTCCTACCTACACTTATAAAAATCTTATCAATGAAATGCAGGGGAGTCATATGAAAGACATAGTGGTCATCGGCGCGGGCAAGATCGGTGGGGCGATCGCTCTGATGCTGGCCGAAACAGGCGATTACAAGGTCGTTGTCGCCGACCGCAGCCAGGAACAGCTCGACAAGATCGACCACCATCCTGCGATTTCCACCGCCGCCGTCGATATCGCCGACCGCGCTGGGCTCGTTGGCGTTCTGAAGGGCAAGTTCGCTGTCTTGTCGGCCGCACCGTTCCATCTTACAGGCTTCGTCGCGGAAGCGGCACTTGAAGCCGGCGTCCATTATCTCGACCTCACCGAAGATGTGGCTACGACCAAGAAGGTCGAGGAACTGGCTCAGGGGGCAAATACCGCCTTCATCCCGCAATGCGGACTTGCGCCGGGCTTCATCTCGATCGTCGCCAATGATCTTACCAAGCATTTCGATAGCCTCGACAGCGTGCGCATGCGCGTCGGCGCGCTGCCGCAATATCCGTCCAACGCTCTGAACTACAATCTGACCTGGAGCACGGACGGCCTCATCAACGAATATATCGAGCCCTGCGAAGCGATCGTCGAAGGTAAGCTCGTCACCGTGCCTGCCATGGAAGAACGCGAGGAATTCTCGCTCGACGGCGTCACCTACGAGGCCTTCAACACGTCCGGCGGCCTTGGAACTCTTGCCAAGACGTTGGCTGGCCGCGTGCGCACGATGAACTACCGCACCATCCGCTATCCTGGCCATCAGGCCATCATCAAGGCGCTGCTCAACGACCTCAACCTCAAGAACCGCCGTGATGTGCTGAAAGATCTCTTCGAGAACGCGCTGCCGGCCACCATGCAGGACGTGGTCGTCGTTTTCGTCACAGTCTGCGGTTGGCGCGAGGGCCGTTATATGCAGGAAACCTATGCCAACAAGGTCTATGCAGGCATCGTCGCCGGCAAGAAGATGAGCGCCATCCAGATCACCACGGCTGCCGGCATTACCACGGTGCTCGATCTGCTGGCTCAGGGTAAGCTGCCCGCCAAGGGTTTTGTCTGCCAGGAGGAAATCGATCTCGGTGATTTCCTCGCCAATCGCTTCGGGCAGGTCTACAGCCTTGAGAAGATCAAGATGAGAGAAGCCGTCTAAGCGGCTTTTCTTTCTATTATTTTCGTATGTGGCGCCTTCTGGCGCCACATGTGTTTTGACCGTTGGAAACGGTTCTGCAACGGCTAAGCAATCAGCCGTTCGAGGATCTCAACGGGATGCGGGATGGCCTGGTGATCGATCTTGGCAACTTGCGAACGACAGGAAAAGCCGGTCGCCATAACCATCGTCTGATTGCCGTTTTCGGCGATCTTGTCCTGCCAGCTCATCGCGTAGAGCTTTTCCGAAATGGCGCGATTGCGCACTTCATGGCCGAAGGTGCCGGCCATGCCGCAGCAGCCGACATCGGCCATGTCGAGCTTGATACCCAATTTCCCGAAAAGCACGGACCATTGCTTGAGAGCAGCCGGCGCATTCGTTCTCTCCGTGCAGTGGGCAAGCAGCGTAAAACGCTCTTGCTGCGAAGTCTGTGCCGGCGACAATCGCTCGAGATTGGAGGCAAGCCATTCCTGAAGCAGCAGCACGGGCGCCTGCAATCGCGCAGAGCGCAGGGCGGCATATTCGCTGCGATAGGTCAGCGTCATTGACGGATCGATGCCGACAAGCGGAATGCCCATTTGCGAAATACGATCGAGATAATCACGCGATTTCGCTGCCGCCTTCTCGAAGCGGCCGAGATAGCCATGCACATGCAGGGCCTTGCCGTTGTTCTGCGACATAGCGAGCAACGGTTGGAAGCCCATCTTCAGGGCAAGCTTGAGCGCGGCGATGACGACGGCTGGATCGAAATAGGTGGAGAAGATATCGGCTACAATGACGATCGCTTGGGCTCGCTCCTCTGCGGAGAGCTTTCCCAACCGTTCCGGAGTAGCAACCTGCACGTTGAGACGAGCGGCTTCCCTTTCCAGCGACATCGCAGGCATGACGGGAAGCGCGGAGAGACCGGCAAGCCGCATCAAGCCCTGGCCGGCGGTCGATCCGGTCAGCACATTGTAGCCTAGTTTGAAACGCGCCATTAGCGGAAGGGTCGTCTCGATGGCAGCAACGATTGGGTCCTTGAAGGGCCTGAGGTATCGGCCGTAATAGAGCTCCAGGAATTTCGAGCGGAAAGCCGGGACGCTGACCTTGACGGGACATTGGCCGGCACAAGCCTTGCAGGCGAGGCAGGTATCCATTGCCGTCCGCACTTCATGAGAGAAATCGTTCCGATTGGCTGGATTGAGCGAGTTAACTGTCCGCCGCAGGAGGTTGCCGATAGGGTTGGCTCGGCGCAGCATGTCCGCCTCTCGCCGCGGATCGACCTTACGCTCGGCAAGCAGGCGCAGCCATTCGCGCATCATTGCCGCGCGACCCTTCGGCGAATAGCGCCGATCGCCCGTCGCCTTGAAGGAGGGGCACATTGGGCTCGTGGTATCGAAATCGAAACAGGCCCCGTTGCCGTTACAATAGGCGGCATTATCGAAGGCGGCGCGGATATCGTTGCCGATAATGCGATCAAAGTCACCGCGCAGTGATACTTCGTCGATCTTCAGCAACGGGCGGGAGGAGCCGGATGCGATCTTGCCGGGATTGAGGCGATCGCTGGGGTCGAATGCGCGCTTGATGTCCTGCAGGCTGGGATAAAGCTCGCCAAAATACTCAGGGACATATTCCGAGCGAACGCCCTTGCCATGTTCGCCCCAGAGCACACCGCCATATTTGCGGGTGAGGCTAACGACGCCGTCGCTGATCTTGCGGACAAGCGGCTGGTGGTCGGCGCGGGTAAGATCAAGCGCCGGGCGAACATGCAGCACCCCGGCATCGACATGGCCGAACATGCCGTAATCCAGCCCTTCGGCATCAAGAAGGGCGCGGAATTCCCTTATATAGGCAGCCAGATGCTCGGGCGGAACGGCAGTGTCCTCCACGAAGGGCACCGGGCGCACCGGTCCTTCGACATTGCCGAGCAGGCCGACCGCGCGCTTGCGCATCGACCAGATTGCTTCGATCTCGGCCTTTTCGCGTGCGATTGTATAACCCTTGTGGCGTGCTGAAGAGCGGTCATCAAGCGCGGTGGTGACATCTGCGAGCTTGCGCCCCAGCTCATCGCGATCGTCGGCCAGCACCTCGACGATATTGATGCCGTTGGCCGAGCCGGACGCATCCTCCGGAAAGAAGTGGGCGATACCGCTCCAGACGATGTCGCCCTTGGCGAGACCCAGCACTTTCTCATCGACCGTTTCGACCGAGGCGACCTTCAGCGCCACCAGCCGCCGGGCATCCTCGAGCGCCGTGTTGAAATCATCATAGCGGATGTTGATGAGGGCCGATTGCGCCGGTATCGGCAGTACGTTGAGTTCGGCCTCGGCAATCAAAGCAAGCGTGCCTTCCGAGCCGCACAGTACCGCATTCAGATCGAAGCGGCCGTCCTCTCGCCGGATATGGGCGAGATCATAGCCGGTCATGTAGCGGTTAAGCTTCGGAAAGGTCGCCGCTATCAGCTCGCTTTTGTCCCTGGCGATCGCATCGACCACCCGGTGAATTTCGCCGATCCGATCATCACGCGCCTTGATCTCGTTCAGCTCGGTCTCGGCGAGCGGGCGCGACCACCAATCGCTGCCATCTGAGAGCACCACATGCAGGCCGAGAACATGGTTGCTGGTCTTGCCGTAGAGACACGAGCCCTGGCCGCAGGCATCGGTGGAAATCATGCCGCCGATCGTGGCGCGGTTGGAGGTGGAAAGCTCTGGGGCGAAGAACAGGCCGTAGGGCTTCAATGCCTTGTTGAGTTGATCCTTGACGACACCGGCCTCGACACGGGCGGTCTTTCGGACCGGATCGATCTCCAGGATGCGGTTCATATGCCTGGAGCAATCGACGATAATGCCCGAGGTCAACGATTGTCCGTTCGTTCCGGTGCCGCCGCCGCGCGGTGCGATGACGAGATCGGAAAAGGCGGGCTCGGATATGGCTTTGGCGACGAGTTTCAGATCTTCGACGCCGCGTGGATATAGGATTGCCGTTGGCTTGACCTGATAGATGGAATTGTCGGTCGAGGCGACCGTCCGCGCGCCGTCATCCGTCTCAACATCTCCTTGAAAGCCTAGTGCGCCCAGTCGGCGCTCGAAGGCGCCGATCTGATGTTGCGAACTGTCTTTCGCCGAAACGAGGCGTGGTATCATGATATGAAGACTTCCGGCGTCTTACGCGGTGATTGAAGCATTCCCGCTTTTAAACGGAATTATGGAAATGCTCTATCTCTTTGTTTTCACGCAATTCCGTATGGGCAGCCGTCTTGCGCGTCTGCCGCCACTGTTCTGGCGTCGGAGCGCCGCGCAGGCGCGCTCGATACGATCAAGGGCTTCGATGAGATCAGCTTCCGACGTCGCGTAGGAAATACGGAAATAGGGCGACAATCCGAATGCCGAGCCGGGCACGACGGCTACATGGGCCTCATCGAGCAGATAGGCGCAGAAATCCGCATCCGTTTCGATCATCTTTCCGGATGGTGTCCTCGTTCCGAGTATGCCTGCACAGCCCGAGAATGTGTAGAAGGCACCTTCCGGCACCAGGCAATCCAGGCCTTCAATGGCGTTAAGCCGACCAACCACCAGATCGCGCCGACGTTGGAAGCTTGCCTTGCGACCCTCAAGAAAATCCTGCGGGCCGTTGAGCGCAGCAACGGCCGCGGCCTGGCTGACCGAGGAGGGACAGGAGGTCGCCTGGCTCTGGATAACGGCCATCGCCTTGATGAGAGCCTTGGGGCCGCCGGCATAGCCGATGCGCCAGCCGGTCATGGCATAGGCCTTGGAAACGCCGTTGACCGTCAGCGTCCGGCTTTTGAGGCTCGGCTCGATCGCGACGGGCGTGGTGAACTGAAAGCCCTCATAGACGATATGCTCATACATGTCGTCGACCATCAGCCAGACATGCGGATGGCGCAACAGCACATCGATCAGCGGCAGATAATCGGCCTTGGAATAGGCGGCACCCGATGGGTTCGACGGTGAATTGAGCAACAGCCAGCGCGTCTTCGGGGTAATGGCCTTCTCGAGCTGATCCGCCCTGAGGCGAAAACCGGCCTTGGCATCGCAGGAGATCAGAACAGGCACGCCGCCGCAGATTTCGACGATATCGGAATAGGAGGTCCAATAGGGCGTCGGGATGATGACTTCGTCGCCCGGATTGATCGAGGCCATGAAGGCGTTGAACAGGATCTGCTTGGCACCCGTCGCCACGGTGATTTCGTCGAGCGCGTAGTCGATGCCATTCTCGCGCTGGAACTTTCCGGCAATCGCCTTCTTCAGCTCCGGCGTGCCGTCGAGAGCGGTGTACTTCGTTTCACCGCGATCGATGGCGGCCTTAGCCGCTTCCTTCACGTTGTCGGGTGTATCGAAATCCGGTTCGCCCGCACCAAGAATGATAACGGGCAGGCCTTCCCGCTTCATCGCGCTGGCGCGCGCGCCGATCTGAAGAATGGTGGAAACGCCGATGGAGGTGATCCGCGAAGCGGGCTTGAAGCCCGCTTCTTCGATTTTCGTGGCGATCGTCATGGAGCTTACTCGATGTCGAAGGAGACACCCTGCGCAAGCGGCAGGGCCTTGGAGTAGTTCACCGTGTTCGTCGCCCGGCGCATATAGGCCTTCCAGGCATCCGAACCGGATTCGCGGCCGCCGCCCGTTTCCTTCTCGCCGCCGAATGCGCCGCCGATTTCAGCGCCCGAGGTGCCGATATTGACGTTGGCGATGCCGCAATCGGAGCCATCGGCTGCGAGGAAACGCTCGGATTCCTGCATGTCGCGCGTGAAGATCGAGGACGAGAGGCCGGCGGCCACGGCATTGTGCTCGTCGATGACGACGTCGAAATCGTCATAGGGCATGACATAGAGGATCGGCGCGAAGGTTTCTTCCATCACCGGGCCTGCCTGCTTCGGCATTTCCACAAGCGCCGGCTTCGCGTAATAGCCGTCGGCATGGCCGACATCGATGCGCTCGCCGCCGGTGATGGAGCCGCCATGGGCCTTGGCCTCGGCAATCGCCTTCTGCATGTTGTCGAACGCGGCCTTGTCGATCAACGGGCCGACGAGCGCGGAGGAATGCAGGGGATCGCCGACCGAGACACTCTGATAGGCTTTCTTCAGCCGCGGCACGAGCTGATCGTAGACGCTTGCGTGGACGAAGAGACGGCGCAGCGTCGTGCAGCGCTGGCCGGCCGTGCCCATGGCGCCAAAAGCGATGGCGCGCAATGCCATGTCGAGATCGGCCGACGGGCAGACGATGCCGGCATTGTTGCCGCCGAGTTCGAGGATGGCGCGGGCAAAGCGCTTGGCAAGCCTCGGCCCGACTTCACGCCCCATGCGTGTCGAGCCGGTTGCCGAAACGAGCGGCACCTGCGGATGGTCGACCAGGATTTCGCCGATAGCGCGATCGCCGATCAGTACCTGCGAAAGACCTTCCGGCGCATCGCCGAAGCGGGCAAGCGCACGATCAAGGATAGCCTGCGAGGCAAGCGCGGTCAGCGGCGTCTTTTCCGAGGGCTTCCAGACGACGGCGTCTCCGCAGATCAGCGCCAGCGCCGCATTCCACGACCAGACCGCAACCGGGAAGTTGAAGGCGGAGATGATGCCGACGACGCCGAGTGGATGCCAGGTTTCCATCATGCGATGGCCCGGGCGTTCGGTGGCGATCGTCAGGCCGTAGAGCTGACGGGAAAGACCGACGGCGAAATCGCAGATGTCGATCATTTCCTGCACTTCGCCGAGTCCTTCGGAGCGGATCTTGCCGGCTTCGATGGAAACCAGGCGGCCGAGATCGTCCTTGGCGGCGCGTAGCTCTTCTCCGAGCAGGCGCACCAGTTCGCCGCGCTTCGGGGCCGGCACGAGGCGCCAGGCGCGGAATGCTGCATGCGCCTTTTCGATCTTGCTTGCTGCTTCTTCGGCAGAAACGGTCTTGAGGCTGCCGATCTTCTCGCCGGTGACCGGGGAGTAGGAGGGCATGTCGCCTTCAGCATAGAGCGCCTTGTCGACGCCGAGCTTTTCGAGGATGGCGGCAGCTTCCGCAGCAACGGAAGAGGTTTTTGCAGCGATGTTCATCTTTAGAAACTCCAATTATCTTTGATCCGGGGGTGAGCGGCGATTGGGGGCTCGGTCTCACTCGGCGGCGTCTTGCTTGGAAAGGGCGTGCAGGCAGGCATCGATCGATGCCTGTTCGATGCCGGCGTAATGGTCGAATTCGTTCAGCACCTTCATGCCGAGATCGGCTTCGAAGCGCTGCTGGTTCGGACTGGCGACGAAGTCCTGCTGCGCACCATCGCCGAGATTGGACTGGAAGATGCCGGCGGCGCTGACGGGGAGGAAATCCTCGTAGACGATCGGATCGAACTGGACGAGGCCCTGGTCGATCAGCGTGTCGATGTCCCTATGGCTCATCGCGGCAGTCTTGCCCTTGGCCGTCAGCGAATAGGTGAAATAGCCGAGCCCTTCGGCGCGGATTGCCGCCCAGTCATCCGGGAATTCGGCAAAGCTCTGGGCAAGTGCCGCCTCATAGTCGCGCGCGTTCGATCCGTCGGCTGCCGGGCGTACGATCTTGCGCGACTGATCGAGCAGCTTGTCATAAAGCGCGCGACCCTTCGGCGTCAGCGCAATGCCGCGCTGTTCGATCTCGCCGAAGCGCGCGGTGTGCGAGCCGGCTTCCCAGATGCCATCGGCACTACGGAAGGAAACGGGTTCTTCGAGCGCCTTGAACGAGGTCTGGCGTAGCAGGATCGGGCAGTTGCGCGTGGGCGGCCCCTCGACCACTGCTTTTGGCGCGATGTCGTACTCCGGCATCAGCGCCTGGACGCGATCAATATCCAGCGTGCGCGGCGTCAGATGATTGATGTGCGGCCCCTTGAAGGACACGACATCGGCAATCAGGCGATGGGCATCGTGCAGGCGATGGTACATGTCGGCATCGACATTGGCCTCGTCATGCCAGCGGAAGGTTTCCAAAACCTCGCCGACGAAGCGCTGGGCGTCGTCCTTGTTCAGGCCACCTTCGCGCTCGGCCTTTTCGGTGAGTGCAACGGCGCGATCGGTGAAAATCTGGCGCTTCGCGAGAATGTCTGCGGCGGCCTTGCGAAGGTCTTCGTCGGCGATGAGATCAAGCCGCAGCAGCGAGGTGAAAACGCGGAAGGGATTGCGCTTCAGCTCCGCATCGCCGGTCGGTCGGAATGCGGTCGAATGAACCGGTACGCCGGCGGTCGAGAGGTCGTAATAGCCGACCGGGTACATGCCCATGACGGCGAAGACGCGGGCCATCATCGCAAGTTCCGCCGCCGTGCCGAGCCGGATGGCGCCATGCCGCTCCTCGGAGATGCGATCGAGATAATCGGTCGCTTCCAGCCGCTCTCTCAGCTTGGGCTGTGCTGTCAGCGTTTCGTCGTTGACGCGGGCGACCAGTTCCATGAGCGTGCCATAGGCGGGCACTTCTTCGCGATACATCGCCGACATGGCGGCGGAAAAAGCGCTGCGAATATCGCTGGTCGAGACGTGATCAGGCTTCATGTGGGATCTCTTCCTGAAAGACTATGTCATTCCTATCTGGCAGAATATCTCTTGTTCGACTACCGGTCTTGTGAGAGAAAATTCTAACTTGATGCGAAAATGGAATGACCATGCGCCGCCGTCTCATCCCTGACATCGTTAACCTGCAGGCATTCGAATGCGCCGCGCGCCATCAGAATTTTTCGCGCGCCGCCGAAGAACTCAATCTGACCCAAAGCGCCGTCAGCCGCCAGATCAGCGATCTCGAGCAGCAGACGGGCCTGAAATTGTTCGAGCGTGTTCGGCAGCGCGTCGTGCTGTCCGAGGCCGGACTTCGGCTGTTGCCGGAGGTGAAGGACCTGCTTCTGCGCTCCGAGCGGCTGATGATCGGCGCTGTTGCCGCCGGCCAGATGAAATTATCGCTGAAGGTCGCGACCTTGCCGACTTTCGGTACGCGTTGGCTGGTGCCGCGCCTCGGCCGGTTTCTCGACGAACATCGCGATGTCGCCATCACGGTGGAATCGCGCTCCAGGCCCTTCAATTTTGAGGAGGATAATTTCGATCTCGCCATCCACTACGGCCTGCCGGCTTGGGCGGGCGCTGTTGCGACCTTTCTTTGCAACGAGACCGTCTTGCCTGTAGCCAGCCGGGAGCTTGCCGCACGGCTGGGTCTTGCCGCGCCGGACGAGCTGTCGGGAGCGCCGCTCCTGCATCTGACGACGCGTCCGAAGCTCTGGGCGCAATGGTTCGATCTTCAGGAGCTGCCGACCGAGAACGCCTATCCCGGCGCGCGCTTCGACCAGTTTTCCATGATCATCGCCGCCGCCATCGCCGGGCTCGGCGTGGCGCTTCTGCCGACGTATCTGATCGAGGATGAGCTCAAGGCCGGCACGCTTCTGCCGCTGTTTAATCTGCCGATGCCGACCGAGAACAGCTATTACGTCGTTATGCCGGAAAAGAAGCAGACGAATGAGACGGCGATATTGTTTCAGGATTGGCTGCTGAGCGAGGTCGCGCCGCGACCACAAGCGATGAACCCGGAGCGCCTTGCGCATGAAAGGTAATGTCGTTAGGCGCAACCGGTGCGATCTCCGACCCGACGTTAGATCGCGTCGAATATGGCCGAAGCGACGATGACTTCCGTACCCGCGAGGCCCACCGAACAGAAGAGTGTCGTGTCGAGAAGCGATGTTCGACCGGCCGTATGGCCGGCGACTATTGTCGCAAGATCGATCATTCGCTTCTCGTGCATAGTCCCGGAAAGGAAAAATGGCGACGCATAGGCGCGCGTTTGCTCCGGAGAATCCGTGGCGATGACGCCAGCGATGTCCGCGACACCCAGGCCGAGTTCATGCCCCTTGAGCGTCTTCGGACCGATTGTATTGATATGGGCGCCGGCTTTTAAATCAGAAGCATCGATCACCGGTATGTCGCTGCTTGTGGCGCATAAAACAATATCGGCATCGGCCACGGCTTTTGCGGCACTTGTGACCGGTTCAACCGCAATGCCGAGTTCTAATTGCATCTCCTCAGCGAATGCGGCGCAGTTTCTTGGGCTTCGGCTGAAGACGCGGACCGAGCTTATGTCGCGAACGGCGGCCGCGGCGACCAGCTGGGTTCGCGCCTGCGCACCACTGCCTATGATGCCGAGCGTTCTGGCGGTTGGAGCGCTGAGGTAACGGATGGCCACGCCGCCGATTGCCGCGGTCCTTATCTGGCCAAGCCGCTCGCCCAGGATGACGCCCTGCAGTTCAGCAGTGTCGGCACGCCAGACAGCGACGACTTGTGAATGCTGCCCGCCATCAAAGGTCTCATAGGCACGAAAGCCGGCAAGCGGCCGCTCACCATCGATGCCGCCGACGGTAAACACGATATCTCCACGCTTTGGAAAGGAGACATGATGCCGGGGTGGGGACACCGTCTCTCCCGCCGCCTTTGCCCGAAAGGCGATTTCCAAGGCATCGATCGCTCCCCGCATGATTGCGGCTGGGCGTAAATCTTCGTCCTTCAATATCTTCATTGCGGAACGCCCTCCTTGTTCCCGGCCACTCTGCAACCTCAAGCGCACCTGAGGTCAATAGCGGCCGGCAATAGCAGGTTTGAAAACAATGGACGCAAGGTGTCGGCAAGCATGAATCATATCGCACGGCTATCCAAGTTCACGACCACTCTTACGGTGCGGCTATTCTAGCGTTTCGCGTTGCCCAGCTTTTCAGGCGCAAGCCATTGAGTTTGATGAAGCCCTCGGCATCGCGGTGGTCGTATGCTCCGGAACTCTCCTCGAAGGTGACGAGGTCGGTCGAGTAGAGCGAAGCGGGCGAGGTGCGGGCGATCATACTGGCTGAGCCCTTGTAGAGCCTGAGCGTCACTTCGCCGCTGACATGGATTTGGCTCCGGTCTATCAATGCCTGCAGCATTTCCCGCTCGGGCGAATACCAAAATCCGTTGTAGATCAGCGCAGCATAGCGAGGCATGATCTCGTCCTTCAAATGTGCAGCGGCGCGATCGAGCGTGATGGATTCGATCCCCCGATGGGCGGCAAGCAGGATCGTGCCGCCAGGAGTTTCGTAAACGCCGCGCGATTTCATCCCGACGAAACGGTTCTCGACGAGATCGATCCTGCCGATCCCATGCCTGCCGCCCGCTTGGTTGAGCTTCGTCAGGAGCGCTGCTGCTGCCATTGCTTCGCCATTCAAGGAAACGGCATCGCCCTTTTCAAAGCCGATGACGACGATTTCCGGCTCATCGGGTGCCTCCAGAGGATCGACGGTGCGCTGATAGATATAGGATGGCGCGATCTCGGCCGGGTCTTCGAGGACTTTGCCCTCGGTAGACGTGTGCAGGAGATTTGCGTCGGTCGAAAAGGGAGCCTCGCCACGCTTATCCTTCGGCACTGGAATTTGGTGCGCTTCGGCGTATTCGATCAGCTGGGTGCGCGATTGGATGGCCCACTCGCGCCATGGCGCAATGATCTTGATCGATGGATCGAGCGCATTGGCCGCCAGTTCGAAACGCACCTGGTCATTGCCCTTGCCTGTGGAGCCGTGGGCAATGGCATCGGCACCCACCTCGCGTGCGATATTGATGAGATGCTTGGTGATCAGCGGGCGGGCGATGGAGGAGCCGAGGAGATATTGCCCCTCATAGAGCGCGTTTGCCCGGAACATCGGGAAGACGAAATCCCGAACGAATTCCTCGCGGACATCCTCGATCCTGATATCTGTCACGCCCAATTGCTCGGCCTTTCGGCGAGCAGGCCCAAGCTCTTCGCCCTGGCCAAGGTCGGCGGTAAAGGTCACGACTTCACAGTCGTAGGTTTGCTGCAGCCATTTCAGGATGATGGATGTGTCCAGTCCTCCCGAATAGGCCAGCACGATTTTCTTGAGCTTTTTCGACATCAGCTTTCGTCTCCATGTTAATCCATGAAACGATAGGCCAATCTGTGCGCAATGAGTTTGCAAAGAGTTCAAGAATACGAGAGAATTTGGCATATTATGCCACTTTGTTGTTCATGGGAGCTATATAGTGTCATCGACTCTGGACGAGATAGACCGGCGTATTCTCAAGGTGTTGCAACGGGATGGACGCATTTCCAATGTCGATCTTGCGAAGGAAGTGGGGCTTTCGCCATCACCCTGTCTTCGCCGCGTGCGATTGCTGGAGGATGCCGGCATCATCGATCGCTATGTTGCCGTACTGGACCCGGCAAAGGTGGGTGCGGGCCTTACCGTGTTCGCCCGCGTCTGGTTCAAGACGCAGGATGCGCAGGTCACCATGCAATTTGCGGAGGCTGTCAGGCGGTTTCCCGAAGTGATGGAATGTTATCTGACTACCGGCGAGTGCGATGCCGTCCTGCGCATCGTCACAACTGATCTGCACAGCTATTGGCGGTTTCAGGCCGACCACTTGACTCGCATCCCGAGCGTATTGAACGTCAAGACCGATGTGCCGATGGAAACGCTGAAGCGAAGCTTCGAGTTGCCCTTGGCCTCGTAGCATTGCGGCCAGCTGTCGGCCAATTATGGCGGCGGCGAAGTGCCGTTCAGCTCACGGAGCCGATGCCTGCCTGCTCGGACCCTGGCGGGCATATCGGACCTGCAATAGAATTGATGTTTGGAGAGCGAAATGAGCATATTCGAAACGGCGATGCAGGCGACACGCCCGGTTCTCGCAAACCGTTTTCCGGGCTATTCCTTTGCCTTTGCCTCAGGGTCAATCATACGAGGCGAGGGAAGAAAGGGCTCTGACATCGATCTGGTTGTGGTCTTCGATCGGCTCGAAACCGCCTGGCGCGAAACCTTTATCGAGGGCGAGTTTCCATTCGAAGTGTTTGTTCACGACCCGGAGACGCTCAGCTGGTTCTTTGAGAGCGATGTTGCGCGCGGCTATCCCGTTATCATTCATATGGTTGCGACAGGCCAGATCCTCGGGCCAAATCCCGACAAGGGGCAGATCTGGAGGGACTATGCTGCCAGCATTCTCCACGCCAGCCCACCCGAGCTGGAAGGTGAGAAGCTGAATGCTCTGAAATATCAGATCACCGATCTTCTCGATGACCTTCATGGTGAGCCGACGGCTCCGGAGATACAAGCGATTGCCGCGCAACTCTACCAGCCTTTGGCCGACCTTATGCTACTGGGACGAGGAAGATGGTCAGGCAGGGGCAAATGGATTCCCCGCCTGCTTCATGAGGTGGATCGGGACTTGGCCGATGGCTTCGACGATGCTTTCGGTCGGGCCTCAGCGGGAGATGTTGAGGCACTGTGCGACCTGACGCTTAGCGAATTGGGCCGGCATGGTGGGCCGTTTTTCGCCGGTGACAAGCGTATGGCGTCGCAACAGGCAAGACGAAAGAGCCTTGTTTCACTGAGTTGATCGTTATCCGCTGATCGTAAAATTTTAAGCTTGAAATTCTTTATGGCAACGCTAACACATTCCTATCGGGTCGCTGCGGATCTTGCAGGATGGACGCGAGGTGAACTCGGGGGAGGAGGAAGCCGCCATGAAGATGCATCCGCTGAAGGGGCCGAACCGGCTGAAGCTCGGTGTTTTCTCGACCAATGCAGATGGCGGCCTTGCCATTACCGATGTACCGGAGCGCTGGACGGCAGGCTGGCAGGATAATCTGACTGCAGCACAAATCGCCGACCGGGCGGGGCTCGAATTCTTTCTGCCGATTGCCCGCTGGCGCGGCTTCGGCGGCAAGAACCGCGTGCGCGAATGGTCGTTCGAGACCTTCACCTGGGCGGCGGCTCTTTCGGCCGCGACCGAGCAGATCGGTCTCTTCATGACGGTGCACGTGCCGCTCGTCCATCCCCTTTATGCTGCCAAGTCGCTTGCGACTGTCGATCATATCAGCCAGGGGCGAGCGGGGCTGAACATTGTCTGTGGTTGGAACCCGAAGGAATTCGGCATGTTCGGCGTGCCGCTCGTCGAAAAGGGCTACGATCAGGCCGCCGAATGGCTCGAAATCGTCGAGAGGCTCTACGCCTCCGATGAGCCGATCGACTATGTGGGCAGCTACTATAATCTGAAAGAAGCCGTCAGCCGCCCCGCAAGTCTGCAGGCGCCGCGGCCGGTGACAATGAATGCGGCTTTCGGCGGCCCCGGCCGAGACTTTGCCGCCGCGCATTGCGACTATCTCTTCACCACCTTTACCGAGATTGATGAAGCCGGAAAGCATGTGACCGACATCGCTGCACGGGCGGAAGGCACGGGCAGGCAGGTCGGCGTTTATACGGTTTGTCACGTCGTCTGCCGCGAGACGCAAGCGGAGGCGGAGGACTACTATACGCGTTATGCCGTGACCATGGCCGATCACGCTGCCGTCGATCAGCACATGGCCGGCAAGAAGGAGTTCTCGCAATCCCATGATCGCGAGGCCTATGACCACTATCGCCAGCGCTTTGCCGGTGGAGCGGGCAGCTATCCGCTGATTGGCACGCCGCAACGCATCGCCGAAGAGATGATCGCCATTGCCGAGCAAGGCTATGCCGGCATCGCCTTGTCCTTCGTCAATTATACGCAGGAACTGCCCTATTTCTGCGATCGAGTGCTTCCGATTCTGAAGAAGGCTGGCCTCCGGGCGGAGTGAGCCACCGCTTCGATGCTTTGCACCTCGCGGCTCGCGCGAATGTGACCATCCCTTTGATGGCGACATATTTGTCCCCGCAAGGCTGGTTTTTCAGGCCACTCACGGCACTGTCGCTTTCATGAGATGGTGTCGCAGGTGCGACATGTGTGCAACGCAGCAAAAAACTTGAGAACAAGGGGTTTACAAGCGTGGCCCCGGATGGGATTCTTTTAAGCGAAGGGTGCTGCTTGACTGGAAGCAGCGTTGTTCCCTTCAACCGGATGCCGTCATCCTTGGCTCCGATGTGCCGCAATTTTGCCGGCGCTTAACCGAAAAAATCAATCTGAAGCCGGAATGCGGTTGTTCCGCATCTGGCTGTTGCCTTGGTACGCCTGAATATCGTCAGGTCGGGGCATAGAGAATGCGGGCTTTAACATGGGCTTCAAGTCAAAACGCGTCCTCCGCGGCGTTCTTGGTCTTCTTGCGAGTGTCAGCTTGCCGCAGGTCACCAAAGCCAGCGATCTGATGATCTGGTCGCCGGTCAAGGTCGCTCCCAGAACATACAAGACCACTCTCGGTTTCCGGCTGCCGATGGCCTGGGATGTCAGCGCCGGCATGGATCTCGGACTTGGTAGCGCGGCCACCGGCGCGATCTTGCGAAGCAGCAGCTTGGCGACCCTCTGGGGCACGGCAATCGACGATCACAAGCGCTTTTCCACCGCATGGCGCCGCGAGGTGTCATTGAGGGTCGATGCGCTTAACAGCACGGGAACGCTTTGCCTCGAACGCTCGCGGAGCTGGACGGTGTCGGAAAACCTGGACATGAGCACTTCGAGGTCGCTGAACGTCAACTACGCGGGCACGCGGAGCGCGGCAAACTCCATTGTCGCGACGCAGGCCGTTACCGTTGCCGTTCCCTGGACAGGAACTTCGATCTCCGCGATCGGCAACCTGAAGGACGTCGGCAGTGCCTTTTCCAGCACGGTCTCATTTCGGCAACCCTTGGCACCGAACCTGAATTTCTCAGCGTCTTTTGCTGATCCGCAGACTTTGACGCCAGCTGGCAATGTCCGTCTGGACTACCGCATCAAATGGTAGGGTAATCGCAGAGTTCGGATGATGCGGAACAAATGCCGCTAGCGGAAGTTTAGACCTCGCAAGAAATCGATCTTGCTTGAGGTGTCGTGCCTCGCAAAGCCTGCCGCTTGCTCAGCTCCCTGCCGGCGGCAGGCTTGGCTTTCGTCGAGATCATTCGTCGGATCCACCCACGCCTGCCGTCGTTTTGATTGTGATGTCCGGTTCGGCAAGGCGAGCCTTCAGCTTGGACACCACGTCATGCCGGACATCCGACCAGGACGATGTGACTGTCCAATATTCTATGTCGAGCACGGCTTGATCGGCCGACAGATCATCGAGGTAGACCTTCGGTGCAGGCGCGGCCTTGATGCGCTGATCCGCTTTCAGGATGTCGAGGATTGTCTTGCGGGCAAGATCGATGTCGATTTTCTCACCCATTGCAACGGACAATTGCTGGCGGCGGTCCGGCTCGCGGCTGTGGTTGAGGATGGGCGTGTTCCAGAGCGTCGAGTTCGGCGCCATGAGGTAGAGACCGTCGGCCGTCCTCATCTCCGTCGCGAAGAGCCCGATCTCCTTGATATAGCCTTTGACGTTCGTCGTCTCGATATATTCGCCAACCCGGAACGGCCGCAGAATCAGCAGCATGATGCCGGCGGCGATGTTTTGAAGCGTGCCCTGCAGCGCGAGGCCGATCGCGAGACCCGCGGCGCCGAGAGCGGCGATGATGGAGGCGGTCTGCACGCCGAACTGGCCAAGTACGGTGATGAAGACAAGGATGAGCAAGCTATAGTGCAGCACATTCTGAAAGAAGCTCGCCAGCGTTTCGTCTATGCCGCGAATGCGTGAGATGACGCGATAGGCCGAGCGGCTGATAACACCCGCAAGAAGCCAGCCACCGATCAGAAGAATGATCGCGCCAAGAAGCGAGAAACCGTATTGGACCGCGAGTGCTGAGGCCTGGTCGAGCGCGGTCCGGGTTGCGACGACGATGTTGGCGGCTTGATCGTCCATGTCAAAACTCCATCTTTCCCCGCGAGCCAAATGAGAAGTCGCGATCTTTGTTCCCGGTGATCGGGCCTGTGAAAACGAATTGTTTCAATGGATTATAGGGCTCTAGCTGAGCGCAGGGCCTCAGGCGCCATTCTTTGCGCGACGGGCGCGTGTGGTAGCCGCCGCGGCGTAATGAGCCTTCTTCTGCTCGTACATGCCGATATCCGCGCGCTTGATCATGGCTTCCATGGTCTCGCCGGGTTGGCTCGTTGCAACGCCGACGGAGACGTTGAGCGGCGCGCTGGAGTAGAACTGGTTGTTGATCTTCAGCAACTCGTTGATCGTCTCGACCATTGCGGCGGCAGTGATTTCGTCGGCACCCGGCAGGAGAACGGCAAATTCGTCGCCGCCGATGCGCGCCGCGTGATTTGGCAGCGAGACGACGCTGTTAAGCACCTCGCCCATGCGGCGCAACAGCGCGTCGCCGGCGTCGTGGCCGCTTTCGTCATTGGCTTCCTTGAGGCCATCGAGGTCGATGATGATGGCGGAGACAGGCCGAAGCGATTTGCGCTCCAGCCTGTTGAGCTCTTCCATATAGAAAGCGCGGTTGAAAAGCCGGGTGAGTACATCGTGCTTGCCGAGATATTCGAGATAGGCTTCCGCTTTCTTGCGGGCGGTAATATCCGTCAGTGCCACCTGCACGAGCGACCAGTCGTTCTCGTAACCGGGAAATACGGAAAATTGCAGGAGGACATGGCGCTCCGATCCATCGAGAGCGTAGTTCAGCACCTCGCGCTGATGGAAGAGGCGTCCGTTCCACAATTCCATCAATTGCCCGCGAAAATGCTTCTCCATATCGCCGCGGAACACTTCACCGATCCGGTGGAGCAAGGTCTGGCGATCCGGCGCACAGAAGAGATCGAGCGTTGCCTGATTGACGTCAAGGACGCTGATTTCGCTCATGCATTGCTGGACGAATTCCGGATGCACATCGAGAAAGACCTGAAAGTCGACGATGCCGCGGTCGCGGATTTTATCGAGCAGGATTTTTACGCGGCTGAAATCCTCGACCCAGAGGGAAACGGGCGAATGTTCGAACATGCCTTCCGCATAGCGGCGCTGCCGCTCTTCCTGCCGTCTTGCCTCCTCACGAGCGGTCACGTCTTCCGTGGTCAGCAACAATCGGCTCCAGGAGCTCTCGTGACCGGGCAGGATGATGCCGCGCAGCTGGATGTCGAGCCTTTTGCCGCCGAGCGAGTAGTTGACCGCGGTGCCGGAAAATTCGGTCTTGCCTTCCCAGAGCGCCACAAGTTCGTTTACATGGCTTTGCAGCATCTCGTCCCGGAACACCTGCGAGAGATTTCCGACAAGCGTTTCGAAGGACGGCGCCTCGAAAAGCTCAAGCGTCCTGGCGTTGACGGCAAGAAGCCTGATCTTCTGCGAGCAGGTCGCAACGCGCTGTAAATCGGCAAGCAGATAGGAACGCAGGTCCGTCACGCCTTCAGCGCGCCAGAATTCGAACTGCTCCTTGACGCCGCTGAAGTCCTCCAGCCACATGGCGACGGGGGCAAGATCGAAAATGGTGCTGCTGAAGTCCTGGGCGTTCATCATGATTCCCTGCGCCGGCAATAAAAATCGGTATTCGTAATACAAAGGCCAGCAGTTCGCTAAGTTCTGGTTAGCAAGCATTCGTAAAGCTTGCATTGACATCAAGTAGCGGGTCAAGCCGGACGCTGCGCATCGATTTCTTTTCAACTCATTCTTGTTGAAAATATGCCCAGAAGAGGCTCTGGCTTGATTGCAATCGGTTTTTGTCAGCTGCAAGCAGTCACGTCCTCAAGAAGCGCTCGAAGGCTTCGAGTGTCCTTTGGCTGACGTGATGTTCAATTCCTTCGGCGTCATTTCTTGCCGTATCGGGATCGACGCCGAGACGGCAGAGGACCGCCTCCACGATCTCGTGACGTCGTCGGGTTGCCGCGGCCAGGCGCTGGCCTTCTTCGGTCAGAAAGACGCCGCGATAGGGGCGCTGTGTGATGAGGTTTTCCTCGGCTAGCCGCTTGAGCATCTTGGCAACTGTCGGCTGCGTTACTCCCAGCCTCTGTGCAATATCGGTCTGGCGTGCCTCGCCGGCATGTTCTATCAGATCGGCGATGAGCTCGACATAGTCTTCCATCAATTCCGTGCGTCGATCTTCGCGGCTTTTCTGAAAGGCCTCGGCGTGCGTCTCGATCTCGGTCGACGACAGACGGCTTTCCGCGGCGGCAGGCAATTTCGTCAAGGCGGCTCATCTCCCCATGATTAAGAACCGTGTAATGATGTTTAGCCTCGACTATAAATAATTCAGCGACGTTATGAAACCCCGATGGCCGATTTCGGCCGTCTGTGGAATCGAAATAGTCCTGCCTAAGCTGATATGGCGTCTGAGAGACTTCAGCCGCGTAAAAGCGGCAGCAGCTGCTCGCCCTGCCGTTTGATCTCCGGCAGATAGGGCGTGTCCGAGAGGACGAAGTGCGTGATGCCGAGATCGCGGTATTTGCGCAGGGAGCGGGCGACATCCTCTGCCGAGCCGACCAGCCATGTGGTGCCGGCGCCGCCACCGCCGAACTTGCCGGGCGCGGTATAGAGATTGTCATCAAGCACGTCGCCACGCGCGGCGAGATCGAATAGCCGTTTCTGGCCCACCGCGATCGATTGCCGGTGATCGTTCCAGCCGACGCCCTTATTCTCAGCCATCTCGGCGACTTTCGCCTCGGCATCGATCCAGGCCTGCTCCGTCGTGTCGCGCACAAGCGTCGTTATGCGCAGCCCGAATTCCAGCGGCGGCAGATCGCGATCAAGATCTCGGCTGAGTGTCCTGAGCCGGCTGATCCGCTCAGCGATGTCGGCGAGCGGCTCGCCCCAGAAAAGCTGCACATCGGCCTCCGTTGCTGAGACACGCTCTGCCGCATCCGAAGCGCCGCCGAAATAGAGTTTGGGATGCAGGCGTTTGCCGCGAGGCTCGATGCGGGGCGCAGTCGTGGATTCGCTGACGCGAAAATGTTCGCCTTCATAGGTGACGTTCTCTTCGGTCCAGAGCCTGCGGGTGAGCCGCATGAATTCCTTGGTGCGGCCATAGCGGTGGGCTTGATCGCCCTCGCTGTCGCCATAGGCGGCAAGATTGTCCTTGCCGGAAACGATGTTGACGCGCACCCGGCCGCCGCTCAGCTGATCCAACGTGGCGGCGGCGGAGGCGAAGTGCGCCGGCCGCCAGTAGCCGGGGCGGATTGCGATGAGCGGTTCGAAGGTCGTGGTGCGTGCGGTAAGTGCGGCCGCGACGGTGAAGGTGTCGGGGCGGCCCCAGCCGGTACCGATCAATGCGCCCTTCCAGCCGTGATCTTCCAGGGTTTTGGCATGGCTGGTCAGGGTCTCCAGGCTGTTATGATTCTCGACGGCGGAATCGCCGCGATGGCCTGGTTTGACGTCATTGGGGATGTACCAAAGAAATTCGCAATTGCTGCTCATGCTGTGCCTGTCAGTCTTCTGAACCCAACGAGGGACTTGATGGAGAGGAAAGCCGTCAGCGATCTCGGCTTCCGGCCGTTGCGACTAAAGCTTGCCCTTCCACGGAACGAGGACCGCCTCGAGGATCCGAATGGCGGCGGAAAATGCGAAGGCGCAGACCGCAATGATGCCGATGCCGACGAAGACGACATCCGTGGCAAGGAACTGCGATGCCGACATGATCATGAAGCCGATGCCGCGTGTCGAAGCGATGAGTTCCGCAGCCACCAGCGTTCCCCAGCCGATGCCGAAGGCGATCCGTATGCCGGTCAGGATTTCCGGCAGGGCCGAAGGCAGGACGACATTCAGGAAAAGCTGCAGCCGGTTTGCCCCCAGCGAACGCGCGGCATTGACCCGCTCCAGCGGCAGCGAACGGACGCCGGCCTGAGCGGATAGGCAGATCGGCGCGAACATGGCGAGCACGAGAAGGGTGATCTTCGAGGTCTCTCCGATCCCAAGCCATATGATCATCAGCGGCAGGTAGGAAAGGGGAGGCAGCGGCCAATAGAATTCGATTGGCGTATCCAGAATTCCCTTTGCCCAGCGGTTGAGACCCATCAGTAAACCAACGGGAATGCCTATCCCGATCGCGATGGCCGCAGCAACGACGATACGAAACAAGCTCGCCAATATGTGTTCGGAAAGCGAGGCGCCGGCATAGCCATCGCGGTAGACGACGCCGATCTGCGTCAGCACCTCGTCAGGTCGAGGCAGGAAGAGATGCGACACCAGCCCGAGCTTGGCGACGAGCCACCACAGCGCCAGGCAGGCGACCGCAGTGGCGATGCTGATGGCGATGGTGGGTTTTTCACCAACGCCGAAGCCGGGAATGCGAACCAGCTTCGGGCGCGTTTCCTTTTCAGGTCCGGCGATTGGGCGCGTTTCGATAATATCGCTCATGCCGCGCTCCTGACGTGATCGGCGCTGTGAAGGATCGCGCGAATCTCGTCCCGAAGGTTGCCGAATTCGGGAGATGACAGGATCGCTCTCGTATCGCCGCTGGCAGCAAAGCGATGTACGAAATCGAGTTCGAAACGCGCAACGACACGCCCCGGTCTCGGAGACATGACCAGAACCTCCGTTCCGAGGAAAAGCGCCTCCTCTATCGAGTGGGTAATGAAGAAAATGCGTTTGTCGGTTCTGGCCCAGACGGAGACCAGCAGTTCCTGCATCTGCTCGCGCGTCAGGCTGTCGAGCGCGCCGAAGGGTTCGTCCATCAGCAATATGTCGGGATCAGTGGTGAGTGCCCGGGCAATGCCGACGCGCTGGCGCATGCCGCCCGATAATTCATAGGGCAGAGCGCTGGCAAAGTCGGTGAGGCCCACCAGCCGCAAAAGCTCGGAAGCGCGATCACGGCGTTCCCGCTTGCCCAATCCGGCAAATTGGAGGCCGAGAGCCACGTTGTCGATGACGGACTTCCATGGCAGCAGCGAATCCTTCTGGAAGACCACGCCTCGATCGGCACCTGGTCCTGAAACAGGCCTGCCGTCGAGGGTGATCTTCCCCTCGGACAATGGCAGGAAGCCGGCGATCGCATTGAGCAGGGTGGATTTGCCGCAGCCGGACGCGCCGAGCGCTACGACGATACCGCGCTCCGGAATGGTGAAGGAAACACGATCGAGCGCGTGAACGGTTCTGCCGTCACGCGCCGCAAAGAAGACGCTAGCATGGTCGACTTGAAGCATGGACTCTCTCGATATTGCGACGCCGGCGCGACAAGCGCGCCGACGCCAGGGAGGATCAGTTGCTTGCGCTGACAAGCGCGTCGGCGGTGACGAACGCGCCGTAGTTCGGCAGGACTTCGGAGACTTTTCCTTGGCTCTTCAGGAAGGCTGCCGTGTCCTTGAGGATCTTGGCCGCACCGGACTGATCGCCGCCACCGAGCCAGGCGGCCGATGCCTGCACGTCGGGCGTCAACAGTGTGAGGTTCTTGAGCGCGGCTGCCTGCTGGTCTGCCGTGCCGCCCAGAAGCTTGGCGAGCGCCTTGGCATTGTCGCTGTCCGGCCCCCAGGCGGCCTTATCGGCTGCAAACGAGGCGTAGTATTTGTTGATCACCGAGGCATAGGCCTTCAGGAATTTTGGATTGTCCGCGGCAAATTTCGAGGTTGCGACCCAGGCGGAAAACGTCGGGGCACCCTTGTCGGCCACGTCCTTGGATGTCACCAGCACCTTGCCGTTCTTCTTCAGCTCGGTGAGTGCCGGGTCCCAGACGAAACCGCCGTCGATATCGCCGCGATTGTAGCTTGCGACGATTTCCGGCTGCGGAACGGCGAAGACCTGTACGTCCTTTTCGCTCAGACCAAGGGACTTGATGAGAGCGAGCAGCTGATAGTGGTCGGTGGAAACGGGGGCTGCCGCGAGCTTCTTCCCCTTCAGATCGGCAAGTGTGTTGATGCCGGAGCCATTGCGCACCACGAGCGCTTCATCGACGCCGGAGATGGACGAGAGGTAGAATGCCTTCACCTCCAGCCCGCGCGAGGCGGCAGCGGCAAACGGGCTTGAGCCGACATAGCCGATCTGGACGTCGCCGGATGCGATGGCGGCAAAGATCTCCGCTCCGGAGTTGAACTTGCGGAAGTCGATCTCATAGCCGGTCTCTTTGGCGAACTCGCCGTTGGCGATCGCGACGGAGGAGGGCAGGGCATCGGTCTGATAGGCGACGACGACCTTCTTGTCGGCAGCGGCCGCGCCGACCGCCATCGAAATGCTGGCGAAACCCATCACGGCCGCAGTGATCAGTGTGTTGAACTTCATAACTAGTCCCCTTGGCCGGATCAGATCTGCCGGCGGTTCCGTGAATGCAATGCGCAGAACCTAGCGAAATCGGGGACTGGATCGATAGAAATAGCAAACTATTTTTATAGACTATAATAGGAATTGTTTGTCTGAACTCGTACAGACTGCGACCGTGGCATCTTTCCAGCAAGAGAAACAACCGGCTGCCATCAACATATGAACTGTAGCGCCTGCCCTCGTGAGGATAACCTACCCACGCCTCAATAGCGAAAGAGCCGAAATTTAAGGTCGCTTGCGACGTGGCCCGGATGGGGCCATCAGGTCATCCGCCGGAGCAATGCAATCAAAGCATCTGCGTTGTCATTGGTTTCAAGCGAGAGCAAGTGCTTGTCCGCAAGCTCACCAATCGCGAGAACGACCTCACGTTCAGACCATCCCGCCATGATCGCAGCGCTCACCAATTCTCGATAAGCGGCTTGAAGCGCGTCCTGGCAGCGAATGTCCCGATCAGGGTCATCATCGGTCACGAATGGTCGTGCGATATCTGGCATGGTCGAAAGGTGAACTGATTTGCGGGTTTTGGCAATCTATTGCATGCAATCGCCGTCGATTGTGCCTTTTCCCTTTGCCGAATGCGCTTGGAATCGTGAATTCACTGCCAGCTCGCACGACACTGCCGTTTTTTTCCGCATCCGGCGGAAGAAAAAGAAAGCTGTTTCTTAAATAACTTAAAATCTATGTTTTTTATAGACTATAGAGCTCCATGGTCGACATCGAGCGAAAACATGGATGAAACGGCATGTCTTATCTCCTTAGTCTTCTCGACAAAAGTCCGATTGAACAGGGGCTCAGTGCCACCGATGCGCTTGGCGCAACGACGAGGCTGGCCGTTAGGGCCGAAGAACTTGGCTATCATCGCTTTTGGGTCGCCGAGCATCATAATATGGCGAACCTCGCAAGCTCGGCGCCGGAAGTCCTGATCGCTCATCTTCTTGCGCGCACTTCGAGGATCCGCGTCGGCTCCGGCGGCGTCATGCTGCAGCATTATAGCGCCTACAAGGTTGCCGAGACTTTCAATCTCCTGGCTTCGTTGGCGCCGGGACGCGTGGATCTCGGTGTCGGCAAGGCGCCGGGTGGCTTTCCGCTCTCGACGCGGGCATTGCAGCGGGCCTTCGATCCCGAGAAGAAGCCTGACTTCGCCGAGCAGCTTTCCGACATCAACATTTATCTCGCGGCCGACCCTCGTTCCGATGGCGCGCTGGCGACGCCGTTTCCGCCACGCGCGCCAGAGCGCTTCCTTCTTGGCGCCAGCGTCGAGAGTGCGAAGCTTGCCGCGGAGAAGGGCTGGAGGCTGGTGTTTGCCGGCCATCTGAACGGCGATCCGGAAAATTTGCGCAATACCTTCGAAGCCTACGGGAATGCGACGGGCGGCAAGGTGCCGATCCTGGCGCTCGCAGCCTTTGCTGCCGAAAGCGAAACCCATGCCCGTGAGCGCGTCGGCCAGCTGCGCATCGTCAAGCTCTTCCTGCCCAACGGCCAAAGCGTCAATGTCGGCACCCAGGAGCAAGCGGCGGAATTCGCGCGGCAGGCCGGCTTCTCGGACTTCCGAACCGAGGAGAAGGCACCGAGCGTGCTGCACGGTACGGCGACGCAGATCCGTGACGAGCTCGACGCACTCCATCGACGCTACGGCGTCGAGGAATTCGTGCTCGACACGCCGGCGCTAACCGCAGCCGAACGGCTCAATTCCATAGAGCTGCTCGCCAAAGAACGCCTTTCCCTCGTTGCCTGAGCGGCCTGTCCCAGGAGGATCATTATGGCTCAAAAGCACGTCACTTTCGGTATCATGCTACAGGGTCCCGGCGGCCACATGAATGCCTGGAAGCATCCGAGCGTCCCGGCGGATGCCAGCACCAATCTGAACTTTTTCGTCAAAACGGCCCGTAAGGCCGAAGAGGCCGGTATCGCCTTCGCTTTCGTCGCGGACGGCCTCTATATCAACGAGCAATCGATCCCGCATTTCCTCAATCGCTTCGAGCCGCTGACCATTCTGTCAGCGCTTGCCGCCTTCACGACGAAGCTCGGCCTGGTGGGTACGGTTTCGACCTCTTATAGCGATCCCTTCACCATTGCCCGGCAATTTGCCTCGCTCGATCTCATCAGCGGCGGCCGCGCGGGCTGGAATGCAGTGACGTCTCCGCTCGAAGGCTCCGGCCGCAACTATAGCCGCGAACATCCCGAGCACGAGCTGCGATACGAGATCGCCGATGAATATCTCGACGCGATCAAGGGGCTCTGGGATTCCTGGGACGACGATGCCTTCGTGCGCGACCGTGAGAGCGGCGTCTACGCCGACAAATCCAAGCTGCATCGCCTGAACCACAAAGGCCGGTTCTTCCGCATCGAAGGCCCCCTCAATATCGGCCGCTCCAAGCAGGGCCAGCCGGTGGTCTTCCAGGCTGGTGCATCCGATTCCGGCATCCGGCTGGCCGGCAAACATGCCGATGCCGTCTTCACCAATGGCGGGCCGCTGGAAGACGCGAAGATCTTCTACAAGCAGGTCAAACAATCCGCGATCGCGCATGGCCGCAGCGCCGCCGATATCGGCATCTTCCCCGGCATCGGCCCGATCGTCGGCGCGTCGCAGGAGGAGGCGGAAGCCAAATACCAGGCGATCCGCAATCTCGTCACCATCGAGGAAGCGCTCGCCTATCTCGGCCGCTTCTTCGATCATCACGATTTCAGCGCCTACCCGTTGGACGAGCCGTTTCCCGACCTTGGCGATATCGGCCGCAACAATTTCCGCGCGACGACAGACCGCATAAAAAAGACGGCGCGCGAGAAAGGTCTCACCCTGCGCGAAGTGGCGCTCGACGCGGCAACGCCGCGAACCTCCTTCATCGGCACGGCCGAGCACATTGCCAATGAAATCATCCGCTGGGTGGACGAAGAGGGCGCCGACGGCTTCATCCTCGGCTTCCCCGTCATCGGTGAAGGCTTCGACGATTTCTCCAGGCATGTCCTGCCGATCCTGACCGAGCGGGGCTATTTCGATCCCGCTTTGAAAGGCGAGACGCTCCGCGATCATCTGGGACTGCCGTATCGCGAAAGCCGTTATGCGGCAGAGGCTGCCGACATCGAACCCGCAAAGGCCGTAGGCGCTTGAGCCAGGACGATCACCATGAACGCCATCATCAAGACCGTTTCGATTACCGATCCAATCGCGACAGGGATCGCCGCCTATCTCGATGAAATCATCGCGCTTAGGCACGATCTGCATCAATATCCCGAACTCGCCTTTCAGGAGCATCGTACCGCCAAGAAGGTGGCCTCGCTGCTTGCCGAGTGGGGCTACGACGTCGCAACAGGCATAGCCGGTACCGGCGTGGTCGCGACGCTGAGGCGGGGCAATGGCAACCGCTGTATCGGCATCCGCGCCGACATGGATGCCTTGCCGATCGAAGAGGCGACGGGGCTTGATTATGCGAGTTCCAATCCCGGCGTCATGCATGCATGCGGTCACGACGGGCATACGTCGATCCTGCTGGCTGCAGCCCGCTATCTTGCCGAAAGCGGCAATTTCAGCGGCACGCTGCGGCTGATATTCCAGCCGGCTGAGGAAATCGGCGCCGGTGCGCGCAAGATGTTATCGGAAGGACTTTTCGATCGTTTCCCCGTCGATGCGGTCTTCGGGCTGCACAATTGGCCCGGCGTTGGGGCGGGGCAGTTTGGTTTCGTTGCCGGCCCGGCGATGGCCTCAGTCGACAAGGCGGTCATCACGATCGTTGGAAAAGGCGGGCATGGTGCCGAGCCGCATCGTGCGGTCGACCCGGTGCTGGCTTCGGCCTCGTTCATCACCGCCCTGCAAAGCGTCGTCTCGCGCAATATCGATCCTCAGGAGATGGCTGTCGCAACGGTCGGTTCCATTCACGCCGGTTCGGCTTCGAACGTCATCCCGGAAAGCGTGGAGATGAAGCTGACCGTGCGCGCCTACAATGAGACTGTTCGGGCGAGATTGCAGGAACGAATTTCCGCCTTGGCGCGCGCGCAGGCGCAAAGCTTTGGCGCCGAGGCGGAAGTCGATTACCGCCTAGGTTTTCCCGCGCTCGTCAATCATGCCGAAGAGACGGAATTCGCCCGCAATGTCGCCTTGCAGGCGCTTGGAGGCGCTGCCGTCGAGGCGGATTTCCGGCCGAGGACGGCGAGCGAAGACTTTGCCTTCCTGCTGCAGGCAAAGCCAGGGAGCTACCTCTTCGTCGGCAATGGCGACAGCGCGCCGCTGCACAGCGCCCGCTACGATTTCAACGACGCCATCATCGCACCGGCAGCCCGCTACTGGGTGCGGCTCGCCGAAGCTTTCCTCGCGAATGACAACGGGTGACGAACGATATGAGCGACACGTTTCTTTATACGACCACGCTGGACCCGCGCGCCAAGCCGCTGATCGACGAGCTGATCCATGAATATGACAGCCGCTACGGCAACTATTTCAATGCCGAAGGGGCGGCTGCCGAACTCAATCGCTATCCGCCGGAAGCCTTTGCGCCGCCGCATGGCAATTTTCTGCTCCTGCTCCGAAACGGTGAGACGATCGGCGGTGGCGCTTTCAAGCACTATGACGACCAAACCGCCGAATTCAAACGGATTTGGACGCGGCACGATCTCCGTCGTCAGGGATTGGCGCGTAGGCTGCTGGTCGAACTGGAGGCCCAGGCGGCGCGGCAGGGCTATCGCCGCATCTACCTGACGACAGGCTTTCGCCAGCCCGAGGCCGTCGGTCTTTACCTCAATAATGGCTACACGGCCCTGTTCGATACCTCCGTCGATCCGGAAATCTACAAGAGCCTGCCTTTCGAGAAGGATATCAGCCATTTGGCTCTGGCCTATATCGCCGAAACCTCGGGCTCGCAGCAGCGCTTGGCTGCCGCCGGCCGGTAATGCGTAGCGGATCAACGACAATCAAAAAGGGGTAAGGATCATGGCGCTGACGACGGATTTTGCGGGTGTCGATCGAGGCACTGGAGCCGCCGAGACGAAGACAGATTATTCGCGTTATCGCATCGTGCCGGCGAGGCACCCTGGACGAACCGCCGGCACGATCTTTGCCGCAGTCGTCATGGCGGTCGTCCTCTACTCCACCTTCACCAATCCGCGCTGGGGCTGGGGTGTCTTCGCCGAGTGGTTCTTTGCGGAGCCGGTGCTGGTTGGCCTTGGCAGGACGCTGCTTCTGACGGCGCTTGCGGCGGTGTCAGGCTCTATGCTCGGAACGGCATTGGCTCTGGCGCGCGTATCGAAGTCGCCGCTACTTGCGAGCCTCTCCTGGGGCTATATTTGGCTGCTGCGGTCGATCCCGATGATCGTGCTGCTGCTGGTTCTCAACAATCTCGGCTATCTCTATGAAACCATTAGCATTGGAGTCCCGTTCAGCGACAAGGTTCTGTTTGATTATCCGACCACGCAGCTCCTGACGCCGTTTGCTGCGGCCTTTCTCGGGCTGACGCTGAACCAGTCGGCCTTCTTTGCCGAAATCGTGCGCGGCGGCATTCTGTCAGTCGACCAGGGTCAGCTGGAAGCGGCCGCGTCCCTCGGCCTGTCGCGCCGCCGTCAGGCGTTCCGCATCATTCTGCCGCAGGCGATGCGCTCCATCCTGCCCACGGGCTTCAACGAGATCATTGGCCTCGCCAAAAGCACCTCCATGGTCTACGTGCTGGCCCTGCCGGAACTCTTCTACACGGTGCAGGTCATCTACCGCCGCAATCTGGAAGTCATTCCACTGCTGATGGTGGCAACCGTCTGGTATCTCGTCATCATGACGGTGCTATCGATTGCCCAGCACTATATCGAGCGCTATTTCTCCAAGGGTGCGGTGCGCAATCCGACACCTTTGCCGTTTCAGGCATTCTTCCGACGCTTCCAGCGGCCGCTGCCCGCTACTGTAGACGGTAGTTCGGACACCAGGGCATTCGCCGCTTTTCGGAGCGTGACAGATCTTCGTGCCAGGGGCGGTGCCGTGCGCATCCATGGTATTTCGAAGAGCTTCGGCACGCTGAAAGTTCTCGACGATGTCGAGCTTAACCTGCCGGCCGGCAGCGTCACGGCCATTATCGGTCCGTCGGGCTCGGGAAAATCGACGCTGCTGCGTTCGATCAATCATCTCGAGCGCGTCGACAGCGGCTTCATCTCCGTCGATGGCAAACTCGTCGGCTACACGCAGAAGGGCGAGGTGCTCTATGAGCTTAAGGAAAAGGACATTCTGAAGCGCCGGACCGACATCGGCATGGTCTTTCAGAACTTTAACTTGTTTCCGCATCTCACTGTTTTAGAAAATATTATCGAGGCACCCATCCAGGTACGTGGGGTGAGCCGCGACGAAGCGACCGCCTATGCGCAAGAGCTTCTCGCCCGCGTCGGCCTTAGCGACAAGATCGATGCCTATCCCCGCCAGCTCTCCGGCGGCCAGCAGCAGCGTGTTGCCATCGCCCGTGCCTTGGCGTTGCGGCCGAAGGTCCTTCTCTTCGACGAGCCAACCTCCGCACTCGATCCCGAGCTCGTCGGCGAAGTCCTCGATGTCATCAAGGAGCTTGCGCGTACCGGCACGACGCTCGTCATCGTCACCCACGAGATCGGCTTTGCCCGCGAGGTCGCCGATAGCATCGTCTTCATGGAGGGCGGCCACGTCATCGAAGCCGGCTCACCAACACAGATCCTCAACGATGCGAGACATCCGCGCACGCGCGCTTTCCTCGCCAAGGTTCTCTAGCAGTCGCAGGCAAGCACTCGACGCTCTGACGCAGCAGGCGTCCGGATCATTATAGCAGCATAGACAACTTATAATTGAAAAAGGAGAAGGGAAATGACATTCATTGAGAGAGCAAGATATATCGTTGCCGGCGTTCTAACAGCGGTAACGATGAGTGGGACGCCGACGATTGCGGCTGAAAAGTTCAACCTGAGCCCGGATACATCCAATCGCATCGGTGCCGAGAAGGACGAGGCAGCGATCAAGGCGATTGCGCCGGGCTTCAAGTTCGTCAATCCCGGCAAATTCACGGTCGCGATCAACCCGTGGGATCCGCCGATCGCCACCTACGCGACCGACGCGAAAACGGTCGTCGGCACCGATCCCGATATCGCGCAGTTGCTCGCCGACTCCCTCGGCCTGCAGCTCGACCTGGTGCCGGTCGCCTGGGAGGACTGGCCGCTCGGCGTCTCCTCCGGAAAGTATGATGCAGTCATTTCCAATGTGACGGTCACGGAAGAGCGCAAGCTGAAGTTCGATTTCTCCACCTATCGCAGGGACGTGCTCGGCTTCTACGTGAAGGCCGACAGCAAGATCACCTCGATCAAGGAGCCGAAGGATGTTGCAGGTCTCAAGGTGATCACCGGCGCTGGCACCAATCAGGAGAAGATCATTCTCGAATGGGACCGGCAGAATGTGGCAGCCGGCCTGAAGCCTATCGAGGTTCAGTATTACGACGACCGTGCCGCCGCCGATCTTGCCTTGCAGTCCGGTCGAGCCGATGTCGAATTCAATCCGAATGCGACACAGGCCTATAAGGCCGCCATCAACGGCACGAGGAAGCTTGTCGGCACCGTCTCCGGCGGTTGGCCGCTGACCGCCGAAATCGCCGTGACGACGAAAAAGGGCGCAGGCCTCGCCGATGCCGTCACCCTCGCACTCAACGATCTGATCAAGAACGGCAAGTATGGCGAAGTGCTGAAGCGCTGGAGCCTGACTGCCGAAGCGGTCGATCAATCCAAGACCAACCCTGCGGGCCTGCCGAAGAGCGGTTCGTAATGTTGATGGGGCGGACCGGCGTCAGTGGGGCTCACGTCGGTCCGCTCCCATCCATCTCAAATGGAGATACAGGTTCCGTGACTATCCGCATCAACTTCAAAACTATGCTGGCAGCCGCAGTGGCGCTTGCCTTGACCGGTCTCGCGCCGGCAATGGCGACCGAAGATTTCGATCTGAGCCCGGAACAGCCGGGACGTGTTCACGCGTCGAAAAACGAAGCAGCGATTGCCGCTATTCCAAAGGATTTCAAGTTCGTCACACCAGGCACATTCACAGTAGCAGTCGCGCCAGGCGGTCCGCCGCTTGCGACCTATGCGACTGATGCCAAGACGGTGGTTGGTGCCGATCCCGATTATGCCTATGCGGTTGCTGACGCGCTCGGCTTGAAGCTCGAGCTTGTTCCGGTCGCCTGGATCGACTGGCCGCTGGGACTAACGTCGGGCAAATATGATGCCGTCATCTCCAATGTCGGCGTCACCGAGCAGCGCAAGGAGAAGTTCGACTTCTCCACCTATCGACAGGGCCTGCACGGCTTCTTTGTCAAGAATGACAGCAAGATCACTGGTATCAAGGAGCCGAAGGATGCGGCTGGCCTTCGCATCATCGTCGGCGCCGGCACCAATCAGGAGCGCATCCTGCTCAAATGGAGCGATGAGAATGTCAAAGCCGGTTTGAAGCCGATAGAGCTGCAATATTACGACGACGAGGCGGCGAGCCTTCTGGCTCTGCGTTCCAACCGCGCCGATGTCATCGTGCAGCCGCACGCCCAGCTTGTCTACATCGCCGCCCGCGACAAGGATATCAAGCGCGTGGGCACGCTGAGCGCCGGTTGGCCGGATCGCTCGGATGTCGCGATCACCACGCGAAAGGGCAGTGGCCTTGCACCGGCGCTGACGCTCGCCACGAATGGACTGATCAAAGATGGCACCTACGCCAAGATCCTCGACCATTGGCATCTCGCCGAAGAAGCCTTGCCGAAATCGGAAACCAATCCGCCGGGCCTGCCGAAATTTTGAGGAGACAGCCGCATGAGCCGCCAAGCCGCATCGATCAGCCATATAGGCTTTCTCACGCCTGGAAACTATCCGGACGAGGATCCACTCGCCGGTCTGGAACAGACCTTGCAATTGCTCGAATACGGAGAGCAGAGGGGGTTCAACAGCGCCTGGGTTCGCCAGCGGCACTTGGAGCCCGGCATTTCCTCGGCGAGTGCCTTTCTGGCGGCTGCGACGCAGCGCACGCGCCACATCGAGCTTGGCACCGCCGTCATTCCCATCGGCTATGAAAGCCCTTATCGGCTGGCCGAGGATCTGGCGACGGTGGATGTGCTCTCGCGCGGACGGTTGAATATCGGATTGAGCGCTGGTCGGCCGCTGCATGCGGATCTGATCGGGCCGCTTGCTTTCGATGGCGATTGGGAGAACCACGATTTCTCTCATCAGCGGGTGCTGCGCTTTGCCGACAATCTGAGGGGCGCCTATCTCGGCAATCAGGATACGCTCATCAAGACGCCGTTCGGCCCGCAACGGCCGCGGCTTCAGCCCTATGCGAAAGGCTTGATCGATCGCATCTGGTATGGCGGCGGCTCGTTGCGGTCTGCCGAATGGGCCGGCCGCAACGGCTTCAATCTGCTGATCGGCAACGTCACCACGGGCGAGCAGACCGACGATTTCTTCGTTGCGCAATCGCGACAGCTGGAAACCTATCGCGCGTCCGGAGGCGATACGAGGCGGGTGGCGCTTGGCCGGGTCATCGTGCCTTTCGACAGCGCCGATGCAATTACCCGCAAACGCTATACCGACTATGCCGCCGGCCGATACGAGCGCACGCTTTCGCCCCAGGGCGAGCGACGCACGCTTTTCGCGCGCGATCTTGTGGGATCGTCGGATGAAATCCTCGAACGCCTGCGTAAGGATCCGCTCCTTCCTCATATCAGCGAATTCCGCCTGGAACTGCCTTACGAGTTCCACGATGAGGAATACCGGCAGATCATCCACGACTTCGTGACATCGATTGCGCCCGAACTCGGCTGGAAAGAGACCACGCTTCTGCGGCGGACCGCATCCTGAGGGCCGCGACCGTCCCACATCTATGTTGGATCGATGGGCTCTATGCCCGTCAGGTCCGGTTCGCTTATGCCCTGAAGACGGTCGGGCATAGCGTCGGTTAGCAGGCGAGAGAGGTCGCGGCGTCCTTTCCTTTCAGAATCCGCTCAGCAAGAAGCAGCGCTTCCTCCCGAGACGCAACAATTTCCATTCTTATGCCGAATGCCTTCGTTGCAAGGCTCATCTGCAGCTGCATGGCGGCGCGCTTGATTGCGCTTGCCTCAATGCCGATGACTGCCTTGCAAACGGCAGCAAGCGCCGTCTTGTTCTTCTTCAGCCAGATGCCGCGGGCCTTGCGATCCTCGTGCTCTTCGGTGTGTTCGTCACCTTCCATGATCACGACGAAAGGCATCGAGAGGGCGAGCAGGGCGTCCATCTCCCGCTCCCATTGCTTCGAATAGCCCGGATGCACTGAGGCAGCGGAATGGCGCACGATCGGCCATAGAGCGACATCGTGAAAGGCGAAGTCGGTTGTATCGATTGTCATATCGGTCTCCTCAGGCGATCTTATCGGTCATGGCAGCAAACAGCATCTCGGCGCCGTGTTGCGACGACGCGATGGCGTAAGCCGCCCGTTCACGCATATCGGTCTCGTAATCCAGCAGGGCCGTGCAGGTGGTCTTTGTCTCCTTTCCGGCTCCGGCCAGGATCTGCGCCAGCATGCGGGCATCTTCGAGGGCCGTATTGGCGCCGAGGCCGCCGGCAGGGCTCATTGCGTGGATTGCATCGCCCAGAAGCGTGATGGCACCGAACGGCCAAAGGGCGTCGGGGCGCCCGCTTCTGACGGGAAGCGCTGCCACCGCTTCGACCTTGCTCCGGCTGATGATCTGCTTCAGCTCCGGATGCCAGCCGCGCATGGCGGTTCTCAGCAAGACGGGCAGATCTTGCGTATGGTCATATGTTTCCAGTCCCAGCCTTTGGCGGGGGGCGATCAGCGCCCAATAGAGATAATCGGTAACTGACGTCAGCTTGCAAGCGGGCGCGAGACTGGCGGCAAGGTTCGGGAAGTGATCGCCGAACCGCATGAGATCGAAGATTGCCGTGCACCCATCGGCAAAGATCACGGTCGTTCCGTCTCCAAGCAGATCGGCGGCATCGCTCAGTGGTATTTCGCTCTTGCCGTAGACACAGATGGAGCCCGTGTCCACCGGCTCGGCATAGGGCGCCAACTGGCGTCGCACCTGCGAGTTCACACCGTCGGCACCGACGAGCAGGCTGCAGGAAACCGAGGCGGCACCTTCGAAATGCACCTCGACACGCCCGTCATCCATGTAGCGATACCGCGTGAAGGCATGTCCGAAATGAACGTGATCTTCGATCCCAGATAGTAGGATTTCGCGAAGGGTGAGGCGATTGACGCTCAGATCGCCGTCGTCATCATTTTCGCCGGTATCCCAGCTCGTCGGCGTGCCGCCCGTAACGGGCAGAAGTTGAGGCGTCAGGAAGCACGCGGATCGAGGGCTCGTCGAGGCGGTCGCTCGAAAGAGGTCAAAAAGAGCGGTCGGCAGGCATGATGCCAGCGCTTGCTGCCCGTTTGCGTCGATACGGATGCGATAGCCTTGCAGGCGGCTATCTGCAGCCGGATCGCGCTCATACACGTCAAAACGGATGCCGGCGCGCTTCAACCCCTGTGCGAGGCACAAGCCACCGAGGCCAGCGCCAATGATGACGACATGAAAGTCCTGCATGGGTCTTCTATTCCATTCATTGGTCGATTTCGATCTTGCGAGAGAAATATAGCCGAGGGCCGCCGGAGCGTGATAACGACATTCGGTCTTTAAATGTTGCAAACCGGCCAAACGAAATATGGACATCGAAGATATTGGCGACCGTCTCGACGGGCCGCCGCTCATCGCCTTTTGGGGATCGGACGAACCGGGCAGCGCCTTCCGTCTCGGCACTCAGGAATATGATTGGCACGCGCATAGCCGCGGGCAGCTTTTCTGCATTGAGAGCGGGCTCGTCCGTGTCGATACGCTAGGCGGTTCATGGTTGCTACCGCCGCAGCGTGCGGGCTGGATTCCGCCTGGTGTCATGCACAAGGCGGGGATCAACGGCGTGCTGAGCGGCTGGGGCATCCTGCTGACGCCAAGCGCCAGCGCCGGCTTGCCGGTGACGCCTTGTGTTCTGAGCGTCAGTGACGTGTTGCGAGCATTGGTGCGCCGGGCAACCACATGGCATTGGGAGGAACGGTTGTCGGCGCAGCAGCGTCGCCTCGCAGCCGTTCTACTCGATGAGGTTCGGGCCGCACCGCGTGAAAGCCTGCATCTGCCGATGCCGACGGACCGGCGTGTTCTGCGCATCACGGACGCCGTACTGCAGGACCCCGCCAGCGAGGAGACCTTTCAATCACTGGCGCAGCGCGCGGGCATATCCGAGCGTTCAGCCAGGCGGCTGTTCCATGCAGAAACGGGCATGTCTTTCGCAAACTGGCGCCAGCAGGCTCGGCTGTTGCTGGCACTGGAGCATCTGAGCGCGGGAGCACCGATCGCTGAGGTGGCGGACAGCTTGGGCTATGCGAGCGCGAGCAGCTTCATCGCCATGTTCCGGAAGGCATTCGGCCTGTCGCCGCGCCGTTATCTGTCCGCCAGGAGATCCTGATCTCTTTGCAATCTCGGAATTATATCAGGGCGCCGGCCTGTTCGTCGGCGCCCGTCAACAATTCAGACTGCGACCCGGCGCGGCTTCAAGGCGAGCAAGCGAAGCGCATTCATGGTCACCAGTACGGTTGCGCCGGTATCGGCGAGGATTGCCGGCCAGAGCCCCGTAACGCCGATAATCGTGGTCACTAGGAAGACACCCTTGAGGCCGAGCGCGATGGTGATGTTCTGGCCGATATTGCTCATCGTCCGCTTGGAAAGATCGATCATCTCGATGACATCTCCGACGCGGCCGCGCAGCACGGCGGCATCCGCCGTTTCCAGCGCAACGTCGGTACCGCCGCCCATGGCAATCCCAACATCGGCGGCTGCCAGCGCTGGCGCATCGTTGATGCCGTCGCCGACCTTGGCGACCTGAAAGCCTTGCCGCTTAAGCTCACCGACGATCCGCTGCTTGTCTTCGGGCAATAGTTGCGCGCGAACCTCTATGCCGAGCGTCTTGCCGATCGCCTGCGCCGTGCGCTGATTGTCGCCCGTCAGCATGATGGTCTTGATCCCCGCATCAGCAAGCGCCTTGAGACCCGCGGCCGCATCGGTGCGCGGTTCGTCGCGCATGGCGAGCAGGCCGGCTGCCGCACCCTCGGCAACGATGATGGAAACCGTCTTTCCTTCATCGTTGAGCGCGGCGATCCGGGCCGATTGCTCCGAGGTCAATAATACGCGGTCGGTAGCTGCCTGCGGCGATCCGAGGAAAACCTCCACATCATCGACCGTGCCGCTGACGCCCTTTCCGCCGATCGCTTTGGCATCGATGACCTGAGGGATATCTGTTCCGGCTTCAGCTGCGCGGTCGAGGATGGCGCGGGCGAGCGGGTGGCTGGAGCCGGTTTCGAGCGCGGCTGCCAGGCGCAACACGTCCGTTTCATTCATGCCGAGACCAACAATATCGGTGACCTTGGGCTTGCCTTCGGTCAAGGTGCCGGTCTTGTCGAAAGCAACGGCGGTGACCTTGCCGATATTTTCCAGCACGGCGCCACCCTTCAGCAGCAGACCGCGGCGGGCGCCTGAAGACAGTGATGCCGCAATTGCCGCCGGCGTCGAGATGACCAGGGCGCACGGGCAGCCGATCAGCAGGATCGCCAGACCCTTATAGACCCACTCGCTCCAACTGCCGCCCAGGAATAAAGGCGGGATGACGGCGACGAGTGCACCGACAACGACGACACCTGGCGTGTAATAACGCGAGAAACGATCGATGAAACGCTCGGTCGGAGCCTTCGATTCCTGTGCCTCTTCGACCAGCTTGACGACGCGGGCGATGGTATTGTCCGCTGCCGCTGCCGTTACCCGAACACGCAGCGCGGCGTCGCCATTGACCGTACCGGCAAAGACGCCTGCATCCACGCCCTTGCGCACCGGCGTGCTTTCGCCTGTCACCGGCGCCTCGTCGATGGCGCTTTCGCCGGAGAGAATCACGCCATCGGCCGGAACGCGGTCGCCGGGGCGCACCAGGATGATGGCGCCGACAGCAAGGCTTTCAGCCTGCACTTCGCGGGTCTTGCCATTCTCCTCGATGAGTGCGGTCTTGGGCACCAGATCCGTGAGGGACTGGATGCTGGCGCGCGCCTTGCCGGCCGCAACGCCTTCCAGCAGTTCGCCGATCAGGAAGAGGAAGACGACGGCAGCAGCTTCTTCGCTGGCACCGATGATAACGGCGCCGATGGCCGCGATCGTCATCAGCATCTCGATCGAGAACGGCGTTCCCATCCTTGCGGCCATGAGGGCGCGCCTGGCGATAGGCACCAAGCCGACAAGCATGGCCACGCTGAAGATCCAGACGTCCAGTGCCGGAACCAGCTTGCCGATACCCCAGGCGGCGGCGAGCGCCACACCGCTTGCGATCGTCAGGCGGCCCTTGGCGGATTTCCACCATGGCCCGCTGGTCGGTCCATGATCGTGACCGTGGAGGCCGGCAACTGAGGCATCGCGCTCATCCGAAGCGTGGTTGTGATCGGAATGATCATGTCGATGCCCGTCGGCGCCGTGATCGTGGTCGCCGCCGTGATCATGCTTGTGGTCGTGATCCGCATGACCATGGTCGCGGCCATCAGACTCGTGCGCGTGATGGTCGTGCCCGCAACCGCAGGCGTGATCGTCATGATTGGCTTTTTCTGTCGGAACGCTGCTTTGCGACAGTGGAAAAACCTTGTAGCCCAGTCCCGTAACCCGCTTGTTTATGTTGGGTAATAGGTCCGGGGCGCTCTGATGCTTGATCGTCATCGTGCCTGCGGTGACCGAGACGGAAACATCCTCGACACCGGGCAGCCGGCGAACGGCCGTGTCGATTTTCGCGGCGCAGGAGGCGCAATCCATGCCCTCTACGCGATAGCGGCTCTGTTGTGTTGGCGACGTCATGTTTCGGTTCCAGATTTTATCTTGGAACCATCGCTACATCCTCTAGTAACTAGAGGGACAAGAGCAATTCCGCGAATTTTTGCGTAATCGTTCGCAGGCGCTGCAATCGATCTAGCCGCGTGCCACGAAGCCGCCCCAGCTCCCTGCGGCGGCGGCTACGCCAAGGCCTAGAAAACCTATAGTAGTTTGAGCAGAACCTTGCCGGTCTTGCCGGGCGCCAGCGATGATTTCACAGCTTCCGAGATCTCGGTGATGTCGTAGGCTGCCTCCACGGGCAACTTGACTTCGCCTGAGGCGACGCGTGTGATGAGTTCGCTGATCAGCCGCCGCCGCTCTTCCGCCGGCATGGCGGCGCTGATCTTGATGCCCCAGAAGCCCTTGATCGTGAGCTGCTTGAAGATGACGGCCCTCGAGGCGATCTGCATCGGCTTGCCGGCAGCAGTGCCGAAGGAAACCAGCAGGCCGTTTTCGCCCAGCAGGTCTGCCAGGTCGTTGCTCGCAACACCACCGACGGAATCGACTGCGGCACGGATCGGCGCGTCGCCGATCATGGCGCGCACCTTCGCCTTCCAATCTGGCGCCGCGGTCGAGACGGCATTGCCGATACCGAATGCGGATAGCTCATCGATGCCACCATCTCGCCGAACGAGATTGATCATGTGTATGCCGCGGCTATGTGCCAGCATGGCAAGCGTCTTGCCGACAGCACCATTCGCCGCGTTCTGGATGATCCAGTCGCCGCGCTCGACATTGAGGAATTCCAAAAGTGAGATAGCGCTGAACGGCATGGCGATCAGCTGCGCGGCGGCCTCGTCGGAGATCACGTCAGGCACCGGAACGAGGCTTGCTGCCGGCGCCGTGAATTGCTCTGCCCAAGTGCCATGGACGCCGGCTGCAACGACGCGCTTGCCGATCAGCGCCTTGTCGACGTCGGGCCCGACGGCATCGACAAAGCCGACCGCCTCGCTGCCGCCAATGGCAGGCAAAACCGGCTTGTAGCCATAGGCGCCGCGCACGGTCCAAAGGTCATGATTGTGGATGGGGGAGAGAATGGTGCGAATGCGCACGTCTCCGGCGGCAGGCTCCGGCAGCGGCATGTCGGCCAAATAAAGGACCGAAGCCGGATCGCCAAAGACATCGTGGATGGCACTGCGCATTGTATTTTCCTTGTGTGTTGACATACTGGTCCTGCTTTGGATCAAAGGCCGCCGGGTGCCAAAAGGGCTTGCTCAGTGGCAAGCATGGCCTGGTCGAGCGGTGTCTTGTCTTTTCCTAGCTTCGCCAGGATTGCCGCCCCGAGCCATAGGCTATAGAGCGAACGAGCCGTCTTTTCCGGGACGCAGGATGACGAAATCGAACCGTCCTCGCGTCCCTCGGTGATTGTGTTGGTGATGCGGCGAATGAGGTCCTCGACACCGCCGAGGAGGATCACGCGCATATTGTCCGAGAGATCGGATATCTCGGCGGCAAGCTTCACGACAAGGCACCGGTCGGCGAGGCTGGCCGTATTGCCGTCGGAAAGCCAGGCATTCCAATAGAGCATCAACCGCTGGCGGCCATTGCCTTTCCAGCCGAAGAGCGCGTCGAGCCGCTCCGCGTAGTCGGAGCAATATTGCTTCAGCAGGGCGCAGCCGAAGGCCTCCTTGGATGCGAAATAGTAATAGAATGAGCCTTTCGGCACGGCACTCTGCTCGAGCAGCTCCTTCAGGCCCACGCCTCCGAAACCCTTGCGCAGCACCAGTTCCCGCCCGATTGCGAGAATATGGCTGCGAGTCAGCTCCGATTTCTTCTTCGTCATCATGAGCGGTCCGTAACAAATAATCGACCGGTCGTCTATAAACTCGATGTTGTTCGCAGTCAGATCAGTGCGAGGGCCGCAAGCGAGAGGATCAAAGCCGGAAACATCACGAGAGCGCCGATCCTCAGAAAGGCCAGCGCTCCCATATGCAGCCCTTCGCGGCGAAGGGCGGCAAGCCAGAGGATCGTGGCAAGCGAGCCGGTAACGGAGAGGTTGGGGCCGAGATCGACGCCGATCAGCACGGCGCCGGCAATGGAATCAGGGACATGGGCTGCCTGTACGGCGCTGCCGGCGAAAAGACCGGCCGGCAAATTGTTGACCAGATTAGAGACGATCGCAACCGAAAGCCCGGCAGCGCCGACCGCCTGTGTCTGCGACTGAGCCGCCAGCAACGCCAGCTTTTCGGACAGGAGGGCGGTGAGCCCGGTGTGGTTGACCGCCTCGACGATCACGAAAAGACCCGCAACCAGAGGTATTACGCTCCAGCTGATACCGCGAACCGTCTCCAGTGGACTTTGCCGGGTAAGGGCGAGAACGATGACGGTCGTGAGGAGGCCCGCGACAAATGTCGGGATGCCGAGATCGACATTCATGGCCGACGCCACGATCAGAATGAGGGCGGTGACTATCAGCCCCCATCCTGCCAGCCTGGCGCTATGGGAAAGGGCGGGTTGGCCAACCTCGCGGGCGATCGTGTCTTCCGCCAGTGCATGGCGCTGCGTCCAGTAGAGGCAGGCGAAGGTGACGATGATCGACACGATGGATGGCAGCAGGAAGGTCTGCATCCAGCGCGACAGGGGTGGCATCTCGCCGCCGGCGAAGATCACCAGATTGGCCGGATTGGAGATCGGCAGCACGAAGCTCGCGGCATTGGCGATGAAGGCGCAGACCAGCAGATATGGCATGGGGTCCTTCACCCGCGCCGCACGGCAGGCTGCGTAGACGGCCGGCGTGAGTACGACGGCGGTTGCGTCGTTCGACAGGAATACCGTCACGACCACGCCAACGACATAGACGAGCACGAACAGCCGGCGGGGAGAGCCCTTGGCATGCGCGGTGGCGATCGCCGCCACCCAGTCGAAGAGCCCTTCGCGCCGTGCGAGCTCCGACAAAAGCATCATGCCGATCAGGAAGAGATAGACATCGAACCCTTTGGATATGCCTGTCCATACCTCGGCTGGACCGATGAGCCGAAGCGCAACGAGAAGCGCTGCGCCGAGAACCGCCCAGATTGCTTCCGGCCACCGGAACGGACGCGTGACGACACCGAGGGCGGTCAGGCCGGCGATGCTCCAGGTGATTGCAGATTCCGTCATTCAACTCATCTTGGATTTGGGTCGGAGCGGCTATGTAGCATCACCACGGGGCAGCGCAAACTGTAACCGCGCTATATTCGCAGAGAACCCAGCATGAAAGGCCACTCCGAGGGAGCGTTATGCCTTCTTCGCCGTATCCGCTTTCCCAACAATATCGTCATGCGATTTGTCGGCTCGTTCGACAAGGACGGAGCATTCCGCATGGCGGATGACGTATTCGACCGTCGAACCGAAAATGCGATCGATGATATCGGACGTATGCGTTGCGAGGATAATCAGATCGGCCTTCTTCTCCTTGGCGATGGTCAGCAGCGTCGTCGATGCCGTGCCCATGCGCACATCGATGGTCGCGGTAATGCCGAGACGCCTGCACAAGGCATTGAGCTTTTCCTCGGCTTCCGTGATCGTTGAGACAGCCCATTCGTCCGGGCTTTCCCGCCCCGAGAGGAAGCGCTCGATAACGTGAGCGACCGTCAATTCGCCGTCCGGAGACAGTAGTGCGTGGGATGTGCGCAACAGGCGCTCGGCGCGTTCGCGTGAGCCGAGCCCAATGGCGCAAATGATATTGTTATACATTGCATTCTCCCAAAACGCCCTGGCCGCAGTCGTTCTTGGCGTCACTGGCATCTGTCCGGTTAAACTTGCGACGAGCACGGCGAGCATACGAATATTCAGCACATCGATAATGGCGGGATTCGTCAAGTCTCGCTGCTGCCATGATGCAAACCAAACCATGCATATCTGCTCGCTCCGTCGCCATTTGGCGTCGGTTTATCCCGTCTTGCGCGGAAGCAGCTGCGTCATTCTGACAACTGGACTCGATCATTCCATTCATTATACATATATTGTATGCATGCAATTTACTAATTGATTGCATTCACTTGAGAGACTGAATCAGGAGTAATGTCATGGATATTGACTATCCCCCACTGAGCCCATTGCAGACTGGTCTCCGGTGCCGCTGCCCGCGCTGCGGTCAGGGGCGCATGTTCGATGGATTTCTGACCCTGCGCAAACGATGCGAGGCGTGTGGGCTTGACTATTCCTTTGCCGATCCGGCCGACGGCCCGGCATTTTTCGTCATCTGTTTCGCCTGTATCCCGAGCGTTCTTCTCGGCGTCTGGCTGGAGGTGGCCTTCTCCGCTCCGGTCTGGGTGCAGTTTCTGTTGACTGGCCCCTTCATGCTGGCGACCTGCATCCCACCTCTACGCCCGCTCAAGGGCTGGCTTGTCGCCAGTCAGTATTTTTATAAGGCCGAGGAAGGCAAGCTCGTCCGCCTGCCGGCAACCGAGACGCCGCACTCAGCGAGCTAAGTCTGTCGGCCTCATCTCGAATTGATGACCGTTTCGAGGTGGTGCTCCTCATGATAAGTAGTGTCAATTAGCCTGGAAATATCCGAAATGTGGGATTGGTTCCCTATAGTCTTCATCCTGTTCAAGGTTCTCGTCCTAGGCACGGGCATGTTCTTCGCCATCAAGTGGCATCACGATCAAGGGAAGCAGAAATAACGAGCGGACCGCAAGCGCCCGCCGAACGCCCCCTTGACGCCTCGGATCAAAGCGAAATTCTCGGCTCTCGATGCCGGATATCGACCCTTCGGCATCGCAGTGCCTATGCCGCACTGCACATTTCGCCAGATAGGTCACCCTTCAAGTCAAAAAAGTATCAGTCGAGCGTACAAGGCGTAGTAGCGGCAGGCGCTTATGAGGGGTAGGTTTACCACATAGAAGACGTGATGGCCTCTGGGAGGAGGCGCCGCAACCGTTGCAATACGGACGGATGGAAAGGAGGCTTGCCGATGAACCCCGATTTGGAAGTGGTCGCGATCGGGAGCGGAGAATCCTTCAAGGCGTGGGAACACGGTTATCCCTATCGGACGGTTCGCTGGCATTTCCATCCCGAATATGAAATCCATCACGTCGTCGCGACGACGGGCCAATATTTCATCGGCGACTTCATCGGTGAGTTCGAGCCGGGCAATCTCGTGCTGACGGGGCCGAACCTGCCGCATAATTGGGTGAGCGACGTTCCAGTTGGCGTCACCTTACCGCTGCGCTGCCGCGTGCTGCAATTTTCCGAATCCTTCTTTGCCGATGCCAGTAAAGTCTTTCCGGAGCTGTCGGCCTGCGCAGGTATTCTTGAAACGAGCCGCCGCGGTGCGCTCTTCACGCCTGAGACGGCTGTCATCGTGGGCCCGATCCTTGGCGAACTGGTCGAGGCATCAGGCATCCGCCGCGTCGAACTCTTCATGAATATTCTCGACGCCATGAGCCGCGCTGAAGGCACGCGCACGCTTGCCAGCGCCGGCTATCAGCCGGACCCATCCGGCTTCATGTCGGCGGGTGTCAACCAGGCGCTGGCTTACATCAATGCGCATCTGACCGAGCCGTTCAGCGAGTGCGATCTTGCCGAATTGACCGGCCAGAGCCCGAGCGCCTTTTCGCGCAGCTTCCGCCGCCATACCGGCATGGCGCTCGTGCAATATGTCAATCGTCTGCGCATCAACTTCGCCTGCCATCTCTTGATGAGCAAGGCCGACATGACGATCACCGACATCTGCTTTGCCGCAGGCTTCAACAATATTTCGAACTTCAATCGGCGTTTTCTGGATCTGAAGGGCATGGCGCCCTCCCGGTTCAGATCGCTCTTGGCACAGCACGCACGCGCGGTGGAGGCCGCCTAACAAAAGGGAGGACAGGGAGGAGAGACAAAATTCAGGGCAAGCGAACGGGCAGGCATTTTTGCCGTCCGAAGGAGAAGGCTTGTCCGAAATTACCGCTGCGTCGGCCCGATGGCCGTTGTTTGCGGACAACCAAACAAGAGCATCGCGTGCGGATAGCCGCGATGATCGAGGGAAACCATTACCATTTGGAACGGAGAAATTCCAATGAACCATTTCGCACTGAAAATCGCCGGCGCAGCCGTGCTTGCCGCCGGTCTTCTGGCCGGCACATCTGCCTTCGCGCAATCCGCCAAGGTCACGGACGCGACCGTCGCCTTCCTGATGCCCGACCAGAGTTCGACGCGCTATGAAGAGCATGATTTTCCTGGCTTCCAGGCGGAAATGAAGAAGCTCTGCGCCGGCTGCAAGGTCATCTACCAGAATGCCAATGGCGATGCTTCGCGTCAGCAGCAGCAGTTCAATTCGGCAATTTCGCAAGGTGCGAAGGCCATCGTGCTCGATCCGGTCGATTCCACTGCCGCGGCTTCCTTGGTGAAGCTCGCGCAAAGCCAGGGTGTGAAGGTCATCGCCTACGACCGCCCGATCCCGTCGGCCGCTGCCGACTATTATGTCTCCTTCAACAACGAAGAAATCGGCAAGATGATTGCCAAATCGCTGGTCGATCATCTGAAGGCGAAGGGCGTGAAGGCTGGCGATGGCGGCCTTCTCGAGATCAACGGCTCGCCGACGGATGCTGCCGCGGGCCTGATCAAGAAGGGCATCCATGCCGGTCTGGCCGACGGTGGCTATCCGGTGCTTGCGGAGTTCGACACGCCGGAATGGGCGCCGCCGAAAGCACAGCAATGGGCAAGCGGCCAGATCACGCGCTTCGGCAAGAAGATCCTCGGTGTCGTCGCCGCCAATGACGGCACCGGTGGTGCCGCTGTCGCCGCCTTCAAGGCCGCCGGCTTCGATCCTGTTCCGCCGGTCACCGGCAACGACGCGACCATCGCCGGCCTGCAGCTCATCATTTCCGGCGATCAGTATAATACGATCTCCAAGCCGAGCGAGATCGTGGCTGCCGCCGCCGCCAATGTCGCGATCGAACTGCTCTCGGGCGGGACGCCGAAGGCCGACACGAAGCTCTTCGACACGCCGACCAAGCTCTTCACGCCGGCCCTGGTCACGCAAGAAAACCTGAAGGCTGAGATCATCGATAAGAGCGTCAACGGCAAGCCGATCCAGACACCGGACCAGCTCTGCAACGACCGTTATGCCGATGGTTGCAAGAAGCTCGGTATCGGCAGCTAAGGCTGCTCCTCCCAGTCTCCGGCCGCTTCGGCGGCCGGAGGCAAAACGCATCCGATTGCATTTCAACCCGAGAAGGTGGCTGGTCATGAGTGACGCTTCCGATCATAGAGCCCCGTCCGGCGAGCTTGTGCTCAGCCTCAAGGGGGTCTCCAAACACTTCGGCGCCGTCTCGGCACTGACGGATATCAACCTCGATGTGCATGCCGGCGAAGTCGTGGCGCTTGTCGGCGACAATGGCGCGGGCAAATCGACGCTCGTCAAGGTTCTTGCCGGCGTGCATCAACCGAGTGCAGGCACGATCACATTCCGCGGCAAGCAGGTGACCCTCAGCGATCCCGCAACGGCGCTCGATCTCGGTATCGCCACGGTCTTTCAGGACCTGGCGCTTTGCGAGAACCTCGATGTCGTCGCCAACATTTTCCTCGGTCGGGAACTGAGCCCGCTGAAGCTCGATGAAACCGCCATGGAGGTTCGCGCCTGGACGCTGCTCAATGAGCTCGCAGCGCGCATTCCGAGCGTGCGCATCCCGATCGCATCGCTTTCCGGCGGCCAGCGGCAAACGGTGGCGATCGCGCGTTCGCTGCTGCTCGAGCCGAAACTCATCATGCTCGACGAGCCGACCGCAGCGCTAGGTGTCGCACAAACCGCCGAAGTGCTGAACCTCATCGAGCGCGTCCGCGACAAGGGCCTCGGCGTCATCATGATCAGCCACAATATGGAGGACGTGCGCGCCGTTGCCGACCGTATCGTCGTGCTGCGCCTCGGCCGCAACAACGGGATTTTCTATCCTGACACGTCAAACCAGGAACTCATCAGCGCCATCACCGGAGCCACGGAAAACGCCGTGTCGCGACGGGCAGGGCGACGTCAGGCCCAACAGGAACTCAGAGAAGGGGGCCAGCCATGAGCGAGAATGGCAAGCAATCCACACTGCTGCTTGACCGCAGCGACGTCCGCGTCAACCATGATACCGGGCTTGCGGCCACGATCCGTTCTTCCATCGACAAGGTGCGCTCCGGCGATCTCGGATCGTTGCCCGTTGTCGTGGGCCTCGTCATCATCTGGACGGTGTTCGGCACGCTCAACCCGACTTTCCTTTCGAGCAACAACCTTGCCAACCTGCTGTTCGACGCCTCGACGGTCGGCATCATCTCGCTCGGCATCGTCTGCGTGCTGATGGTCGGCGAGATCGATCTTTCGGTGGGGTCGATCAGCGGCTTCGCCTCGGCCATGGTCGGTATGCTCTGGGTGAACGAGGGCTGGCCGGTGGCCTTGGCGATCGCGGCCGCGCTCGTCGTCGGCGGCGTGATCGGCGTCATCTATGCCGTGCTGCTCAACCGGCTGGGCATGCCTAGTTTCGTTGCCACATTGGCAGGCCTTCTCGCTGTACTCGGCATGCAACTCTATCTGCTCGGAGCGACGGGTTCGATTAATCTGCCCTATGGCTCGGCCGTCGTGAACTTCGGCCAGCTTCTGGTGATCCCCCGTCCGCTTGCCTATGTCTTCGCGCTCATTCCGGGTGCGGTCCTGCTGTTGACCGGCTTGGGCACCGTGCGGCGGCGCAAGCAGGCGAACCTCTCCGCGCCCTCCGTCGGCGGCCTGTTGGCGAAGGCGGCCGTCATTACCGTGGCCTTGGAATTCGTCGCCTTCTACCTCAATCAGGATCGTGGGATTCCCTGGATGTTTGCCCTGTTTGTGGTGCTCGCCATCGTCATGAATTATGCGCTGACACGCACGCAATGGGGCCGGTCGATGTCCGCCGTCGGCGGCAATCGCGAAGCGGCGCGGCGCGCCGGCATCAATGTACGCAGGATCTATACCAGCGCCTTCGTGCTTTGTGCCATGTTCGCAGCCCTTGGCGGTGTGCTCGCGGCAGCGCGTCTCGCCTCGGCCAGCCAGCAGGCGGGCACCGGCGACGTCAATCTGAATGCGATCGCGGCGGCTGTCATCGGCGGCACCAGCCTCTTCGGCGGCCGCGGCAGCGCCTATTCGGCACTGCTCGGCATCATCGTCATCCAGTCGATCGCCAGCGGCCTCACCATGCTCGATCTGTCGTCGGCGCTTCGCTACATGATTACAGGCGCAGTTCTTGCCATTGCCGTCATCGTCGACTCGCTCGCCCGTCGTTCCCGCGCCTCGCATGGGCGCGGCTGATTTCTTCAAGAAGGTAAGGATTGCTATGAGACAGGATTTTGCCGGCAAGGTTGCCGCCATAACCGGGGCTGCGTCCGGAATTGGCCTGGAATGCGCCAGATCGCTATTGAACGAGGGCGCCAGCGTCGCCCTCGTCGACCGGGCCGAAGATAGCCTGAAAAGCCTTTGCGCCGAACTGGGGCCGAACGCCTTTCCCGTCGTCGTCGATCTCTTGAATCCCGAGAGTGTCGCAACGATGATGCCGCAGATTCTCGGCAAGTTCGGCAAGCTCGATATCTTCCATGCCAATGCCGGCGCCTATATCGGCGGCGAGGTCGCGGAAGGCGATCCCGATGCCTGGGACCGGATGCTGGACCTGAATATCAATGCGGCCTTCCGTTCGGTCCGCATGGTGCTGCCGCACATGATCGAGCGCAAGACGGGCGATATCATCATGACCAGTTCGATCGCCGGCCTGGTGCCGGTGGTCTGGGAGCCGATCTACACGGCGTCCAAACATGCCGTGCAGGCCTTCACGCATACGGTGCGGCGCCAGGTCGCCAAGCATGGCATCCGCGTTGGCGCCGTGGCGCCGGGGCCGGTGGTGACGGCGCTGATCAGCGATTGGCCGCAGGCAAAGCTCGATGAGGCGATCGCCGCAGGCGGCCTGATGGAGGCGACCGAAGTGGCGGAGGCGGTGGTCTTCATGCTATCGAGACCGCGTAACATCGTAATCCGGGATCTGGTGATCCTGCCCTTGAGTACGGATCTCTGATGACGGCACCTTATTTCATCGGCATCGATGTCGGCACCGGCAGTGCCCGGGCCGGCGTTTTCAATGCACATGGTCATCTGCTGGCTGCGGCCAAGCGGCCGATCACCATCTGGCACGGGGCCGGCAGCATTGTTGAGCAGTCAAGCGAGCAGATATGGAAGGCTGTTTGCGACAGCGTCAAAGAGGCTGTCGCCATGGCAAAGATAGCGGCCGGTGATGTCTCAGGCATCGGCTTCGATGCAACCTGCTCGCTGGTCGCGGTCAGGGCAGATGGTCGACCCGTGGCTATGGGACCATCGGGCGACGCCAATCGCAACATCATCGTCTGGATGGATCATCGCGCGGCCGGCGAGGCGGCGGAGATCAATGCCGGAAAACATGCCGTGCTGCGCTACGTCGGCGGCCGCATCTCGCCGGAGATGGAGACGCCAAAGCTCTTATGGCTGAAGCGAAATCTGCCGGGGTCTCTCGCGACAACGGATCATTTCTTCGATCTCGCCGACTATCTGACCTGGCGCGCGACAGGTTCGCTGCAGAGATCGGTCTGCACGGTGACGTGCAAGTGGACCTATCTGGCCCACGAAAAGCGCTGGGACGCGCAATATTTCAAGGATATCGGCCTTGGTGAGCTGGCCGACGAAGGCTTTGTGCGGATCGGCACCGAGATCGTCGAGCCGGGTACGGCGCTTGGCGAGGGCTTGAACGAAAGCGCCGCCCGCGATCTTGGCCTTGTCGTTGGTACGCCGGTCGGCGCATCGCTCATCGATGCCCATGCCGGCGGTGTCGGCACGCTTGGCGGGCAGGGACCGGATGGTAAAGCCGATGTCAGGAACAGGCTCGCCTATATCTTCGGCACATCTGCCTGCTCGATGGCATCGAGCGAAGCGGCCATCTTCGTCGATGGCGTTTGGGGACCCTATTATTCGGCCATGGTGCCCGGCCTCTGGCTGACCGAAGGCGGTCAATCCGCTGCCGGTGCCGCGATCGATCATCTCGTTACCATGCATCCGGCATTCGGCGAGGCGCGTCAGAAGGCCGAGGCGGAGGGCTTGTCGCTGGTCGCCTGGCTTGATCGACAGGCTATGCAGGCGAGCGGCAACGCGTCCGACGCCGTGAAGCTCGCGCAATCCATTCAGGTCGTCCCCGAATTTCTCGGCAACCGCTCACCCTATGCTGATCCCGATGCACGCGCCATCATCTCCGGCCTCGGGCTGGAAACCGGCATCGACGATCTCATCGCTCTGTACATCGCCGGCCTCTGCGGTATCGGCTATGGCCTCAAGCAATTGCTCGAAAAGCTGGCGAAGGACGGCATCGCCTGCGATCTGATCATCGCCAGCGGTGGTGCTGCCCAGAGCGGATTGGTGCGTCAGCTTCTCGCGGATACGACCGGCAGACCTGTCGCCGTCGCCGATACGGAGGAGCCGGTGCTTCTCGGTGCGGCCATGCTCGGCGCTACGGCTGACGGGCATTGCGGCTCGCTCTTGGAAGCCATGACAACCATGTCGCGACTGGCGAAGAAGTTCGAGCCGGCGGACGGTGCCGTCAAGGCGTTGCATGCACGACGTTACGAAGCTTTCGAACTGCTGCAATCGGCAGATCGCAGCATCCGGGCCTTGATGGCGTCGTAAGTCAGGCGAGAAACGACATTTATTGCTCCAATTCATAAGTCTATACGCGGATGGCCCCCTACCGCTTTGTCAATTGCGGGCTAAATTGCCCTCATGCAGCCGAGTCGCCACGGCTCATCGCAGGAAAGGATGGTCATCATGGATATCACGAGGAACGGTGCGCAGCCCTCCGGCAAAGGCCCTTCGGACTGGTTCACCGGTACAGTCCGCATCGACCCGGTCTTTGCCGCCAATGATGCGCGGCGAGCCGCAGCCAGCAGCGTTACGTTTGAACCCGGCGCAAGAACTGCATGGCATACCCACCCGCGCGGCCAGACCTTGATCGTCACCGCGGGCCTGGGTCTCGTTCAGCGCGAAGGCGGCTCGGTCGAGGAGATCCGCCCCGGGGATATCGTCTGGTTCGAGCCGGGCGAGAAGCACTGGCACGGCGCTTCGCCGACGACAGCCATGACCCATATCGCCGTCCACGAACACCTCGACGGCAAGGTGGTGGATTGGCTGGAGCATGTGACGGACGAGCAATATCACGCCAGGTGAAAGTCCAACCCGCAGTCGGACCAGCACCGAGCGGATTGCTCGCGAGCACCTAACGCTTGCCATGGCTTGGCCATAAGTCAGCCGCACGAGGTCAGTATAGACGGAACCCTGCCGCTTCCACGGCGTCGGCCTAACGATCGAATGCCGCGCGACGCAACTGACTTCGCGATGGCAGCAACACGGATGGAGACATATCATGCTTCGGCTTGTGATTGGCGCGGCTCTCGCGCTGGCAATGCTCACATGGTCCAATGCGCAATGCATGCAGATGCCAACAGGTTTTTCCCTGCTGTCGAGCAGCGTATTTGCGGCCGATTGAACTTATCACCATCCTTCGATGTCGCCATCGCGGCGGTGCTGGCCGTAGGCAGATAAGCGTTCGGTTGCATCGCCGCGTAGTGTCGATGTACAGGCACGAATCGAGGATATCCAATGACCTCTGCTGAACGTCCTATGCCGAGCGAAGCCGGCATCTTGCAGTTCATGGAAATTTGCGATTCCTTCTATCCGCCGGATGCGGTAACGGCCTCCATCGCACAGCAGCGTCAATGGTATGACGCGCTCTGCGCTCGTTTCGATCGCCCTTTACCGGAGGGCATGCAGACGACGGATGGCTTCGTATCCGGAACGATACCCGTCAGGCGTTACAAGCCTGCCAATATCCGCACGGCAACGAAGCTCCTCTATCTCCATGGCGGCGGTTTCGTCGTTGGCTCGCTTGAGAGCCATCATGCCATCTGCGCCGAGATTGCCGATCATGCTGGCGCTGAACTGATCTCCGTCGATTATCGGTTGGCGCCGGAATATCGCTGGCCGGCCCAAACGGATGATTGCTTCAGTGTTCTCAAGCAAATGTTGGCCGAGAAGAAGTCGGTCGTGCTGATCGGCGACAGTGCCGGCGGCAATCTCGCGGCTGGGCTGGCGGTGCGGGCGCAAGCCGAGGGGCTTTCGGGCATTGTCGGCCAGATCTTGATCTATCCCGCACTCGGCGGCGATCTCGTCTCCGGCTCCTATGAAGAAATGGTGGAGGCACCGGGCCTGACAACGGCCGACGTCGCCTATTACCGCACTGTTCTGCAGGCGCCGGAAGGCGATCCGGTCGCAGGGCCGCTCGCCCTATCGTCAATGGCTGGCCTTCCTCCCGCTTTCATCACCGTGGCTCATTATGATCCGTTGCGCGACGACGGCCGCAATTATGCGGCGCGTCTGGCGCAGGCGGGCGTCGAGGTGTGGTTCCGCGAGGAGCAGCAGATGGTGCATGCCTGGCTGCGGGCACGGCATATGAGCGAAGGCGCGCAGGCCGGCTTTGCCGCCATATGCGCGGCGGCAAGCCGATTTGCGGGGTCGCGCTGATCTACATCAGGTCGCGGGCGACGCGCTTCTCCTCGAAGATCTTCCTGAAGATTTCGGTTTCACCCTCATAGGCGACGACCGAGGCGCTGATCACCCAGTCCTTTGCCGTGCAGGAAATGGACGATGTCGCGACCGTGCGGACGAACCAGCCGGGGCGTCGCATGTCGCACGTCCATGTCGAGATACCCGTCATCGACAGCGGATCATCCGGTGCGATCGACCAGGTCTCCTCGCGCAATTGCCGCGTCGAAAGGCCGGTACCGGGATGCTCCGAGAGGCCGGTATCCTCATGGATTTCATAGCAGGTGAGACCGGCTGAGAGATCGCGCACCACCTGCCGCTTCGTCGAACCAGGTGCATGTTCGATATATTTCGGCAGCGGATCGGGATTGTCGGGCTGCTTGATGTCGATAAGCTCGTGCACGCCGAGCTTGGGCAAAGCAAGACCTATGGAAGCGATGTCGATCGTTAGCCCCGGATCTTCCGGTGGCGGCAGCACCATCGGCCAATAAGCTGTCGACAGCGACAGGCGGATGCGGTGCCCCTTGCGGAAACGATAACCGCAGGCATCGAGCGTTACAGTCACCCTGACCTGCTGCCCCTTGTTCAGAGGCTCCGGCGCGGCATTGCCGTTGCGATGAGCGAGATTGAGCACGCCGAAAGAGACGCGCGTCGCGGTACCGTCCGGATGGACGTCGACGAGCCTTGCGCAGAGATTGGCGGTTTCGGCATCGCACCGCAGCGTCAAGGTGACGACGGGGCGGCCGAGATAGTCGTGGTCCTCGATCAGTGGCGCTGTCTGGAAGGTCAGCGACCCGGCATCGTCGGCGCGTTGATCGATTGCCAGTTCCGCGTCCGGCTTCAGGGTGAACCATTCGCCCGAAGCTGTGCCAGTATCGAGCGGCGAACGCAGATAGACGGGATGTTCCGGCGCATGCGGGATCGGCATGCCTTCCATCAATGTGCCGAACTGCTCGACATAGAAGCACTGCATCTCCGGCTGCTGCCATTCTTGCTTCGCGATCCAGAAACCCGGGTCGAAGTCGCGGCGTTTGGCGGGCTTTATGGCGTCAAGAATATAGGCGCGCATCGATGGCATGGCCTCGACGCCGTTGGGTTCGCCGCGCAGCCAGCGGTTCCACCAGGCGATGGCCTCTCCGTGGAAATCGACCCGCGGCTTCGGCCAGGCGAAATGGGGATACTTGTGAACCCACGGGCCGATCAAGGCCTTCGCCTTATCGCCTAGCCCTTCGACGGCCAGCAGCGGCGTGTTGCGATAACCGTCAGCCCAGCCGGCGATGACGATGGCGGGGATATCGAAGCCGGCGAAGTCTTCGCAGATGGAGCCATGCCGCCAGAAATCGTCACGACGCTGGTGCTGGAGCCATTCCTCCATGAAGAAGGGTTCCTGCTCGAGGCGCTCCAGCCACATATCGCGCCAGTCGTCACCGACGATGGCTGGATCTGGCGAACGCGATTGATAGCCGAGCATTGTCGCCGCCCAGGAAAGCTGGGCGGAGAGATGGCAGCCATTTTTGTAGTGGATGTCGTCATTGTAGCGATCGACGGTGGAGGCGATCGAAATCACCGCCTTCAGCGCCGGAGGCTTCAAGGCCGCCACCTGCAGGCAGTTGAAGCCACCCCACGAAATGCCCATCATGCCGACCGAGCCGTTCGACCAGGGTTGCGCTGCGATCCAGGCGATCAGCTCGCAGGCATTGGCAAGCTCCAGCTCGGTATATTCGCCATCGATGATGCCGCTGGACTCTCCGGAGCCTCTGATGTCGACACGCACGCCGGCTATGCCGGCTGCGGCAAAGACCGGGTAGGTGGATTCATCACGCGGGCTCGTTCCGTCGCGTTTGCGGTAGGGCAGGAATTCGAAGACCGCCGGCACGGGATCGCTCTCCGCTCCGTCAGGCATCCAGATACGCGCGGCGAGCCGCGTGCCGTCCTTCAGGGTAATCCATTGATTTTCGATGGTGGTGAAGCTGTGCTCAGCCATGATCATATATCCCGAAGAGGTTTAGGCATTAAACCATACACGGCTGCCGATATAGCCGTTGGACATATCGTTGCCGATATCGTCGACATATCCCTTCAGCGTTTTCGAAGAGGCCATGATGTAGTCGTTGAAGACGGGCAGGATCAGACCGCCATCGTCTCGCACCATCAGAGCCAGCTGTCGATAAAGCACCTTGCGCTTGGCTTCGTCGAGTTCGGCCCTGGCCTGCAGCACCAGCTTGTCGAAGTCCGGACGCTTGAAACGCGTGTCGTTCCATTCCGCGGTCGAGAGATAGGAGGTTGAGTAGCGCGAATCCTGAGTCGGGCGGCCACCCCAGAAGGAGGCGCAGAAAGGCTTGTTGTTCCAGACGTTGGTCCAGTAACCGTCTTCCGGTTCGCGCTTGACGTCGATCGTGATCCCGGCCTTGCGCGCACTTTGCTGAAACAGGATCGCCGCATCGACAGCGCCCGGAAAGGCTGCATCGGAGGTAAGCAACTGAACTGGACGATCGAGGCCCGATTTCTTGAAATGGAAGGCGGCCTTGTCCGGATCATAAGGGCGCTGCTCGATATCGGTCGGCGCAAGCGCGTAGTTTGAGTTGACCGGATAGTCGTTGCCGATCGTACCGTAGCCGCCCAGAACCTTGTCGAGGATCGACTGGCGATCGATGGCATATTTCAACGCAAGCCGTAGATCGGCGTTGTCGAAGGGCGCCGTGTCGCAATGCATCAGGAAGCAGTAGAAGCCCTTGCCGGCATTGCGGACGATCTCGACGGTCGGTGCCCGCTGCAGCATCGGGACGGTCTTCGGGTCGACATTGTTGACGAAATGAACCTGGCCGGAGGCAAGTGCTGCAATGCGGGCGGTGTTGTCGTTGATGACGAGGATTTCAACGCTGTCGACAAAGCCTCGGTCGGAGCGCCAATCCCTAGGGTTCTTCTCAAAGGTGGCGCGAACGCCCGGCTCAAAGCTTTTCAGAATGTAAGGGCCGGTGCCGATGGCGGCCGCCGGCTTGTCGACGCCACCCTTCGGCTGGATAATCAGGTGATAGTCGGTGAGAAGAAGAGGTAGGTCCGCATTGCCTTCGGAAAGCGTTAGGACAAGATCACCCGCCTTTTCCTCAATCCCGGTGATGGAGGCCATGAGCCCGAGAGCGCCCGACTGCGAGTTCTTGTCCGCATGCCGCTTCAGCGTCGCGACGATATCGGCGACGGTCATCTTGCTGCCGTCGTGAAATTGCACATCGTTCCTGATCTTGAAGGTCCAGACGGACGCATCAGCCGATGGTGTCCAGGACGTTGCCAGCGACGGCAGGGGTGCGCCGGTCTTGGGATCGGATTCCACGAGCGTATCGCCCCAGAGGCGGCCAATAACGAACAAGACGGAGGCGCTATAGGTCGCCGGATCGAGCGCATCGCTGGTCGCGCCGCCTTTGAGACCGAGCTTCAGATGACCACCACGCTTTGCTTCCTGCGCGCGGGCATCGCGCGGCATCAGGAGGCTGGAGGCGAGGGCAGGCAAAGCACCCAGTGCGACGGCACCGCCCAGGAAGTGGCGGCGGCCGATGCTCAGAGGCGATGATTGATCTTTTTCACGCGTCATTGCAGTTCCCTTTTTCAACTTTGTTGGGAGGGAACGTAGAGGTCAGGCTGCTTCACGCAATTTCGCGACTTGACGCATCTTTAAGCGAGTTTACGCTAGTTCATTCCAAGACGGAGTTACGGATGCCTCACCTGGCCGAGAACCTCAAAATTGCCTGCGCAACGCAACGTTCCATTTCGCATCTGTGCCGTGCAATCGATATCAACCGGCAACAATTCAACCGATATATCAATGGTCAGACGCGGCCGTCTGCCCATAATCTCGCGCGTATAGCCAAGTATTTCGATCTCGACGCAGCCGACTTTGGTCTCGCTCCGCGGCTCTTTCGCGAGCGGCTTCGCAAACCTAACCTGGACCTCAATCAAAGTTCCGAACTCTTGAAGGCGTTTCCCGGGGATCTGACCGCTCTCCGACGCCATATCGGTTATTTCCAGACCTACCATCGCTCACCGTCCTGGCCTGGAATGGTCGTCTGTTCCTGCAGCCGCATTGTCGAGCAGGGCGGGCTGATGCATGTCAAATCGATGGAGCGTCTGCGCGACCCTGGAAACGGCATCCAGCAGTTTTCCAAATATGTCGGCTTGGCAGCCTTCTATCGAAACCGGATCTTCATTACCGAGCGTGTGGTCGGCCCGAATCCCATACTGTCACAGACGATCCTCCTGCCATTCGACGAGTATCAGCGCGTCTACTTACGCGGAACGACAATGGGCGTTTCCTGGCGAAAGGAAAACCTTCCCTATGCCTCGCGGATGATCTGGCGTCACGTCGGCACTGAGCCGGATCTTCGTGAACTTCTCTCGCGTTGCGGACCTGTGCCGCTATCCTCGCGCAGATTGCCGCCGACGGTGCGCTCGTTCCTCGCCGATCCATCCGCAGAAGTCTATGCGATACCGGCAGAGTATTGAAAACCTCGATTGTCCGCTTCGCCTGCTCATGGCCGTTAGGTCGGGGACGATGCGGCTGGCCAATGGAGAAAGCTCTCAAATGCAAGAAAAAGTTGTGTCTTTACAGAATATATTAAGGGTCCCTTTATAAGATTGCAGTCTATCTCAACGTTGGTGACGCATGCTTTGACATTCGGGGGCGGTTAGATGCTTTTCTCTGCGAGGACGGATGCAGATCCCAGTGCGTGTACCTATGTCAGCGATCTGCTTCGCCGGGAAGCAAAGATTAATTTGGACCGCGACGCCGACATTCCCGATGCCGTTTCAGTCAACCGGGTCTTGAATTTCATCAAGCATTTGTGGAGCGAAACCGGGGAGGAGTTGGATGTCAATGTCTTCTATCGTCATCGCACTCTTGATGCCCTCGGCCTTGCAATTTCCAATCACGAAGATCTTTCAGTCTCGCCGAAAATCATAGAGCTCCGCGGCGGCGAAGGTAGTGCACCCTTGCTGCTATTTGCCGGCGGAGCAAGCTGCTTCCTGGAAATGCAGCAGCTCATCAAGGAAATCCGCTTTCCCGGGCCAATTCTCGGCGTAGCATTGACGGCCTTCAACCGCGATCGTCACCAACCGGCAAGGGTGGAAGACGAGGTTCAAAGCACGCTGAAAGCGTTGCAGGCAGCCGGGATCGAGGGACCCTATCGATTGCTCGGCTATTCCTTCGGCGGTGTTTTTGCCTTGGAGCTTGCGCGTGCGTTGAGGGCACAAGGGCAAAAGATCGCGTTCCTCGGCATGCTCGATACCCCCTTGGGCGAGCAAGAATGGCCGCTGATGACCTGGGGCAGCTTCATGTGGCAACGCTGGAGGCGAGCTCATACCCGAAAGAAGAATCTGAGGAAGACCGATCCTCAACCACGTCGTCAAACATCGGCTCAGGGCAGTAGGCCGATGATCGAGCGACGGGAATTCCTCGCGAAGAAACTGAAGCCACTTTCCTTCCGCTACGCCGACCCCCACACGGCCTATTATCCGGAACTGGCGCCGCAATGGATGGGCGATTATCCGCCACTTTATGATGCGGCCGCCAGACAACTTCTGCGCATGAAGGGCGTTTACAGGCCAAGCCGTTACGATGGCGAACTGACCTTCTACCGCAGCATGCAGGGCTCACCCGTCGACTGCGATCCCAAGACCATATGGGCGCGCTTTCTTGCGCACGCGGATTGGGTCGATGTTGCCGGCAACCACCAGAGCATGATCGTCGGCCGCAACGCCGGTACGCTCGCGCGCGAACTCAGCGCGCGCCTTACGCGCTGAGCCCACGGGATCGAAATAATCCAGCGCTCAATTGCCGGCGCTCTCCATCTTCCGCGTCGTCAGCACGCGCTCCAGCCACCCGATCTCCATTTCCGGCACGGATTTCAGCAGCAAGTCGGTGTAATCGTCGAAGGGCGGCGAAAGCGCTTGCGATTTCGGGCCGAAGCGAACGAGCTTACCGCGATGCATCACTGCGACGCTGTCGGCGATAGCGCGCACAATGGCAATATCGTGGGTAATGAAGACGTAGGAAAGGTGTGCCTCCTCCTGCAGCTTCAAGAGCAGTTTCAGGATGCCTTCGGCAACCAGCGGATCGAGCGCCGAGGTCGGCTCGTCGCAAAGGATGAGTTCGGGCTTGGCCGCAAGCGCTCTGGCGATGGCGACGCGCTGTTTCTGGCCGCCGGAAAGCTCGGCCGGGTAACGGTCGATGAAGCCGTTGCCCATCTCGATCTGATCCAGCAACTCTTTCACGCGCGCCGTCTTTGCCGAGCCACGCAGGCCGTCATAGAAGGTCAGCGGACGACCGATGATATCGCGCACGGTCTGGCGCGGGTTCATGGCGGTATCGGCCATCTGATAGATGAGCTGGATACGCCGCAGCTCCTGCCGCGAACGGTCTTTCAAGGCAGCCGTCAGCGGCTTGCCGTCGAAGGAAATCCGCCCGTCGCTCGGCGGCAGCAAGCCGGTAATCACGCGAGCAAGCGTGGATTTTCCGGAACCGGACTCGCCGACCACCGCCAGCGTCTGGCCTTTAGGAACATGCAGAGAAACATCGTGCAATACCCTGAAACCATTGGAATATTGCGCGCTGATATTCTCGACTTTCAAAAGCGCGCTCGACTGATCGGTGGCTTCGGCTCGTGCCTCCTGGCGGACGTTGACAAGAGCGCGGGTATAATCCTGCCGCGGCTCTTCGATAATCTGCTGGACGCTGCCATATTCCACGGTCTTGCCGTGTCTCAACACCATGATGTCGTCGGAAATCTGGGCGACGACGGCAAGATCGTGGGTGATATAAAGCGCGGCCGTATGCGTCTCCTCGATGGCGTGCTTTATCGCCGCCAGCACGTCGATCTGCGTGGTGACGTCGAGCGCGGTCGTCGGCTCATCGAAGACGATCAGTTCCGGATTGGAGCAGAGCGCCATGGCGGTCATGGCGCGCTGCAGCTGGCCGCCGGAGACCTGATGCGGATAGCGGTCCCCGAAGGTTTCCGGATTGGGCAAGCCGAGCACGCGGAAGAGATAGAGCGCCCGCTTTCTTGCCTCCTCCTTCGTCATTAGGCCGTGTTTCACAGTCGCTTCAATGACCTGATCACCCAAGCGATGCGCCGGATTGAAGGCGGCTGCTGCCGATTGCGCGACATAACAGACCCGCGCGCCGCGAATCCTGCGGATGCCGGATTTGCCGAGCGGCAGGATGTCTGCGCCATCGAGCAATACCTGGCCGCCGGTAATTTCCGCACCGCCGCGGCCATAGGCGAGGGCAGAGAGGCCGATGGTGGATTTGCCGGCGCCGGACTCGCCGATCAGCCCGAGCACCTTGCCTTTCTGAAGATCAAAGGAGACGCCGTCGACGATGGTGACGCGCTTCGGCGGCTCGCCGGGTGGATAGCTGGTCGCCTCGATCTTGAGACCGCGAACGGAAAGAAGCTCAGGCATCGCCACGCCCTCCCTTGAGGCTGGAGGTACGCCGTAAGAGCCAGTCGACCACCAGATTGACACAGATTGCCAGCGCGGCAATGGCGGAGCCGGGCACAAGCGCGGCGGAAATGCCGAAGATAATGCCATCCTTGTTGTCCTTGACCATGCCGCCCCAGTCGGCCGCCGGCGGCTGGATACCGAGGCCGAGGAAGGAGAGGGTGGAGAGGAACAGGATCGAGAAGGCAAAGCGCAGCCCGAACTCCGCCAATAGCGGCGACAGCGTATTCGGCAAGATTTCGCGGAAGATGATCCAGATCCTGCCTTCGCCGCGAAGCTTGGCGGCTTCCACGAATTCCATGACCGCGACATCGAGTGCTACGGCACGGCCGAGACGATAGACGCGGGTGGAATCGAGGATCGCCATGACGAGGATCAGCACGATCAGGTTCTGTGGCAGAACCGCGAGCACGACCAGCGCGAAGATCAGCGTCGGGATCGACATCATCAGGTCGTTGAAGCGCGAAAAGACCGTGTCGATCCATCCGCGCGAGACGGCGGCGGTAAAGCTGAGGATAATGCCGAGCGAGAAGGAGATGATCGTTGCCGCCAGCGCGACGAAGAGCGTCGTGCGGGTGCCGTAGATCAGACGCGACAGGATATCGCGGCCGAGATTGTCCAGTCCGAAGAAATATTGCGCATCGGCAGGCTGCCAGACATTGCCGACGACTTCGGTCTCGCCGAAAGGGGCGATCCAGGGCGCGAAGATCGCGCAGATGAAGGCAATTAGAATACCGATGATGCCGATCCAGGCGGTGATGGGGATATCTCTTAATCTCATCGCGGATGCCTCAGACGGGGGTTGGCGACGATGGCGAGAATATCGGCCGTCATATTGAGGAAGATGTAGACGGCGGCAAAGATCAGGCCGCAGGCCTGGACCACGGGCATATCGCGCACCGTCACGGCATCGACCATGTACTGGCCCATGCCCGGATAGACGAAGACGACTTCGACGACCACGACGCCAACGATGAGATAGGCAAGGTTCAGCGCGACGACGTTGATAATCGGTGCCAGCGCATTGGGGGCGGCGTGCTTGACGATGGCGCGGAAGGCGGAGAGCCCCTTCAGTTCGGCGGTTTCCATGTAGGCCGAAGACATGACGGAAAGGATGGCCGCCCGTGTCATCCGCATCATATGCGCCAGCACAACCAGAACCAGCGTCGCCGTCGGCAGGGCGATTGCCTTCAACCGGTCGATGAAGCCCATGCCATCGAAGACGGTCGCGGGAAAGGTCGCGACACCGAATTTGACGGAAAAGAACATGATGAGGAGATAGCCGATGAAGAATTCCGGCAGCGAGATCGCCGCCAGCGAAATCACATTGATGATCTTGTCGGGCATACGGTTGCGGAAATGGACCGCGAGCATGCCCAGGCAGACTGCCAGCGGCACCGAGATCACGGCGGCAAAGCCGGCGAGAAACAGGGAGTTGCCGAGCCGCTTGCCGATCTGCTCGCCGACGGAATTCTTGCTGGCCCAGGAGGTGCCGAAATCGCCCCTGACGGCATTGCCGAGCCATTGCACATAGCGGGTAACCACGGGCCGGTTGAGACCGAGTTCCTCGCGGATATTGGCGACGGCCTGCGGCGTTGCCGATTGGCCAAGATAAGTGGTTGCAAAATCGCCTGGCAGGGCTTCGAGCCCGCCAAAGATTAGGACAGAGACGGCAAACAGCAAAATAATGCTGAGAACGCAACGTTCGATAATGAGGGATAGCAGCGGAAAGCGCTGCTTGAACCTCAACCCGGGCAGAACGGTTCCGGGAGGTGAATTGGACATGGCCGATGCCTCGCACTGTGAGCGGCTCCATGTTTCATGGGAATCGCTGAGCCGCTCAATCTTGTTGTTTTACGCAATTCCGGACGAAAAACAGCTGTGCATTTTTCTGGGAATCGCTTGAAACGTCGGGAGGACCGCGAAAGGTTTTCGCGGTCCTGGCTGTGTCAGAGATGAGGGCGTTTTCGCCCGGCTTCGGGCATCAAGCGTCCAGCCAGACGCGGGTCGCGACGTAGCCGTTCGACATGTCGTTGCCGATATCGTGGACGTAGCCCTTCACCTGCTTGGTGGAGGCATTCACGAAATCGTTGAACATCGGCAGGATGACGCCCCCCTCGTCGCGCACCATCATCGCCATGGCGCGGTAGAGCTCCTTGCGCTTGGCCTCGTCCAGTTCGGAGCGAGCCTGAAGCAGGAGCTTGTCGAAGTCGGGGCGCTTGAAGCGCGTATCGTTCCAATCCGCTGTCGAGAGATAGGCGGTGGAGTACATCTGGTCCTGCGTCGGCCGTCCGCCCCAATAGGAGGTGGAGAAGGGCTGAACGTTCCAGACATTCGTCCAGTAGCCATCGCCCGGCTCGCGCTTGACCTCAATGTTGATGCCGGCCTTCTTGCAGCTTTCCTGATAGAGGACGGCTGCATCGACGGCGCCGGGGAAGGCGACTTCGGAGGTGCGCAGCAAGACCGAGCCGCTGTGGCCGGACTTCTTGTAATGGAAGGCGGCCTTGTCGGGATCGTATTTGCGCTGCTCGATGCCTTCAGGGAAGAGCGCATAGGTGCTGTTGATCGGGAAGTCGTTACCGACCTTGCCGTAGCCGCCGAGGATCTTCTTGACCATGGTCTCGCGGTCCATGGCGTATTTCAGCGCCAGACGCAGGTCGTTGTTGTCGAAAGGCGCCTTGTCACAATGCATGATGAAGACGTAGTGACCGCGGCCGGCGGTGGCCAGGATCTCGACATTCGGCGCGCGTTTCAGAAGATCCACAGTCTTCGGGTCGACGCGGTTGATGTAATGGACCTGGCCGGATGAGAGCGCCGCGATGCGGGCTGTGGCATCGTTCATGCAGATGATTTCGATGCTGTCGACGAAACCGCGGTCGGTACGCCAGTCGTCCTTGTTACGCTCGAACGTGGCGCGCACGCCGGGCTCGAAGCTGACCTGTTTGTAGGGACCGGTGCCGATCGAGGCGAGGGGATCGTCATAGCCGCCATTCGGCTGGATAACGAGGTGGTAATCGGTCAAAAGCAACGGCAAGTCGGCGTTGCCCTCGGTCAGCGTCAGGACGAGATTGTCGCCGTCGGCCTTGATCTCCTTGATCGACTTCACGACGCCGAGCGCGCCCGATTCCGATTTCGCATCGGTATGGCGCTTGAGCGTGGCGACCACGTCGTCGATCGTCAGTTCCTTGCCGTTGTGAAACTTGACGCCCTTGCGGATCTTGAAGGTCCAGGTGGCCGCATCTTTCGACGGCTCCCAGGATTCTGCGAGCGACGGAACGGCGGCACCCGTCAGCGGATGGGATTCCACCAGCATGTCACCCCAGCAGCGGCCGATGCAGAACATGACCTGCGACAGGAATTTTGCCGGGTCTTTTGAATCGGTTGCAGCGCCGCCTTCAAGGCCAAGTTTCAGATGACCGCCGCGCTTCGGTTCGGCCGCCATTGCACTTTCGGTAAAGAGTTTGTCGGCGAGCGTCAAAGTCACGCCCGCTGCCATTGCGCGTCCCATGAATTCGCGGCGGCTGAGACCGCCCGCGGTGACGCGGCTTGCAAGATATTTCGTATAGTCGTTCATTCCCCTGTTCCTTCTTCTTGCCGTGTTGACAAAGCTATCGAGCAAGCCACCTCAGGTCACGGTTCCTCTTCCGCCTGAAGCCTGTCGCCCGCGAGCATGCGGGAAATTCAGCGGTTGCCGCCGCCTCCTACCTTCCTCTCCAGATGGGGGCTCGCTTCTCGGCAAAAGCCCGTGCGCCTTCCAATTGATCTTCGCTTGAATAGAGGAGATCGACGGTTGCAAACTGCCGTTTGGTGATCTTGTTCATGGCAGTCTGAAACGTCGAACCCTCCGCTTCACGAACGATTTCCTTGATCGCTGCGTAGACCAGGGGCGGTCCGCTTGCCAGCAGGCGAGCGAGTTCCCAGGCCCTGTCCATCAGCTTGTCGGCCGTGACAATCTCGTTGACGAAGCCCCAGCGATGCGCCTCTTCGACATTGAGCCACCGGCCGGTCAGGAGCATGTCCATAGCGATATGGTAGGGGATCCGTTTCGGAAGTTTAATCGACGCCGCATCGGCGACGGTGCCCGAGCGGATCTCGGGCAACGCGAAGGTGGCGTGTGCTGCCGCGATTATGAGATCGGTGGACAGCGCGATCTCCAGCCCGCCGCCGCAACAGATGCCGTTGACGGCGCAGATGATCGGCTTGTTGAGATCGCGCAGTTCCTGCATGCCACCGAAACCGCCAACCCCATAGTCACCGTCTACGGCGTCGCCATCAGCCGCAGCCTTCAAATCCCAACCGGCGGAAAAGAATTTCTCGCCGGCACCGGTTACGATGGCGACGCGCAGATCCCGGTTGTCGCGAAAGTCGCGAAAGATCAGCCCCATCTCGCGGCTGGTCGCCAGGTCGATGGCATTCGCCTTGGGCCGGTCGATGATGACCTCGAGGATGCCGTCTTCGGAGCGGGTTCGAATGGGGTCTTGCAACTTCCGCTACCTCCTTCGCCGGATGAGAGCATCCGCAGCAACAACGCCCCGGGATTCTGCTAGGACCATCAATGGATTAATGTCTAGTTCTTCAAGATGTGCGGCGTTCGTTACGACATATTCTGCCGCTGATAGGACGGCGTCGGCTACAATCTCCAGGTTGCTTGCCGCGCCACCGCGATAGCCTTCGATCAATTTGTGAACCTTCAGCCGCGAAATCCGCTCAAGAACCTCGGCTTTCGTTACGGGGAGCGGCAAAACGACGGAATCCTCAAGCAATTCCACGAGGATTCCGCCCGCGCCGACTGTCAGGGTCAAGCCGACGACCGGATCGCGTACTGCGCCGATGATGAGCTCGGCGACAGGGCGCTCGACCATCTTTTCGACGAGGAAGCCACGTGCCACGGAAGCCATGCCTTCCGCCGCGTCCGTGACGGCATTCCTATCCCATAGGTTGAGCTCGACGGCGCCGACATCGGACTTGTGCTCGACACCTAGCGCCTTGAGTGCGACGGGAAAGCCGAGCTGCTCCGCGCACTCGGCCGCCTCGCTTGCTGTGGCAGCAGTCTTGCCACGGGGTATCGCAACGCCAAAGGCTGCAAGTTCGGCCTTGGCCTCGGCCTCGCTCAAGGTCTCGATTTCGCCTGCCTCCGTCCGCGTGCTGAGAAGCGGCAATGGTTGCGGTTTCTTCCAGGCACTGGCGATGCCGCTGGCAATATCTGCCGCCGCAAGCGCTTCGCTGATGCCGCAGAGCGGCACGATGCCGGCTTGGATCAATTGCTCAGCGATCGCTTCCGGCATGTTTTCCGGCAGCGTCGCCAGAATGCCGGCGCGCGCGCCCGTCTGCGTCGCAGCCGCGGCAACCGCCGCAACAGTAATCATCCAGTCGGCGCCATCGCAACGATCCTCGCGCGGGAAGTCGAGAACGAGGAGATTGAGGGCATAGCCGCCCGCGAACATGGCGCTGAAAGCCTCCGTCTGCCGGGCCAGATCGCCCCAGACGAAGGTGTGATAGTCGAGCGGATTGGAGAGCGTCACCATCGGGCCGAGAGTTGCGCGCAAGGCGGGCAGCTGTTCGCCTTTCAGCGCGCGGAATTCGACATTGCGGCCGACGGCGGCATCGGCCATCAGCGATGCCTCGCCGCCTGAACAGCTCATCGAGGAGATCGCATCGCTTTCGAGAGGGCCGGCAACATGCAGGAGTTTCAGCGTTTCGATGAGTTCCGGTAAAGTCGCGACGCGGCCGATGCCGAGGCGATCGAGAACGGCATCAGCAACTGCGTCGCTGCCGGCAAGCGAGGCCGTATGCGAGACGGCGGCGCGCTGCGCCTGTTCGGATTTTCCGACCTTCAGCGCGACGACGGGCTTCTTCAGTTCACGGGCGCGCATGGCGAGTGCTTCCAGCGCCCTTATATCGCCGAAGCCTTCGATATGCAGGCCGACCGCTGTGACGCGCGGGTCTTCAAGGACGGCGCGGGCGAGATCCGAGAGGCCGGTCTGCGCCTGGTTGCCCGCCGTCATCAGGTAGCTGATCGGCAGGCCGCGCCTCTGCATGCTGAGATTGATGGCGATATTGGAAGATTGTGTGAGGATGGCAACGCCGCGCTCGGTTCTGACGATGCCATGCTGGTCCGGCCAAAGCAGGGCGCCGTCGAGCCCGTTGATCATGCCATAGCAGTTCGGGCCGACGATCGGCATGCTACCTGCCGCTTCGACTAGCGCGCGCTGCAAGTCCGCGCCATCAGCCAGTTCCGCCACGGCCTCGCTGAAGCCCGAGGCATAACAAACGGCGCCGCCGGCGCCTCTGGCTGCGAGATCACGAACAATCTCGACGGTGAGCGTCCGGTTGACGCCGACGAAAGCGGCGTCCGGCGCGTCAGGCAGGCCGGCAACCGACCGGTAGCAGCGGCGGCCGAGGACGCTTTCCTGTGTCGGATGTACGGGCCAGATCTCGCCGGCGAACCCCATGCGGTCGCATTGCTCGATGACGCGCCGTGCCTCTCTGCCGCCGAAGACGGCGATCGTTCTGGGGCGAATGAGGCGGTCGAGCGAGCGTTGCGTCATGGGCTCATGCTCCGAACGGCCGAAGCAGGTCGCGGCTGATGATGTGGCGCTGTATTTCAGACGTGCCGTCCCAGATACGCTCGACACGGGCGTCACGCCAGAAGCGAGCGAGCGGCAAGTCGTCCATCAATCCCATGCCGCCGAAGATCTGGATCGCCTCGTCGGTGACGCGGGCAAGCATTTCCGAGGCGTAGAGTTTCGCGGACGCAATTTCGCGATTGGCCGGAATGCCGGCATCGAGCTTCCACGCGGCTGACAGCGTCAGCAGGTCGGCGGCATCGATCTCGGTAATCATGTCGGCAAGCTTGAACGATACGCCCTGATTGGCGCCGATCGGCTTGCCGAATTGTTTGCGCTCGGCCGCATAGGGCAGGGCGAGATCGAAGACACGGTGTGCCCGGCCGATACAGGTGGCGGCGACCGTCAGGCGCGTCCCGTAGAGCCACTGATTGGCGAGATCGAAGCCGCGATGCACCTCTCCGAGCACCTGCGATTTCGGCAGGCGGCAATCGGTGAAGTTCAATATGGAATTGTGGTAGCCGCGGTGGGAAACGGAATCGTAGCCTTTAAGGATATCGAAGCCCGGCGTGCCGCGATCGACCAGGAAGGCGGTGATCTTCTTCTTGACGCCCTTGTGCGTGTCCTCCTCGCCGGTCGCCGCAAAGACGATGACGAAATCGGCGACATCGGCGTGCGAGATGAAGTGCTTCGTGCCGTTGAGCACGAAGTCGCCACCATCCTGCCGTGCTGCGCATTTCATACCGCGCATGTCGGAGCCGGCATCCGGCTCGGTAATGGCGAGCGCATCGATTTTCTCGCCGCGCACCGCCGGCAGGAGATAGCGCTCTCTCTGCTCGCCCTCGCAGGCCATCAGAATACCGGAAGGGCGTCCGAAGAAGACGGTGAGCCCCATTGAGCCGCGGCCAAGCTCACGTTCGACGAGCGTAAAGGTGACGTGGTCGAGTCCGGCGCCACCGATTTCCTCAGGAAAATTGCAGGCATAGAAGCCGAGCTCGATACATTTGCGTCGGATCTCGTCTCCGATTTCAGGCGGCACGATGCCGGTGCGCTCGACCTCGTTTTCGTGCGGATAGATCTCCGTCTCGACGAAGTCTCTGACCGTCTTGACGATCATTTCCTGTTCTTCGCTGAGCCCGAAATTCACGATCGCTTCCTCCTAACGTTTTTGTCCCACATGACGGCCGGCTCCCTCCGGCATGGTCAAGGCTGCGTGCGCGGCAGAAATCGGCCTGAGCTTCGCCAACACCTCCTCCGGTGCGGCCGTGGCTCTGCCTGCTTTCGCGTCGACATGCAGCAGCATTTGTTCTGCGGTGGCGATCACGTCGCCGTTCGCGCTATCGTGCAGCGCATGGAAGACATGCAACCGCTTTTCGTCGGATGCGAGGATCTGCGCCGTCGAATGGATGGTCTGTCCGAGCTTGGCCTCGCCGAGATGGCGGATATGGGTTTCTACCGTGTAGTAGCTATGACCGCGCTCAACATAATCGAGATCGACGCCGATCAGCCGCAGCAGTGCATCCGAGGTGTCGCCGAAGACCTGCAGGTAGCGATGCTCGGTCATATGGCCGTTATAGTCGACCCAGGCCGGGCTGACCTCGGTGTCGATCAGGCGCAGCGGCTTTGTGACGTCGAGCGTCTCTTTCTTGTCCCCGCCCGCGGCCCAAAGCTGCTGCTCGAAATCCTTCAGCAGCTTGCCGGCGCCCCAGCCCTTGCCGCCATGGCTTCCCTTCAGGCTTTGAAGGATGCCGACGAGGTTCTCGTCGCGGATACGCTCGAGTTCGCGGATCGACAGACCATCTGCCTGTTCGTCCGACTGCTGGCCGATCTTTTCGACAAGGGCATCGTCGAGGTCGACGACATCCATCAGCTTCGTCCAGTTCCACTGCAGGGCAGGGCCGAACTGCGCGAGGAAGTGACGCATGCCCGCTTCGCCGCCAGCGATACGATAGGTCTGGAACAGGCCCATCTGCGCCCAGCGCAGGCCGAAGGAATAGCGGATGACATCATCAAGCGTCTCGACGGTGCAGATATCGTCCTTGATCAGCCACAGCGCCTCGCGCCACAGCGCTTCCAGCAGGCGGTCGCCGACGAAAGCCTCGATTTCCTTGGCGATATGCACGCCCTTCATGCCGATGGGCGGCAAGCGCTCCATCGCCGCCTGGATGGTCGCGGCGCTGGTCTTTTCGCCGCCGACGATCTCGACGAGGGGCAGGAGATAGACGGGATTATAGGGATGGGCGACAAACAGGCGCTCGGGATGGAGCATGTCGCGTTGCAGGTCGGTCGGTAACAGGCCGGAGGTGGATGAGCCGATCAAGGTATCGGGCCTTGCGGCTGCATCGATCTGCGTCAGCACGTTGCGCTTGAGATCCAGCCGCTCGGGCACGCTTTCCTGGATCCAGTCGGCGCCAGCGACGGCGGCTTGCAGCGTGTCCCTGAATGTGAGCTTGCCGCGCGGCGGAAGCGGAGCGCCGGTCAGCATCGCATAGGCTTTTTCCGCATTAGCCAGAACTTCGCCGACGATGCGTTTCGCCTCCGGATGCGGGTCGTAGACATCGACATCGATGCCGGCGAGCAGAAACCGGGCGATCCATCCGCCACCGATGACGCCGCCGCCAATGCAGGCCGCCTTGTTGATCTTCGTCATCGGGGCCTCAGCGCTTCGTCAGTTTCAATTTCTTGCGGACATCTTCGGGGCCGATAATGCGGGCGCCCATGCCTTCGACCACTTGCACCGCCTTTTCGACGAGCTGGGCATTGGTCGCCAACATGCCCTTTCCGGCATAGAGATTGTCTTCCAGCCCGACGCGGACATTGCCGCCGGCAAGGATCGCCGCTGCCGGATAGGCCATGGCGTTGCGACCGATGGAAAAGGCCGAGAAGGTCCAGCTTTTGGGAACGTTATTGACCATCGCCATAAAGGTGTTGAGGTCATCGGGTGCCCCCCAGGGGATACCCATGCAGAGCTGGATGAGAACCGGGTCCTCGATCAAGCCCTCCTCGGCAAGCTGCTTGGCAAACCAGAGGTGACCGGTATCGAAGGCCTCGATCTCCGGCCGGACGCCGAGATCGGTCATCTTCTTCGCCATGGCTCGCAGCATCGAGGGCGTGTTGGTCATGACGTAGTCGCCAAGATTGAAATTCATCGTGCCGCAGTCAAGCGTGCAGATTTCCGGCAGGCATTCGGCAACGTGGCTGACGCGCTCGGTGGCGCCTGCCATGTCGGTACCCCTATCATTCAGCGGCAGGGGGCTCTCGACATCGCCGAAAATCAAGTCGCCGCCCATGCCGGCGGTCAGGTTCAGCACGACATCGATGTCTGCCGAACGGATGCGGTCCGTGACTTCCCTGTAGAGCTCGTTGCGGCGGCTGGCAGCGCCCGTTTCCGGATCGCGGACATGGCAGTGAACCACTGCCGCCCCAGCCTTGGCGGCATCGATCGCGGAGTCGGCGATCTGCTTGGGAGTGATCGGAACATGGCTGGATTTGGAAACCGTATCGCCGGCGCCGGTCACGGCACAGGTGATGAAAACATCACGATTCATCGCAAGAGGCATTTTTTGTTCTCCCTCGTATTGAGGACATTACGAGCCATGCGACGCCCATATGCTTTGCATTATCAGAAGCATTCGATACAGTTTCGGAACGACCGGAGGATTGCTAAATGCTCACATCGGCCAATGAGACGCTCGACATCGACCTCCTGATCCTTCCGGAGACGAACCTGATCCTGATCGCGTCGGTGATCGAACCCTTGCGCGGCGCAAACCGCATTTCCGGAGCCGAGCTTTATCGCTGGCGGCTTTTCACGCCGGACGGCTCTCCCGCTGAGACGACGAGCCTTATCCCGGTGCCTGCCTGCGCCGGCTTTCGCCCTGCATCGGATGCGACACCGCTTTTCGTGCTCGCCAGCTACAATTGGCGGCGCAGCGCCACGCAAGCACTGAAAATGCAATTGTCGCAAACCGCCCGTCACCGCTCGATGGTTGCCGGCATCGAGTCCGGTACCTGGCTGCTTGCCGAGGCGAGCCTGCTCGACAATGTCTCTGCTGCCGTCCACTGGGAGGATTACGACGATTTCGCGCTCGCCTATCCGCAGGTGCGCGCCGTCAAGGACCGCTACGTCATCGACGGCAAGCGGATCACCACGGCCGGCTCCCTGCCGACGGTCGATCTGATGCTGGAGATCATCCGGCGACGGCAAGGCTATTCGCTGGCACTCGAGGTCAGCCGCCTTTTCATCTACGAGCCAGCGAGCATGCCGAGCGCAGCAGAACTTTCACCATCGACGGCCGGTCTGCGTATGCGCGATCCGCGAGTTGCCCAAGCCATCCGTCTGATGGAGGACCATATCGAGCAGCCGCTGGTTCTCGCGCGTCTAGCGCGCCGTGTCGGCGTCAGTGCACGCCATCTGCAGGCCCTTTTCCAGGAGAGCATCGGCGCGCCGCCGCATGTGCATTATCTGGCGTTGAGGCTCAACGCGGCGCGGCGAAAGGTCATCGAGACGAAGGCTTCGTTCACCGAGATCGCGGCCGCGACCGGCTTCAATTCGGCATCAGCCTTTTCGCGCAGCTATCGTGCCAGCTTTTCCGAAAGCCCGTCCGGCACACGACGTCGGCTACGGCGCCGCACTACGCCTGCAGGAGAGCCGACATAGGCCGGAAAGCCTCGCGCACCATTTCTGCCAGTTCCCGGATCGCTTCGCTCGAATGATAGGGGTTGCGGCGAAGCACCACGCGGGACGAATCGACCGGCGGGAAACCGTCGTCGCTCGTCAATTCGCGGCAGCCATGCGGAATGTTGCTGCGCGACAGCGTCGTCACGGCGAGGCCAGCGGAGACAGCATTCTTCAAGCCGGAACTCGTGTCGGCGATGAAGGCGATACGATAACTCCGCCCGATTTGCTCCAATGACTTCAGCGCGAAATCGCGACACCATGTCGAATCCCGATAAACAGCGATGGGTAGAGGTGCAACCTCATGCACACGATGCACCAACGATGTCACCCAGACCGTTGGATCGATACAGAGAACTTCGCCTTTGCTCTGGTTGTTCCAATCGAAGACTACGGCGAGGTCCAGTTCGTCTTTCTCGAGAGCGGCCAGATTATGCGCCGTGTAATCGCAGGAGACAGTGACTTCGACGGCCGGATGCCTGATAGCGAAGGCGGCCAGTGCCGCGGGCAGAACAGTCTGGCTGTATTCCTCCGGAATTCCAATCCGGACCGGCCCGTCGAGCGGTTTGGTGCGAATATTCGCTGCTGCCTCGTTCAGAAGCTCGATCACGCGCTGTGCATAGGGAAGCAATTGAGTGCCGGCTCGGGTGAGAACGGCCCCGCGGGCGCTTCTTTCGAAGAGCGTTTCGCCGATCGTATCTTCGAGCCGCTTGATCTGGGCGCTGACGGCCGATTGCGTGCGGCCGATCCTTTGAGCGGCCGTGGAAAAATTGGACGTCTCGGTGATGACGAGGAACGTCCGCAGAAGGTCGCTATCAATGGGGTCGCGCATTGGGGTCACAAATATTTCTGATAGCTACTATCTCTACTATTCGTTTGCCTGATGTCAAATATCGGCGCACACAGAGGCGTTCCTTCTGCTTCGTTCCTCGAGTCCATACATGACATTCCAGCTTCCAACCCGCTCCGCTCTTGCCAGCGATTATGAGAGGGGCGTCGTACTCGTGGCAACGGCAATGCTGGCGTGGAGCTGCAGCGGCATCTACGCCCGCCTGCTAACCGCGGACATATGGACGGCGATCGCCTGGCGGTCGCTGTTCGGCGGCCTGTTTCTGCTGATTCCCAGCTTTTTCCTCGAAGGCGGGTTTTCCAGGCGGCAATGGGCATCGATCTTTCATCCTGCCGGGCTGGCGATGCTGGTCTGCCAGACGATCAGCCAGGCCTGCTTCATTGGCGCGCTCTATATGACGACGGTCGCCAATGTGACCATGATCTACGCGACCGCGCCGTTCATCGCCGCGTTTCTCAGCTGGACCATGCTGAAGGAGCGGGTCGCGAAGCGGACCTTGATCGCTGGCGGCATCTGCCTCATCGGCGTGGCGGTCATCGTTGCCTCATCGATCGGCGGCGGTACGGGCATCGGCGATCTGCTGGCGCTCGGCATGACGGTCACTTTCGCTCTCATCATCGTCATCCCGCGCATGGACCCCAGCATTCCGATCCTGCCATCGAGCGTTGTTAGCGGGCTTTTGACATTCGTTGTCTTTGTGCCCTTCGCCTCGACGAGCTCGGTGGATGTTCAAAATTGGCTTCTGCTGGCGGCCTTCGGCGCAACCAATTTCGCGCTCGCCTTCGTCCTCTTCCTGTTCGGATCAAGGAAGATGCCCGCCGCCGACGCCGCTCTCATCAGTTCGATGGAAATCGTGCTGACGCCCTTCTGGGTCTGGCTCTTCTTCTCGGAGATGCCACCGGTTGCCACTTTCATCGGCGGAGCGATCATCTTCGCGACGATCGTTTGGCATACTGCGATAGACCTGCGGCATAGCCGCCGCCGTCGAGCGCCTATGAATGCGCTATAGCCATAACCTCTCGTCTCAGCAAAGATAGCGGCTTGGGCCTAGATCTCACAAAAGCGATGAAAGCGACATGACTTCCAACGATCCCTTGCTCCAGCCCTATCAGCTCAAGCATCTGACGCTGAAGAACCGCATCATGTCGACGGCTCATGAGCCGGCCTATTCGGAAGGCGGTATGCCGACGGATCGATACCGGCTCTACCATCGCGAGAAGGCAAAGGGCGGCATCGCGCTGACGATGACGGCGGGCTCGGCGATTGTCTCGGCGGATTCGCCGCCGGCCTTCGGCAATCTCCATGCCTATCGCGATGAGATCGTGCCCTGGCTGAAGAAGCTTGCCGACGACTGTCACGAGTTCGGGGCTGCCGTCATGATCCAGCTGACCCACCTCGGTCGTCGCACCGGCTGGAACAAAGGTGACTGGCTGCCGGTATTGGCGCCATCGCCAATCCGCGAGCCGGCGCATCGCGCTTTTCCGAAGGCGGCTGAAGATTGGGATATCGAACGGATCATCGGCGACTTTGCCGCGGCGGCGCAACGCATGCAGGCAGCCGGCCTGGACGGTATCGAGATCGAGGCCTATGGCCACCTGACGGATGGCTTCTGGTCGCCGGCAACGAATCGGCGCGACGATGAGTTCGGTGGTTCGCTTGAAAACCGCATGCGGTTCTCGATGATGGTGACAGAAGCTATTCGCAAGGCTGTCGGCCCGGATTTCATCGTCGGCATGCGGATGGTAGCCGACGAGGACTGGGAGAAGGGGCTTTCTCGGGAAGAAGGCGTCGAGATCGCCAGGCGGCTGGTGGCCTCGGGCAATGTCGATTTCCTCAATATCATTCGCGGCCATATCGATAGCGATGCGGCGCTCAACAATGTCATCCCGATCCAGGGCATGGCCTCGGCGCCGCATCTCGATTTTGCCGGCGAGGTGAGGGCAGCGACGAAATTCCCCGTCTTCCATGCGGCCCGCATCGCCGATGTCGCCACGGCGCGTCATGCGATCGCGGAAGGCAAGCTCGATATGGTCGGCATGACGCGCGCCCATATCGCCGACCCGCATATCGTCAACAAGGTAATGTCCGGGCAGGAGGCCAATATCCGCCCCTGCGTCGGCGCGACCTACTGTCTTGACCGTATTTATGAGGGCGGCGAGGCGCTCTGCATTCACAATGCGGCTACCGGCCGCGAGGCCGAGATGCCGCACCGGATCGAGCGCGCAACAGCATCACGCAAGGCCGTCGTCATCGGTGCCGGCCCTGCGGGGTTGGAAGCGGCGCGCGTGCTGGCGGAGCGCGGTCACAAGGTCGATGTGCTGGAGGCGAGCAGCAAGGCCGGCGGACAGGTGAATCTGCTCACGCGCAATCCGCGCCGCAAGGAGATGATCGGCATCATCGACTGGCGGCTGGCAGAGCTGGAGCGGTTGAGCGTCACGATCCACTACGACGTCTATGCGGGAGCTGACGATGTCCTCGCGTTCGAGCCTGATCTCGTCATCGTGGCAACGGGTGGCATCGCGCAATCCCCCGAGCTGGAGAGCGGCGACAACCTCGTCACCTCCTCTTGGGACATTCTGGCCGGCGCGGTTAAGCCCGAGGGCCAGGTGCTGCTTTACGACGACAATGGCGGACATCCGGGCATGTCGGCGGCAGAAGTCATTGCCAATGGCGGCGCTGAACTAGAACTCGTCTCGCCGGAGCGCTTCTTCGCCCCCGAGATGGGCGGCATGAACCATGTGCCCTATGCCAAGACCTTCGCCGAGAAGAATGTCCGAGTCACCATCAATACGCGCCTGAAATCGGTGCGCCGCGACGGCAATGCATTAGTTGCAGTTCTAGGGTCCGACTTCTCGGAGGAAACGCAATGGGAGCGGCGGGTGTCCCAGGTGGTCGTCGAGCATGGCACGGTGGCGAATGATGAACTTTACCTTGAGCTAAAGGCCTCGTCGCGCAATCTCGGTGCCGTCGATTATCCCGCATTGATCGCCAGGCGATCGCCGCTGCCCGTCAAGAACGAAGCCGGTTCGTTCGATCTGATCCGCATCGGTGATGCGATCGCAAGCCGCAATATACATGCCGCGATTTACGACGCGCTGCGCTATTGCTCGCTTCTGTGAGATCATCGGGATTGTCGACTTTGACCGCGTTATCACGCCAGACATTTTTGCGGTTGCCAATAAAATTCATGATGTCAATGCAATATCTTGGGTGTCTTAAGTGATATGTGAGGTTCCGCCGCCGCGACATGGCTGTGGGAACTGCCTTAATTTTGAAACAAAATGTAACAACTTATAACACCCCGTTACCTGCCGAATCATTATATTCGGCATGTGAGTGAACGAGAGGTTGTTTGATGCTGGCTAACCATGCGCCGTCCCCTTCGCAGACTGATGTGCTGATCTGTCTGGATAATCAGCAGATTGCCTCGCGCATCAGTTCGCTTTTGTCGCAACAGGGATTGACGGTCGCAGCCATACCGACGACCGGTCTTCAGGAATGGTTCGATCCAACCGGCTGTCACCTGGTGGTGACGCATACCGCGATGATCGGGGACGTGCGGACGCGATTGAACTTGCCGATCGTCAACATCGAGACGTTCATATTCGATCGCCCTGATCATGTGACCGAGGGAGCTGCGCGGCAGTTCGACGGCGATGCCTTCGTCAAACGCGTTTTTTCGGTCATGAATGGTACCCAAAGGCGCGCAGCTGAGTGATTTAGGTCCGCCAGGCGCTATCTCCTACAGTCGTTGCTGGCTGGTCTTGTCGAAGAAGTGCAGGTTTGGCGTCTTGAGCGATATCTGAATCGTTTGCCCCGGTGCGAGTTCGGCGCGCTCCCGCATGACCCACGTCAATTCCTTGCCTTCCAACTCAAGCGCCACGTGCGTTTCCGAGCCAGTGGGTTCGACGACGGTCACGGTTGCGGTAACGCCAGCCTCCGATGCGAAGGAAATATCTTCCGGACGTATGCCGAGAATAACCTCCCGACCCTCCGATTGAGCCGGAGCGTTGGCGAGTTGGATGGGTGTGCCGGTTGGCAATACCAATTCCGGCAAGGCACCGCCGGTAAGCTTGCCTTCGAGAAAATTCATGGCCGGAGAGCCGAGGAAGCCTGCGACAAAGACATTTCTCGGGCGGTCGTAAAGCTCGAGCGGCGAGCCGACCTGCTCGACCTTTCCGCCCTGTAGCACGACGATCTTGTCGGCCATGGTCATGGCCTCGATCTGATCGTGGGTGACGTAGACGATCGTGGTCTTCAAGCGCTGATGCAGTGCCTTGATTTCGGCGCGCATCTTCACGCGCAGCTTGGCATCGAGATTGGAAAGCGGTTCATCGAAGAGGAAGACCTTGGGGTCGCGCACGATGGCGCGCCCCATGGCGACGCGTTGGCGCTGGCCACCGGAAAGCTGGGCGGGCTTGCGATCCAATAATGGCTGTAGGCCTAAGATCTTGGCGGCTTCGCCGACCTTCTGATCGATTTCGGCGCGCTTCGCCCCGGCAAGCTGCAGCGCAAAGCCCATGTTCTGCGCTACCGTCATTTGCGGATAGAGCGCGTAGTTCTGGAACACCATGGCGATGTCGCGATCTTTCGGTGGCAGATCGTTGACGACCCGTCCGCCGATGGAGATCTCACCGCCGGTGATGTCTTCCAGCCCGGCGATCATGCGCAGCAGTGTGGACTTGCCGCAGCCCGAAGGGCCGACGAGGATGACGAATTCGCCGTCCGAGATCTCGACATCGACGCCATGGATGATGTTTACCGCGCCGTAGGACTTCCTGACGTTCTTGATGGTCAATCCGGACATGACATTCTTTCCCTGAAGATCGATCAATGCTTCTTGCGTATGCGCAGCGCCTGGTATGGCTTGCCCGGCAGTTCCACGCCGAAGGCGGCATCCGCCTTGCCGCCGCGCACGATCGCGCCATGGCGCGTCGGATGCGGGATGGGCGCTTCCACCTTCTTTGCAGGCGTGATCGTCATCTCCCATGTGTCGATGATGTCGACGTCATAGTCGGTTCCGTCCTTGGGCAGGCCGGTAGACCAGATGACCGGCTGGTGTTCGCCGAGATAGATGTAGCTGACATCACCGTCTCGCGCGCCGGAAACGCGCGTCCACGGCCATTCGCCGTAGGAGGACATGGGTTCGAGGCCGTTGACGACATCCTGCTCCAGCAGGTCGCGCAGGAAGCCGATGCGCTTCCAGGCTTTGCCGCGCAGTTCGCCGCCCTTCGCCCACCAGATCAGGTCTTGCGGATGCGAATAGGTTTCGCCGTGGCCGGCATAGCCGCCGCGCGTCACCGTGATCCAGAAGCGATGCACCAGCTCCTGCGCCGTCAAGTTGCCCCAGGACTGGATAATGTTGCCTTCATATTCCGGCTCGTCGTTGACAACAGGCTTGCCATAGGCCTCGCGCCATTCCTGTGTGCGCTTCACGTCCCAGTTCTGGATGCAGGTATGTGTCACCCATGGCTTGCGATGATCGAAGTTCATCGTCGGCTCGCCGTTGTGGATCGACTTCAGATGGCCGTAGGGATCGTTCTCCTCGAGAATGTGGAAATAGCGATCCCATTGCTGCAGCGGTTTGGTGTCGAGAAGGAAGTCGTACTCATTGGCGAGCGCCCACCAGACGTTGCGATAGGCGGCAAGCCGCGCCGCGAGATAGGCGACATAGCGGAAATCCTGCTCGGCCGACATGTCGGCGTATCCCCAGCGATCGTAGGGGTGGAACATGATGATATCGGCCTCGATGCCGAGTTCGCAAAGAGCTGCGACCTGGCGCTCGAAATGGCGAAAGAGAACCGGGTTCGGGCGATCGAAGTCCTCCTTGCCGTCCGCACCCTTTTCAAAGCAGGCGTAGAGTGGCTCGTTGACATTATAAGGATAGTCCTTCGGGAACACGCCCATGCGGATCTTGTTGAAGCGGGATTTTTTCAGCGTTTCGAGCGTCTGGGTCTGCATCTCGAGCGGCTGATGCGTCCAGGCATAGCAGGTCGTTCCGAACGACAGGAAGGGCTTGCCGTCGGCATAGGCGAAGTGGAATTTGTTATGGACGTGCACGGGCCCGTGGTTGCTCTCGGAAGGCTTGGTCGCGAAGAAAGAGCCGGTTTTGCCATCTAGTTCCGATGTCTTCGAGCGCGTGCGGAACGACCAATCGCCTTCATTGTCCGGCATGAAGCGAACGCGATAGACGCCGTCGCCATCGTAGAAGCCGGGTACGCGGATCTCGCGGCTGTTCTGGCTGAAGACGGCATCGAATGCCACATCGAGATAGGGATTGCCGCTCGAAGGACCGTTGAAGGCCGCTTCGAAGACACCCCATTTTTCGACGGACGCGTTGGACATGATGTTCTCCTCGGAAGATGTATAGATGGTTCGACCGCTCAGCCCTTGACCGCGCCGGAAGTGAGACCGGAGACGAAGTAGCGCTGGAAGATCAGATAAACGATGGTTGCCGGCAGCACGGTCATGACAATTGCGGCATTCAACTGCCCGTAATCATTGGAAAACTGGCCCTGGAAGGACATGAGCCCCAGCGGCAGCGTCCACATATGCTGGTCCTGCAGCAGCACGAGCGCCATGGCGAACTCATTCCATGTCGAGACGAAGTCCAGGATCAGTAGCGCGGCAAGCACCGGCAGGCAGACGGGCAGGAAAATCCGGCGGAAGATGGTGAAATGGCTTGCGCCGTCGATCAGGGCTGCCTCTGACAGTTCCTTCGGAATGCCTTTGAAGAAGCCGTGGAGAATGAAGACCTGATAGGGCACGCCGAAGGCGATGTAAGGCAGGATCACGCCGGGATAGGTGTCGATCAGTCCGAGCGAATTGACCAGCGTAAACAGCGGCGCCAGCATGACCTGAAAAGGGATCATCGTGCCGAAAACGACGAGGAGTAGCAGCAACTTGCTGAACCTCAGCCTGATCTTGGCGAGCGCATAGGCGGCCATTGCCGAGAGGATAAGCCCGAGCGGCACTTTGATCACGGTGATGATGGTGCTGTTCAGGAAGGCGCTGGCGAAATTGCCACGACCCCAGGCGCTCGAATAATTTTCGAAGGCCGGATCGAGCGGCGGCATGAAGGCACCGGTCGATGTCACATCGGCCTGCGTTTTCAGCGAGGTGAAGACGATGAAGACGAAAGGCGCAAGCCAGATCGCGGCGACGACCAGCAGTGCGATCCATAGGCCGATAAGGACGGGATCGCGCTTGCGCTTTGCCGGTGTGACGGTTTCGAAGTCGTCCGACATGGATGTGGCCGATGTTGCCGTCATTGTTCGGCCTCCTCATGCTTCTGCGTCCAGCGCAGATAGGGAATGACGATGGCGATGGTGATGAGCAGCAGGACGACGGAGATCGCAGCACCGCGGCCGAAATCGAAGATCTGCATGGCCTGCGTGAAGGCCCAAAGCGCCAGCATTTGGGTCGATTGCGCAGGACCGCCGCCGGTCAGGCCGTAGACGATATCGAAGGCCTTCAGTGAGGAAATGACCGACAGCACCAGCACGATGGTCAGCGTCGCGCGCAGTGCGGGCAGGGTCACGTAGCGGAAGATGTTCCAGCGCCCGGCGCCGTCGATGCGGGCGGCTTCCACCAGCGTCTGCGAGACATTCTGCAGGCCCGCGAGAAACAGAACCATGGAAAAGCCGACGGATTGCCAGAGATAGGCGATAAAGACGGAATAGAGCGCGATATCCTTGTCGCCGAGCCAGTCCTGGATCCAGTCCTGCAGGCCCATCGATGTCAGGATTTCGGTGAAGAGACCGAAGAAGGGATCATACATCCATTTCCACATGGTCGCGACCGCGATCGGGGCGATGATGACCGGGAGATAGAAGATGGCGCGGAAGGTATTGCGGGCAAAGAGCTTCTGATTGAGGCTCAGCGCCAGCAGCAGCCCGACCATGGGCGGAAAGATCACGCACATGATCGTCCAGATCACTGTATTGCGGAAGGCGACCCAGAAGACGGGATCCTGTGTGAAGATATATTGATAGTTCGCCAAGCCGACGAATGGGCGCTGCGGGTCGAGGCCGTTCCATTTCTGGAAGCTCAGCACCACCACGTTCAGCATCGGGTAAAGCGCGAAAATCGCGTAGATCAGCATGGCCGGCGCAAGCAGTATCGCTGCCTGAAAGCGGGGATCATGAGTACGATTGCGGAATGACATTCTGCTTGCTCCCGGCGGCAGCTGGCACGTGGGCATGAAGGTGAGGGAGCCGTCCGCTACAACTGGCATTGGCGGCCCCTCGATCGATCAGGTGCGGCCGGAGATGAAGGTCTGCAGCTGCTTGGCAGCATCGGCCGGCTGGACATTGCCGGAGGCGACATCGTTGATCACCCGGAAGTATTCGGTTGTCACGTCAAGCGGGAAGGCCTGGTCGCCATTCATGTAGACCTTGCTGTAGGTCTTGAAGATCTCAAGCCACTTCGCTTCGAGTGGCTTCTGGTTGGTGTACTGGACATTCTTGTTGACCGAGATCGAGCTGATCTGGCCGACGAGATCCTGCTGCACCTTCGTCGACAGGAAGTAGTCGAGGAATTTTGCCGCAAGATCCGGATTCTTGCTCTTGGTGCTGACATAATTGTACTCGGCAAAGCCATAGAGGCGATTGGTGTTCGTCGGGAACGGCAGGACGCCGTAGTCGTCGAGATTGACCTTACTGCCGCTCAGCTGGCTGACCAGCCAGTCGCCTTCGAGCATCATCGCGGCGCGGCCGGCGACGAACAGCGTATAGGACTGCTGGTTGCTGATCCCCATGAAGGGCTTCAGGGTATAATCCTTCGTCCATTTGGCGAATTCGGTGAAGGCGTCGGTCGCGCAGGGCTCCTTCGTCCAATCGGCCTTCATCGCCATCAGCGCGTCATGCTTGTCGGCGCCGCACTTGGTTTCGAGCAGCACGTCCATCAGGCGCATGACATGCCAGTTGACCGAACCGCCGAAGGTGAAGGCCGGAATGCCTGCCGCCTTGAGCTTGTCGGCTGCCGCCAACAGTTCCTCGTAGGTCTTCGGTTCCCCGGTGATACCAGCCTTCTGGAAGAGCTTCTTGTTGTAGTAGATCGCTTCACCCTTGAAGGTGAAGGGAACGCCATGCTTGCCGCCCGGATAGAGATCGGCAAAAGCGGCAGCTGAGGGAAGCAGCTCGTCGTTCCACTTGTATTGGGTGTAGTATTTGTCGAGCGGCAGGGAGAGGCCCGCCTTCACATATTCGCCACCGAGGCCAAGGCCGGCCCAGCTGAAATAGATATCCGGGCCTTTGCTGGAGCCCGCGGCTACGCGAAGTGCGGTCTTGTGTTCATCGACGCCGCGCTGGACGATTTCGACATGGGTGCCGGGATTGGCGGCCTCGAAGTCTTTCGCCACCTTCTTCAGCGCGCCGTTTGCCGCACCATTGTCGAAGTTCAGCGTCCATAGCGTCAGGTCTTCCGCGGCAACATTGGTTGCCGAAAAGGCCGCCGCTGCCATAGCAGCTGCCCCGAACCAACGCGCATATTTGAAGTTGCCAGCCATCTCCCGTCCTCCTCTGAGCAAAGCTGAGGGCGGTTTTGACAAATCGTTGTCAACATGTCAACTGGTATGATGAGCTTATCAGCAGTATCACATGAAGTGATCGTGAAAGCAGGCGATGACGACAACGGCGGACGCCGCGCCGGGGTCCATGTGCCCCAGGGCTCGATCGCCGAGGCGCGACGAACGGCCCTTTGCCGCGACCATATCTTTAGTGGCTTCTGCACCCGCTTCACCGGCTTTGAGGGCGGCGGCAAAACAGCCGGCAAGTGAAAGCCCTTGATCCCGGGCGGCGCGGCAGGCCGCGGCGGCGGGCGCCCAGGCATCGACCATGGTTTTTTCGCCGACCTCTGCTTTGCCCCGATCCTGAATGCCCTTGGCGAGGGCTGCGAATATCTCGACCATATCGTCGTCGTTCAGAGTGCTCTTCCCCTTGGCGACCGCGCCTGCACGCATCAGGGCTGTCGCATAGAGCGGCCCGGACGAGGCGCCGACTGCATTGAGGAAGGATTTTGCCGCCGTATTGAAGACCAGCGTTGGATCGGCTGCTGTCGTGTCCAGCTCCGAAACCGCCTTGGCTGCGGCGGCAAAGCCCAGCTCCATGGCGATGCCGTGATCGGCATCGCCGATGACGCCGTCCAGTTCGCAGAGGTGATCCTTTTCACGTTCCATCGCCTCCGCGATTCGCGCGAAAAGCGCCTTCAGATCTTCCGTTGTAACCGTCGTCATTGCAGAGCCTCGCCGGAGCGGAACATGGCGCAATCGCAGGGATGATCGATCAGCCGCTGCAGTTCGTCGTCCAGATGCATGAGCGTAATCGAGGCGCCGGCCATCTCCAGCGACGTGCAGTAATTGCCGACCAATGACAGATGGATAACAAGGCCGGCATCGTCGAGCATACTCTTGAGTTTGCGCATCATGATGTAGAGCTCCATGAGCGGCGTCGAGCCAAGTGAATTGACAAGCACGGCGACCCGGTCGCCGCGCGCCGGCTTCATCTCATCGAGAATTTTGCCGACGAGCTCACTCGTCACCTCATCCGCCGATCGCATCGGCCCGCGTGCGACGCCGGGCTCGCCATGGATACCCATGCCGATCTCCATCTCGTCGGGACCGATCTCGAAATTCGGCTTGCGTGTCTGCGGCAGCGAGCAGGGCGAAAGCGCCACCCCCATGGTATAGGTGCGCTCATTCGCCCAGCGTGCCAGCCGTTCCACGTCGTCGAAACTGTACATCAGATCACAGGCGGCACCGGCGGCCTTGAAGATGAAGACGTTGCCGGCAACCCCGCGACGGCGCTCCTTCTGATCGACTGGCGCGGAAGCGATGTCGTCCGTCGTCAGTACGGTACGCACCTCGATATCGTCCATGGCCAGCATTTCCGCCGCCATGTCGAAATTCATGACGTCGCCGGCATAGTTGCCGTACATGAACAGCACGCCTGCACCGCCATCGACGGCCTTGGCGCATTCGATGATCGGATCGGGCGGCGGCGAGGCAAAGACATTGCCGATCGCGGCGGCATCGGCCAGCCCCTTGCCGACGAAGCCGAGAAATGTCGGCTCGTGCCCGGAACCACCGCCGATGACCAGACCGACCTTGCCGGCTCGCGGGCCATGGTTTGCCACGATCGAGCGTGGCGATCCTTCAACGGCGCGGAGATGGCGCGGATGAGCCGCCAATATCCCGGCCAGCATCTCATCCACGGCGGCCGCGCCTTCGTTGATCAGCTTCTTCGTCTTCACGCAGTCCTCCAAATCATTGCGATTATTGGGACTAACATGCGCGTCTGCGATTGAAGGTCAATCCATCAACTCAGCCGAAACAGTGCTATAGGCATCAAGCATAAGCCTCTTGCTTCCGCTCTGTTCCTTAAGCCGAAACTCCCCCAGCTCCACCAGTTGTGGAATGGGCGTTATGTTGACCAGCTGGAGCGAACGCAATCCGTTGGATCGTGCCGTGATGAAGCTGAGTACGGCGCTCGGATCGGACGACAGGCACTCTTGCCATTGCTGGCCGGCGAGGCGTGACAGCGTCGCAATCGTATTGAACAATGGCCGTTCGGCGCCTGCCGCCGCCGGCTCGTTCGCTCCGGCGATCAGCCCGAAGGACCCCGTCAGTGCCGAAAGCGTCAGGCACTCCAATCCGGCATCGAGGACGCGGGCGGCATAGCCAAACGCAAAGGCCTCGCCGAAGCGGGCGTTGTGCCGTGGATCGATATTGGCCATGGCAATGCGACCGCCGTGAGGATTGTCCATCGTCCGGCTGCCATAGGGGTTCTGCCGCATCGGAATGGTCGATGGGCCAATATGATAGGGTTTGTCGCCGTAGATGGCGCGCACGGAGCGCGTGATGAACGGCAGTGCTTCCAGCGTCTGCATGACGCTGAGATCGTCAGCCGCATGCACGATGGGATTGGTGCAATGGCTGATGAAATCGAGAGTGTCGGCGGGAATCCGTTTGCGATTGAGTTCGGTGAAATAGCTCAGCATGCCGCCGCCGACACGCATATCGGGGAAGGCCGCATGCGCGGCGGCGTAGACCTCCTCGACCGGCGGACATTCCGGCCATTTGCTGCCCGGCGGCGTCGATTGCCGGTCGACGGAAGGCGAGATCATGATTGCATCGGGTTTGAAGCCGGCCGCCTGCATCCAGTCTGCTATTTGCTGTGTCTCGACAGGAGGTGCCTGGCGGCAGGGCAATGCGATTTCGAGCGTCGAATTGCCTGGATGGAGTGCGGCAACGGCGGCGAAGCGCCTGAAGGCGTCAGCACCGTGGCCGGCATCGGGATCGAAGTGAAACAGCAGCTCCTGCGGTCCGATTTCAGCCAGCCGGTCGCGCGCAGCTAGCGTCGCATCCGCCTCCTCCGGTGTAATGACAAGGCCGATGGACGGCATGATTCCGGACCTTGCTCCAGCGCTAAGCCCGACCGGGGGCGCTTCTTCCGAACCATAGGTGGAGGCGGGAGGCAGGCGGCGCATATCCCCGATGGTCAGAACGATGCGCTGCCGCATCGGCTTTCCAGCCGGAATTCGATAAGGCCAGGGCAGGGCAAGCGGGCGAACGTAGGTCTTGTAGGAAGCATCAGACCAGTTGCGCTGATCTTCCATCTCGAAGGTGTCGCCTTCCATGCGGCATTCGGCTGTCACGTTCGCCACCACGCTATGCGTAATCGCCCGCATATCCTTGAAGGGCTGCCAGGGTTCGATGAGGTCGGGAAAATGCGTGCTCTCGCGGCTGCCGTCGACATGCTCAACCGAGACGGGCATCCCGGCGACGCCGACGATCGGATGCAGGATACAGAAGCCGCAGCGGTTGGTTTCGAAGCCGGTCGTCGAGAGCGCCGTCGCTTCGAAGATCAGGGCCTCATCGACTTGAGCCGTTATCCGAACGTCGACTGTAAGCTCGGTGTTCTCGGGGCCGGCGCAGCGCGCTCGATAGCTGACGAAAAAACCATCGTGACGCTGCTCGATCCGTAGATCGTCGATACCGGGCGAATAGGTGCCCCAATCGCGATCGCGGATCAGATAAGAAACAGCCCGCAGAACCTCGATGCCATCATAGCGAATGGTCCGGAGATTGCCGTCCTTGAAATCGACATCCAGCCTGCCCGCAGTCAGTCGCATCGGCGGCGTTTCGAGCTCGTGCGTGCCGTAAAGCTGAAACGGATCGATCTCGGTCTTCATTGCAGCGTCGCTCCGATATCGATGGGATTCCCGTTGGCGGCACTCTCATAGGCGGCTTCGACAAGTGCCAGAGTTTTGAGATTGTCGGCACCTGACGTGGAAGTCTCGCCGCCATAGGCAAGACGGTCGATCCAATGCTGCTGGATCGCCAGAACGCTTTCCTGGATATTGTGCCAGGGACGCGAAGCCCAGGACAGAAGCCGCGGCGATGCATCGGAGACGCGCACGCCCTCGGGGCCGGTTACCTCGAGACGATACCCCTGCGACAGCCGAATGCTACCCTTCGTACCGTCGAGCTCGATAAGGGTCTCCGGGAAAGGTTCGGTCGCAAGCTTGGAGGCATAGCTGACATCGACGATCGATGTCGTGCCATTCTCATGATCGAGCAGGATGGTTGCGACATCCTCGCCCTTGATTTTCGGGTTGACCCGTTTGGTGCGGGCCGTCAGTGAAGAAACGTCGCCGAGGATGAAGCGGGCGATATCGAGCGTGTGGATACCGAGGTCCTCGATAATGAACCGTTCGCCTTCCGCCAGGTAAGGCTGGCCGGAAAAGACGTCATAGCCCGAGCGGAAAGAGAAACGTCCCCAGAAGGGCTCGCCGATTGCGCCGGATTGCAGAGCAGTCTTGACGGCTTGAATAGGTGTCTGCCAGCGAAAATTCTCATGCACCATCAGCTGCACGCCGGCCGCGGCACAGGTCGCGACCATGGCCTTGGCATCGCTCAGCGTTTCTGCGAAAGGCTTCTGGCAGATTGCGGGGATCTTGTGAGATGCGGCCATCTGCACCAGGGCGCGATGGCTTGCCACCGTTGTTGCGATGTCGACGAAATCGAAGCCACCATCGGCGAACATGGCGGCTGCATCCGTATAGCGACGCTCGATGCCGAACTGGTCGCCGACGATCTTCAGCCGCTCCGGGTCGCGGTCGCAGATCGCAGCGATGCTGGCGCCTTTGACGTCTCGCCATGCATGCATCTGATTGATCGCGAAAAAGCCGCAACCGATCAATGCGCCCTTGAGTTCTGCCATTTCAGCCTGCCTTTGCCATTTGCATGAGAGTTACGCGCTGCTGGAGACGCCGCTGCGCCTGATCCACGACCACAGCGATGATAATGACACATCCCTTGATCACCATCTGCCAGAAGGATGATACGCCCATCATCACGAGCCCGTCCGAAAGAATGCCGATGACGAAGGCGCCGATGATCGTTCCGCCGATAGTGCCGCGCCCGCCGGACATGGAGGTGCCGCCAAGCACGGCTGCTGCAATGGCGTTCAGCTCGAAGCTCTCGCCGGTTGCCGGATGCGCCGCCATCAGCTCCGACGATATGACGATACCGACGATGGCGGCGCAGAGGCCTGAGAACATATAGACGAAGATCTTGACCACATCGACACGGATGCCGGACATGCGTGCGGCGCGCTCGTTTCCGCCGACAGCGAAGATGTGCCGGCCAATCGGCGTCGAGCGGGCGACGTAAGCGGCGAGCAGCGCCAACACGATCAGGATCCAGATGGAAACCGGAAGACCGAGCATACGGCCGGCGCCGAAGACGTCGAAGCCCGTCGTGTCATATTCCGGCCGCCCGACCAGGTTCGGGAAGGTCTGACCGTCAGAAGACAGGAGTGCGAGGCCGCGGGCGATATAGAGCGTTCCGAGCGTGGCGATGAAGGGGGCGACGTTGAGCTTGGTGATCAGCAGGCCGTTGATGAGTCCAATCCCCAGGCCGACGGCCAGTGTGATGAGGATGATCTCGTAGATGTTGAAGTAGACCGTATATCCGATCGGCAGTTCGACGCCGTTCAGGATGAGGGCACCGGCCACCATGCCGCAAAGGCCGACGATCGAACCGACCGATAGATCGATCCCGCCGGTGACGATCACAAAGGTCATCCCCATGGCGAGAAAGGCGTTGAGCGCGACATGCTTCGACATCAGGATGATGTTGGCGGTCGAGGTGAAGTTCGGTGCAAAGATCGCAAAGAAGATGACGACGGCGAACAGCGCGATGAAGGTCCTGAGCTTCATCAGCGTCAGGAGAACGGAGCCGTTCGAGCGATTGGTCGCAAAGGCGGAGGACGTATCTGCGGTCATGACGCGAGTTTCCCTGTATGTCCGTGTCCCTTGGCGGATGCCGCGATGATGGCCTCTTCCGTCGCTTCGCTTCGGTCGAGAACGGTGACGAGCTTGCCGTTGCTGAGCACTGCGATGCGGTCCGAAAGTGCCATGACCTCTTCAAGGTCCGATGTTGAAAACAAGATTGCCAGGCCCTTGCCGGCGAGCCTGCGCATGGTGCGAAAAACGTCCGCCTTGGCGCCGACATCGATGCCGCGGCTCGGCTCGTCCATCAAAAGCACCTTCGGATCGGTCATCAGCGCCTTGCCGATGACGACCTTCTGCTGGTTGCCGCCGGACATGGAGGTAACCTCGAAGTCCGGATTGGGCGCCTTAATGGAAAGATCACGGATCATGTCGCGAATGGCGTTCTTTTCGGCACCTGGATCGATATGGAAAAACAGCCGGGCGAAGCGGCCGAGGCTCGCAAGCGTCAAATTGCTGGCGATCGACAGCACCTGCACCAATCCTTCGCGCTGACGGTCCTCTGGAATCAAGGCGAGGCCATGCCGGATGCGCCGGGTGGTGTCGCGGGCGCGAACCTCCACGCCATCGATGTAGATCCGCCCGGTCGAATGCATATGCCGGCCCATCACGCATTCGAAGAATTCGCTGCGCCCGGCACCCATGAGGCCATAGATGCCGAGAATTTCGCCGGCGCGCACCGACAGCGAGACATGATCGACGGCAAGGCCGCCCGTACGTCTCGGCAGGCTGATCTCCTCGGCGCGGAAGGCTTCCTTACCGATGGCATGGCCTCCGTCCCTTGCGAAATCCTTGGCATCCGATCCGATCATCGACCGGACGATCCATTTCGTGTCGATATTACAAACCCTGGCCTGGCCGGTGATCTGCCCATCCCGCAGTACGGTGATATAGTCGCCGATACGCATCAGCTCTTCCAGCCGGTGCGAGATATAGACGATCGCAACACCCTGAGCCTTCAGTTCCGCAATCACCTTGAACAGAATGTCGACTTCCGCAGCAGACAGCGCCGATGTCGGCTCGTCCATGATGAGGATGCGGGCATCAAGTGAGATGGCCTTGGCGATCTCGACAAGCTGCTGCTGCCCAATCGGCAGGTCCTCCACCATGGTTTCGGCGCTTATGCCGGCATCGAGCCGATCCAGAAACTCGTTGGCCCTTGCGATCTGTGCCTTGTGATCGATGCCGAAGATGCCGCGGGTGATTTCGCGCGTCGCAAAGATGTTTTCGGCCACCGTCATATTGGCAAAGAGATTGAGCTCCTGGAAGATCATGCCGATTCCGCGCGCCTGCGCGTCGGCGGGGCTGCTGAAGGAGACTTCCTCGCCCTCGAGCTGGATGCGGCCGGAGGTTGGCCGTTCGACCCCGGCGATGATCTTCATCAAGGTAGACTTGCCGGCACCGTTTTCGCCGACGAGCACGTTGACCGCGCCGCGGTGCAGCTCGAGGTTGGCGTGCTTGACGGCAACGATGCCGGAATAGACCTTGGAAACGTCCTCCAGGCGCAGGATGATATCGTTGCTTGGGGTTTCGCTCATGGTCATTGCCCCAATGTCAGGGCCGAAGGGGTGATTAAGGGAAGCTGGCCGGATGGAGGCAGCGGAAACGCGCCGGTCACCGTGATCGTCTTTCCAATCAGCCCGTCCCGGGGTAGTGCCGCCAGAAAGGACGAGTTTGCCTTTTCATTGAAGGCTTTGCCGAATTGGGCCCACTCGATCTGGTTCCTGAATTCGTTGAAGTCCAGGAAATCCAGCGCGTCGCGCAGCGCCGTGCCGCGGACCGCCGGGCCGATCTGCACCTTCGCATCCACCTTGCCGTCGCCATCCACGTCGACGTCGAGAGTGCCCGCGCGGGAGGCTGTATCGGCAGCCACGATCTTACCGCTCAGCTTGACGGCATAGGTCCAGGGCGAGGAGCTCTGCTTGCGTGGATTTCCGTATTTCGCGCCGGCATCATCGGGATTAGTTGCTACCGCCTGCAACACAGTCTTGAGGTCACTCGCGCGCTTTTCGACGCCGGGCACCACTTTCGATTGCCAAATCGCCTCGACCTTTGCCGCTGGATCGAAGGCGCTCCTGGCCGCCGCCGCTGCCTTCTCCTCGGGCGTTGGTGTCTTGATAATCTTGCAGCCGGGCAATGCCGCGGCCAATACAAAGGCCACGAGCGCGCCTCTGATCCTCAACATGCAATGCACCTCGATCTTGCAGAAAAGCTCCGGAGAGCGCGGTTTTCCCACGCCCTCCAACGTATCTGGCCCGCCATCAGTTTTTCAGTGCGAAAGTCTCGAGCTTGTCGGCGTTGTCGGCATTGATGAGGACGCAATCCATCAATTGCTTCTCATCCTTAGGCGCCGTCTTGTTCTTGATATAGGCGTCGGCCTGTTCGACCGCCTTCTGGGCCTGGGCGTAGGCCGGCTGCATGACCGTCGCCTTGATGCCGCCCGCCTTGATCGAGTCGCGCACGTCGTTGGAACCATCGAAGCCGACGACGATCACGTCCTTGCGACCGGCGGCCTGCAGGGCGGCAATCGCACCCATCGCCATGGTGTCGTTGCCCGAGATCACGCCCTTGATGTCGGGATTTGCCTGAAGAATAGTCTCCATCTTGGCATAGGCCTCAGTCTGGCTCCAGTTCGCCGATTGCTTGGCGACCAGCTTCAGGTCCGGATAGTCGTCGATGACGTCGTGATAGCCTTGCGAACGGATGCCGGCATTAGTATCGGCTTCGCGGCCGACGAGTTCGGCATAATTGCCCTTCTCGCCCATCAGTTTGACAAACTCCTGCGCGCCGAGCTGTGCGCCCTGATAGTTGTTGGAAACGATCTGGGCGACGGCGATGCCGGTGACGTTGATTTCGCGGTCGATGAGGAAGGAAGGGATGCCCGCATCCTTGGCCTTCTTCAGGGCAGCGACCGTCGCATCCGCGCCGGCATTGTCGAGGATGATGGCTTTGGCGCCACGTCCGATGGCGGTGTCGATGACTTCCGATTGCTTGTTGGCATCGTCGTCATGCGTCATGACGAGCGTCTCGTAGCCCAGTTCCTTTGCCTTGGCCTCGGCGCCGACGGCCTCCGCCTTGAAGAAAGGATTGTCGAAGGCCGGCGTGATGATGGCGATCAGGTCAGCCGCGAAGGCCGGCATTGCCGTGCCCAGCGCCAGTGCGCCGGTGAAGGCTGCAAGTGTCAGTCTGCGTCTCAGTTTCATGGTCTCCTCCCAGTTATGAAACAGGCCCTGTTCCCGGCAGGGCGGCAAAGGGAGGGCGACGCCCTCCCGGGGACGTCGATCAGGTGATGCGACGGATGCTTTCTGCGATCTCCTGTGGCTCGAAGACCTTCTTCCAGTCGTCGCGCATGAGGGCAGGGATGCCGAATTCGATCGCCTTGTTGCAGGCATCGGAGAACACGCCATCGACTTCCTTGAAGATGACGGCGCCGAGCACGTTCATGTGGCCGAGCAGGAAGTCGCGGGCGGCTTCCGCCGGGACGCCGCGGGCGACGCACTCATCCATGGCCTGACGCATGACGACGAGCAGCGAGGCGCAGACCGTTTCTGAAAGACCCGGCTCCAGCATTGCCATCTGCTCGACGGTGACGCGGTGCGAGCGCATGACGGGCGCCCAGATGACCTTGGCGATTTCCTCGCCGAGAGCATAGGCACTTTCCGGACCCTGCATCAGTGCCGAAACGATATGCTGCTTGGCAAAAAGACCGCCGAAATGATCCTTCTTGGCCTGCATGTCGGTCTCGTCGTTGAAGATCGGCGGATGGCAGGGGTGAGTAACGAAGTAGGTAAGATCTTCACGGTGCGGCAGATGGCCGGCGAAGGGGGCGGCGGCGTCGAGTGCGACGACCATCGTGCCGGGCTTCAGCTCGTCGACGATGCCGGCGGCAACCTTGCCGATAGCGGTATCCGGTACTGCAAGGATCACGACGTCCGCGCCATCCAGCGCGGCATCGACCGGGACGCAATCGACAGAAAGATCATTCTTCAGGCGCGCCTTGCCGGCATCGCTGACTTCGACGTGGCGCACATCGAAGCGCGAGCCTTTCAGGTTCTTGGCGAGCCGGTAGCCCATTTTGCCTCCGGCGCCGAAAAGAGCAATTGCAGTCATGTTAGTACCTCGTTCACTTCCAGAATGTGGTATCGCAAGTGGTATAATGAGTCAATGAGTATGCCAATGAATGCTGAAGAATGACGCCGCTACGATCCCCTGCCGTCGCGGATCTGTGTGAAATAATCATCGGTGCCGACCTGGCCGCCCTTCAGCGCGATCTGCAGACCATTGGTGGGCGCGTAGCTGCCGTGGGCCGTGCAAAGCGGCGAGCCGGGGGTTTGCGGCAATGGAAGAAGCGTTGTCAGCGCTTCGACACGCAATTCCTTGAGCGCGTGGCTCGACGTGTCGCCGCCGGCGATGACGGCGCGGCCGAGATTTTCCTGTTCGATCAACCGTCGCAGGATCGTGCCGAGAGCCTGCCCCAGGCGATGGCGGGCGCCGGGAATACGGTCTATATCGCCGCCGCGATCCGCCGATGGGCCGAGTGCTGTGTGAAGGATGACGCTGCGTCCGACCTTGAGGCTGGCCACGCCCGCGGCGACCGCTGTCTCCAGCGCCTGCTCGGCATTTTCTCCGACAAGCGCCAATGGATCGAGATCGATGCCGTCAAATCCGCCGGCCGCAGCCCGGCGGATTTGACGTTCGGTCGTAGGCGATACGCTGCCGGAGACGACCGCCAGGCGATCGACCCTACCCGGAGGAGCGAAATCCGGCTTCTCTCCGATCAATCCTTCGTTGCGCCAGGCATCGAGAAGGGCATATTCGACACCGGATGAACCTGCGATGAAGGCGTTGCCCTTGCTTGCGAGACGCCATAGCTGGTGACCGGCGGCGGCCTGGGTTTCCGCACTGTCGACGTCAAGCAGCAGGATACCCTCATTGCCTCCCGTCAGCGCATCGATCCGTGCGTCGGCATCGGTTGCCCGGAGTGCGACGAGATCGGCGAGGCTGACGGGAAGGGACGTCTGCCTGCTCAGATGCACGGCCAGATCGGCCTCATCCATCGGGGTGACGGGATGCCGGCTCATGACCGGGTGCCGGTCGATGCGGAAGACCTGGCCCTGATAGGCCGCGAAAAGGTGGCCGAAAGCGGTATAGCGCTTGAGCTGCGGCGCACCGACCATGACCGGGACGACGGATTGCTCAAAGAGTGCCTTGCCGATCTCGATCGCCTTGCCGATGTTGCCGATCCTGGGGCTGGAATCGAAGGTCGAGCAGACCTTGTAATGGCATATCGCGGCATTGAGGCTCTTCAGCCATTCGAATGCGGGCGTCAGATGTTCATGCATCCACTGCGGTGTTTCGCTGCGGCTGGTGCCGGCAATGCCAATGGCGCGGCAATCCTTGAACCGCTCCAGCATGGTTTTGCTCGGAACGCCGAGAAAGAGAGCCGTCGGCACGCCGTTCGAGGCAAGCGCCTCCATGACGTCGGTGGAGCCAGTGAAATCATCGCCGTAATAGCTGAGAAGAAGATTGGACATTGCTGGAAGACTGGACATTGCTGTTAGGCGTCCTTGCCGTCACTGAATTTTGCGATCGAGGCGGCAAGCTCCGGATGGTCCTTGGCATAGTCGGCAAGCGGTATGTCCGAAACCGCCGCTTGCCAGGCCTGCTGGATTGCACGAACGCCGGCAGCGGGTCCGAAGGGGTGGCTGACGATGCCGCCGCCGCAGAGATAGAGAAGGTCGGTCGTCCGGCCGGTGCGCTGGTAGGTTTCGGGCGCCTGGCCGCCCCATTGACCGGAACCGGCAACGGGAAGCGGACAGTCGGATGGATCGAAAAGCGGTGTGCGGATCGCCTTGAAGGATTCGACGAAGCTGTCATCTGGTTCCCAATATTTGACCCTGATGCCGTTGATCTGGAACTGGTCGACCCCGAGCAGGCGCCAGAATTGCTGATACACCTTGAAATCCATCCCGGCGCCGGGATGACGGGTCAGGATATCCCAGCCATTGCGATGCGCATGCAGCACCAGTCCGGAACGCTTGCGCAGGAAGCTCATGCCGCCGAAGCCGATGGAATTGATGTTGACGACGGCGCAATTGCCGCCGGCCTTCAGCACCAGATCGTGGTTGCGCATCATCTCGTCGGGGTCGGCATGCGAGATGCCGAAGGCATACATGACCTTCTTGCCGGTCTTCTGTTCGTGATCGAGGATCAGGGGCATGATGGCCTCGACGCGCTCTTTGAGCGGCGAATAGGCCGGGCTCATCAGCTTCTCATCGTCCTTGATGAAATCGACACCGGAGCCGATCAGCTCGCCGACAAGGGCGGCCGTTTCCTTCGGCCGAAGGCCGAGCGCCGGCTTGACGATCGTGCCGATGATCGGGCGACCGCTGACGCCGGTCAGGCGCATGCTGCCAGCAACGCCGAATTGCGGGCCGGGATGCGCGTCGCGAAAGGCCTCGGGCAGCTTCAGATCGACAATGCGGATGCCGGTCATGCCCTTGATGGAGAAGACGCCGCCGATCGCGATTGTCATCAGCGCCGCAAGATCGGTGCCGATCGCATCCAGCGGGAAGGCGATGTCGACATCGGCCCGATGGATCGGGTCATAGCCCTCGGCCACCTCCGGCCAAGTCGCACGCTCCGCGTCAGCAAGAGGGTGGATCGCGACGACACGCGCGGCCACACGCGCCTTGAGTTCTTCCGTCTCGCCCGGCACAGCGACGAAGGTGCCTGTCGACTGATCGCTGGCGATCTTGCGAGCCATCGCCTCGACGCTGCCTGGCGTTTCGATGCGGTAGGTGATGGTAATAGTCATGAGTGGGTGAATGCTCCTCTCGCCGACGATTTTCCGCGTGGCACAAACTGGTGATCTGGTATAATGAGTATTCCAACTTCTGCAAACTATTTTTTGCCCGGTTGTCGGTAGGGTGGGGCTTCCGCCATGGCGGCCAAAAATGCATAAGGGGTAAAAGCTTTGGGAAAGCGGGATTCCATGGGCGAGCCAGTCGAACAAATTGTACGCCGAAAGCTATCCGATGAAGTATTCGATCGGCTGGAACGGTTGATCACGTCGGGAGAGCTCAAGCCGGGTGATGAGATGCCGTCCGAGCGTGTCCTCATGGAGCGCTTCGGTGTCGGACGTCCGGCGATCCGGGAGGCCATGCAGGCCCTTGCCAATATGGGGCTGGTCAACATTTCCCATGGCGAACGTGCCAAGGTGCTTCAGCTCACAGCGAAGTCGATCTTTCGGCAGGTCGACCTGACCGCAAAGATCATGTTGTCGCAATCACCTGATTCCCTTGAGCAGCTGAAGAGCGCCCGCATCTTCTTCGAGCGCGGCATGGCACGCGAGGCCGCACAGCGCGCGAGCAAGAAAGATGTTGCCGATCTCAGTGAAATCATCGACCGGCAGCGCGCATCTCTCGGTCATGCCGAGGACTTCATTTCTGCTGATATGCAGTTCCATACGCGCATCGCCCAGATTTCCGGCAATCCAATCTTTGCTGCCGTCAGCGAAGCGATGCTCGCATGGCTGAAAGCCTATCATACCGACATGCTGATCTGGACCGGCAAGGAAAAGTTCACGCTGGTCGAACATGAGGAAATCCTCGCGCGCCTGGCTGAAAACGATGCAGATGGCGCCGAGCAGGCGATGCTCAAGCATCTGGAAAGATCGCGTGCGCTCTATACGAAATGAACCCGTCGGCATTCGCCCGCCACGGTGCCACGGCTCTGTGCCTTTGTCGTAATTCCTCCCCAATCCTTATGGAATCTGTTGGCACTCAAAAGAGGTGTGCGTGATGATTGATTTCTTTCAGCGAAACATGGCGCTATTCCTGGCCGCTCTCATGACGGCGGTGGCCATAACCCTTTATAATTTAAGCTGCCTTCTGCTCAGGCATCACCATACGATGCTGCACAATCTGCATCATGCGGCAGGCGCGTTGGTCCTCCTCGCCGGCTTCTACACCATGATCCGCTACATGCAGGCGTTGCCGGAGGATGACGGCTAGAAATACGCCAAACTCCAAAATTCGAGCCGGCAATTTCAGATAGAGTTCAGCCTGCGCGGCTATATCCTCAGCTTGCCCCGATGTGAAATTGGCGACACCTTCGCCAGGTGTTGTCGATTTCAAATTGGGAACCAGTTTCACAGCTAGTTCGTCGCACCACTCGGTGCAAAGCCCCCTGAACAACTGAGGATATCAAAACGTGGCTGATGTTTGTACGCAAGGCGTGGATACGGGCTTTGTTGCCCTGGGCTATGCCAAGATCGCAATTCTGGGCATCGTGCAGGGATTGACCGAGCTACTGCCGGTCTCGTCCACTGCCCATATGCGCGTGGTGCCCGCCTTGCTGGGCTGGCAGGACCCTGGTTCTGCCTTCTCGGCTACGATGCAGCTTGCAGCACTTGCAGCGATCGTCTCCTATTTCTGGAGCGACGTCCGCTACGTCACCTTTGGATCGCTCGATGCGATCAGGCAAAGGGACTGGAACTCTCCTTCCATCCGGCTTGCGATCGCCATCGTGATTGCCACCATACCGATCGTGATCGCCGGCCTGCTGCTGTCATCCTCCCTGAACGCTTGCGGCACGTCTTTCCGCAGCCTCTGGGTCATCGGCATCGCCTGCGTGGTCATGGGCTTGCTCTTGGCGGTCGCTGAGCTTTACAGCCGCCATAGGAAGGATATCGGACAGATGACGCTGATGGATGCCCTTTTTGTCGGCATCACGCAGGTCGGTGCTCTTATCCCCGGTGTCTCGCGCTCGGGGTCGACCCTAACCGGCGCACTGTTCCTCGGCTTAAAAAGAGAGGAGGCGGCACGGTTCTCCTTCCTGCTCGGCTTACCGGCCATCGCTCTTGCCGGCTTGAAGGAGCTTTATGAGCTTCACAAGGCGCATCTTCCGATGGAAGCCTGGTCGGTACTGCTCGTTGGCCTGATTGTCGGCAGCATATCGTCCTTCATCACCATCTGGGGGCTGATGCGCTTTCTCGAACGCTTTTCGACCTGGCCTTTCGTCATCTACCGTATCGGTCTTGGCGCCGTCATCCTTTTTGGCGTGTTGACCATGGGCTGGGCCTGAGCCGCCCGTACCATTCGATCGCCAATGAAGAGGAGGCGCCGCCCATCAGGACGGCGCTTTTTGTCTTATGCCCGATCGAGGCCGCGGCCGGCACCAGAAACGGCGACCCTTGAGTAACAGGCTCGCTACTCCTTATTTGTGGCCCACAGTGCATGGAAATGCTGAACAGGCCCATGGCCGCTTCCGACGGAAAGCTGGCCTGCGGCAGCAACCGCGGCGGCGAGATAGGCCTTGCCGACGGCGATAGCTTCGGGGAGCGGCAGGCCCTTGGCGATCTCTGCCGCGATAGCGCTGGAGAGCGTGCAGCCCGTTCCATGCGTATTCTTGGTCGGCAACCGCTGAGCTTCGAACCAGGCCACATGACCGCCGCTTGCGAGCACATCCGGGCTTTCGTCACCCTCCAGATGACCACCCTTGACGAGGACTGCTGAAGGCCCGAGCGCTGCCAGCGCACGCGCCTGGCGCGCCATGTCTTCGCGGTTCGTCGCCTCGGCGTCATGCAACAGCGCAGCCGCCTCGGGTAGGTTCGGGGTAATGACGGTCGCAAGCGGCAGCAGCCGCGTGGTCAGCACGTCAACGGCATCGGCAGCCAGCAGGGCTGCGCCACCCTTGGCGATCATGACCGGGTCGAGGACGACGGGTACATCGCGATGTCGCGCCAGAATGTCCGCGACGGCACTGGCGATGGCGGCATTAGCGATCATGCCGATCTTCACGGCATCCACACGGATGTCGGCAAAGATCGCATTGATCTGGTCTGCCACGAAATGAGGGGGCACGGGATGGACGCCGGAGACGCCCTGAGTGTTTTGCGCGGTTAAGGCGGTCAGAGCCGCCATTCCATAAACGCCGCGGGCGGAGAAAGCCTTCAGGTCGGCTTGAATGCCAGCACCGCCGGAGGGATCGGAGCCGGCGATAGATAGAACGTTGCGGATCATTGGCGAGCCTCCTTGATGGCTTTCGCGATGATGATTGTCGCCGCTTGCGGGTCCGGTTGTCCGCATATGGCCGAGACGACCGCGAGGCCATCTGCGCCGCACGAAAGGACATCGGCGGTATGAACAGCCTTCAGGCCGCCGATTGCCACTGAAGGAACCGGGCAAAGCCTGACGATGCGGGCAAGCCCGTCAAAGCCGATCGGTTGCTTGTGGTCGGGCTTGGTGGATGTGGCAAAGACCGGACCGATCCCGGCATAGTCGATGATTCCGGCATCTATGGAGGAGGCGAGAGCCTCCGTTTCCACCGAGAGGCCGAGGATCATGTCCGGGCCGATCAGGCGGCGGGCGTCGGCGGCATTCATATCTTCCTGGCCGATGTGAAGGCCATCGGCGCCGATGGCGATGGCAGCCTCGACATTGTCGTTGACGATCAGCCGGACATTCGTTCCGTGCAGGATTTGCTTGAGGGCACGGCCGGTTTCGATCATGGCGGGGATCGAAGCCTCCTTGTCGCGAAGCTGGATCATGGTGGCGCCGCCCGCCACCGCCGCCCGCGTTGTCTCCACCATACCGAGATCACGGCATAGCAGCGGATCGAGGACGAGATAGAGCGAGAGATCGAAGTCTGTGTTCATGCTGCCGATATCCTTGCGTCGTGATCCAGTGTTTCCGGGGTTAGGGCGGCAAGGGCATCGAGGAAGCGCCAGGAGAAGGAGCCTGGCCCCTCTGCAGCCGCTCCTGCCTGTTGGCCGGCAACGGCAAAGACCGTAAGCGCCGTTATGGTCGCATGGAACGGATCATCCGGAGCTACCGCCGCAAACGCACCGACGAGGCAGGTTAGCGAGCATCCAAGTGCGGTTACTTGCGGCATCAATGGCGAACCGCCTGCAATGCGCTTCGCCTTCTGCCCATCCGTCACGAAATCCGTAACGCCTGTGACTGCCACTACGCAGCTGTGCTTTTCCGCGAGTTGAAGGGCGGAATCTTCCGCCTGCTCGACGGCATCGCGGCTATCGACGCCTTGGCCGCGGCTCGTCCCGCCGGCAAGCGCGATGATCTCGGATGCGTTGCCGCGAATGATTGTCGGCTTTAGTTCCAGCAAGCGCGTGATGGCATCGCGACGAAACGCGGTCGCATAATGGGCGACGGGATCGAGGACCCAGGGCTTGCCGGCATTGTTTGCCGACTGTGCGGCCTTCAGCATGCCCCTAAGCCAACCCGCGGAAAGCGTACCGATATTGATCGTCAGTGCGCCGGAGATAGCGGCAAACTCACCGGCCTCCTCTTCGGCATGTACCATTGCCGGCGATGCGCCGGCGGCAAGCATCACATTGGCCGCGATATTCATGGCGACGAAATTGGTGATGCATTGCACCAGGGGAGGGTTCGCCCGCATGGTGCGAAGTAGATTGCCTGGTGTGATTTGGTCTTGCATATCGCCCCTTTCAGGCGGCGAGACGCGTAGGGACGACGTGCTTCAGCTTCGCGAGGTCCCGAGCGACTTCCTCCGCCAGCATGATCTGGTTCAGGTTCGAAGGGTGCTTCTCAGCCCGCCGGATAGCGGACGCCCCTGTCTCTCATCTCTTTTCTTTTCGCAGACAAAGGCGGCGCTGTCATCAGCGAATCGTCAAGGTAGGCGCGACCGACGAATGAAGATCGCCTGCTTTTCGGGCGACGCATGCAGTAGACGCATAGGTGCGGTGATTCCTTAGCTCTGCAAAAAGCCAATGGGTTCGACTATATAGTTCTTATCGAAGCGACGGGAGCGCCAAGCACGGCTGCTCAGCTTCGAAAGCCCAAGGAAAGGGGATCATCATGAACGTAGCACGCTCTTTCAACAACTGGCGCAAGTATCGTCAGACGGTCGCCGAACTGGGCCGTATGTCCACGCGCGAACTGCACGACCTGGGTATCGATCGCGGCGAGATCCGCAATGTTGCCCGTGCAGCGATCGCTCGCTAACGGCCGCGACGGCTCCTTATACGCGACGGCTCCTTATAAAAGCTGCATTATACCAGCGCCTGTTCCCCCGAGCAGGCGCTTTTGCTTTATAGGCATCCCGCTCATTCTTCACCGCCCTGGCTGAAGATTACGATCGACCCAGCTGCCCGATTTTCGCATAGCGCATAACTGCCTTGCAAAGAAATGCCTATGAACTGAGCAAAAGACTGGTATGTTCGTCTTCATCGAAGCGATGCATCTCCTCCCGCATCCCTTCGCTTGGCAGACGTCCTTATCCTCCTCCCAGGGACGGCTGCAGGAATAGCGGAACTCCTCCTCCCATCCGCTGTTCGGTTCTTGTAAAAAGCCTGCCGCTCCTCCTCCCGCGGCAGGCTTTTTCGTTTCATGAACCTCCAGGCATTTGCCAATGGCCTAACGCGATCGAAGAGTCCGCGCCCTAACCCAGGCGGCAAGAGCGCTTCCGCGTTAAAGAGTGCGCATTCTCCTCTCGCAAAAATGAAGAGCGGCCTCTATGTGCGATCTATGTAGCGCGCTACATCGAAGATCGCCCAAATTCGATTCCCGAAAAAGGAGGATGCCCATGACCGGCCCTGCCGAATATACCCCGCCGAAAATCTGGACCTGGAACAAGGCCAATGGCGGCCAGTTCGCCAATATCAATCGCCCGATTGCCGGCCCGACTCACGAGAAGGAACTGCCGGTAGGACGCCATCCCCTTCAGCTCTATTCGCTTGGAACGCCCAACGGCGTGAAGGTCACGATTATGCTCGAAGAGCTGCTGGCGCTTGGTCACAGCGGTGCGGAATATGATGCCTGGCTGATCAAAATCGGTGAGGGCGATCAATTCGGCAGCGGTTTCGTTGACATCAATCCGAATTCGAAGATCCCGGCTTTGCTCGACCGCAGTGGCCCGAAGCCGGTTCGCGTTTTCGAATCGGCCTCGATTTTGATGTATCTCGCCGAAAAATTCGGCGCCTTCCTGCCGACCGAGCAGCCGGCTCGGGCCGAATGCATCTCCTGGCTGTTCTGGCAGATGGGCAGCGCGCCCTATCTCGGCGGCGGTTTCGGTCATTTCTACGCCTATGCGCCGACGAAGATCGAATATGCGATCGATCGCTTTGCCATGGAGGTGAAGCGTCAGCTCGATGTTCTCGATCGTCGCCTGGCCGAAAGCGAATATATCGCCGGCAGCGACTATACGATCGCCGATATCGCCATCTGGCCGTGGTACGGCGGTTTGGCCAAGGGGTGGCAATACGGCGCGGCCGAGTTCCTGCAGGTGCAGGAATACAAGAACGTGCAGCGCTGGGCCGAGCAAATCTACTCGCGTCCTGCCGTCAAGCGCGGCCGCATGGTCAACCGCATGTCGGGCGATCCATCCGAGCAGCTGCGTGAGCGCCACGATGCCAGCGACTTCGAGACGAAGACGCAGGATAAGCTGGAAGCTGCAGGCTGATCCAACAATTCGCTTTGCAGAAATGAGCTCGCGGCCCTCCGGATCGCGAGCTCTTTTATTGCGCTTACTGCGGGTGCTGTCGGTCTCGGCAAGTCAGCCTCGCTCCATCTTGTGAAGCGTAATGTTCGGCTGCCGAGGCTCCCCCGCTCGGCGTAGACCGCAGCGCGATTCTGCAAAGCGTGTCGACATTGGCGAAAGAGGAATGCTTCTCCATGCAGCAAGTTGCTGACGACCGTACCCTGGATAAAAATGCGACTACGGGTGCGTTGTCGAAGCAACAAAGCGAGGCGAGGGATGCGCTGCTGAAACACCTGGTGTCGGGTGGCGATGAACGGCTGGATTGCGATCCGCTCACCGGGCTCAACATGTATGGCTATGGTCCGGCACCCCGGCCCGAAGATCTCGCTTTCGGCTCGTCGACGGCATCGACCATATCCGCCGCCGCCTTTGCCACGGTCGAATCCTTTTACGCGGATCTGAGGCGGGAGATGGAAACAAGCTCGCCGTCGGCTGTCTATGACCGCGAAATCGGGCGCATGCGTGACGATCTGTTGCGCTTGCTCGGCCTCAACCAAGCGTCGGCACCCCGGATCGATGTAATCCTGGCCACATCGGGCACGGACATTCATCTCTTTTCGGCAGCACTGCTGGCGGGCGAGGACGAGCGTGCCCTGATGACCATCACGCTGATGGGGAATGAAACGGGCAGCGGCGTCATGATGGCGTCAGCCGGGCGGCATTTCATGAGCCGCGTCAGCAGCGCACGGTCTGTCGCCAAGGGCGAAGAATTGCGGCCAGGGGACGCAACACGCAACGCCACCATTGCCGTGCGCAACAAGGATGGTTCCCTTCGCGCCGATAGCGAGGTGGAAGAGGAGCTGCGCGGCCTCATCGAGCTTGCCCGCGCAGCCGGCCTCAGGTGCCTTCTCGTCGTAACAGACGTATCGAAGACCAGCCTGCTGGCGCCGAGCCTTGAGACCGTCATGCGTCTGAAGGAGCGTTTCGGCACCGTGCTGGATATCATGATCGATGCCTGCCAGTTTCGCTTGTCAGCGGCAACGATCCGCGCCTATCTCGCCCATGGCTTCATGGTCGCGCTCACGGGTTCGAAATTCCTTGCCGGGCCGATTTTCAGCGGCGCGCTTTTGTGCCCGCCGCAAATGTCGGAACGCTTCAAATCGCGTGCGCTGCCCGGAGCCTTGGCCGACTATTGCGGGAAGGCAGAGTGGCCGGAAGACTGGGCCGCTCGCGACATTTTGCCGGACCGCGCCAATCTCGGCCTGCTGCTGCGCTGGAAAGCCGCGCTGTTCGAACTCGGATGCTTCCTCGATATTCCTGAAGACCGTGTAGTCAAGGTCTTGTCCATTTTTGCCGAGGCAGTCTCCGATCGTCTTGCGAACGATCCGGCTTTCGAGCCTTTGCAGAGCCGGCCGTTGGAGCGGCGTGAGCTGTGGGGCGCATCATCGGCTCTTCGCTGGGATGAAATTCCCTCCATCTTTTCGTTTTACCTGCGCAATTGCACAGATGGCGCCATGCTGACCGCAGCGGAAATGGCAGCGGTCTACAAGGAGCTGGCCGTCGAAGGCGATGGAGTTGCCCTGGTGCGTCTCGGCCAGCCCGTTCGCTGTGCCGATTTTGGTGATGTACCGGCAAGTGCTCTTAGAATTTGCCTGAGCGCGCCGCTGGTCGTGGCCGCTTCCAGGAGCGATGAAGCGCTCGCAGCGGTGGTTGCGCAAGCGATGCTGGTTCTGGATCGCACCGCCGAGGCAGCGGCCCGGCAAAGGCAAGGCAATGCCAGGGACATGCGCCGCAGCGCCTGAAGTTCACACGACGGCTTCAGCTGGCGCGGTGGCTCATCGGCAGCGGATCATGAGCCTCGGCGATCATCCCCATCAAAGCCGGCGAAATCGCCTCTGACGATGCCGTGTCGCTGGAGCTTGTCGTAGAAGGTCTTCCTGGGAATGCCGAGCGCTTCGATGGTACGGCGCACATCTCCATTGTGCTGTGACAGGGTTTCGCGGATGAGTTCGGCTTCGTAGCGCTCTACTCGAGCGGGCAACGGCAAACCTTCGTCCGCCGCCGGCGCCTCGTCGGATTTTGCCATTGTCGTCGATTCGAGACCGAGCACGAAGCGCTCGGCAAAATGCGAGAGTTCGCGAACGTTGCCCGGCCAGTCGTGCTGCTGCAGATGGCGGCGCACCGTTGTCGATAGGGCCGGCACCTCGCGTTTGAAGCGGCCGGCGGCGCGATCGGCGAAATGGCCGAAGAGCAACGGAATGTCATCGCGCCGTTCACGCAATGGCGGAATGGAAAGCGTGACGACGTTGAGGCGATAGTAGAGATCCTCGCGAAAATCGCCGCGTTGGCGAGGATCGGCAAGATCGACCTTCGCTGCCGCGACGACGCGAAGATCGACGGGACGAACTTCATTGGTGCCGAGCGGCGTCACCTCGCGCATTTCCAGCACGCGCAGCATCTGCACCTGGATCGCCGGCGGCATGCTTTCGATCTCGTCGAGAAACAGGGTGCCGGCGCTTGAATGTTCGATGCGCCCAACGCGCTTCTTCTGGGCGCCGGTAAAAGCGCCCGGTTCGTGGCCGAAAAGCTCGCTCTCGATCACGGTTTCGGGCAGGGCACCACAATTCAACGCAACGAAATTGCCCTTCGCTCGCCGACTCCACCGATGCAGCAGGCTCGCCACCACTTCCTTGCCGCTGCCAGTCTCGCCCGTGACAAGCACATCGACATCCGTATCGGCGATCTGCCGCAATGTATGGCGCAGCCGCTCGATCGCGGGGGTCTGTCCAATCAGCGGCAGATCGCCCTGCGCCTGCTCCGCCGCCTGCCGCAACGCCCTATTTTCCAGCACAAGGCGTCGCTTCTCGGCCGCGCGTCGCACGCTTTGCACCAGCCGGTCCGTGGCGAAGGGCTTCGCGATGAAATCATAGGCGCCATCCTGGATTGCCTGAACTGCCATCGGAATATCACCATGACCCGTCACCAGAATGACCGGCAGATCGGCGTCGAGCGCCTTGATGCGGGCAAAGAGCTGCTGCCCGTCCATCTGCGGCATGCGGATATCGGAAACGACGACACCGGCAAAATCGGCCTTGAGAGCATGGAGCGCTTCGCTTGCGGCAGAAAAGGCGGAGACGCCAAAGCCAGCCAGTTCAAGCGTCTGCTTCGTCGCTCTCAACAGATCCTTGTCGTCGTCGATTAGGAAAACGGGGGAACTCTCATTCATGGCATGGCCTTGCGCAAATGGACGGTGAAGCGGGTGCCGCTGTCATTGCTCTCGACATCGATCCGGCCGCCATAATCGACGACGATATCCTTCGAAATGACGAGACCAAGGCCGAGGCCTTTTTCCTTGGACGTGTTGAAGGGTGTAAACAGCGAGTCGAGGATCGCCGCGGGAATGCCGGGGCCGTTGTCAGAAACCACAATCTCGACTTCCTCTGAAGTTTCGCGCACTGACACCTCCACCTTGGCCTCATCGCGACCTTCAAGGGCCTCCAGAGCATTTTGAAAGAGGTTGATCAGCACTTGCTCCAGCCGGATACGGGTCCCGACAACGCCGAGCCCCGTTGGTGGCAACTCGATCTTCAGCGCATCCAGGCGGCCGGCAAAGCGGCTCCTCAGCAGGACCACGGCGCCCTCTATCACGCTTCTGAGATCAACCGGCTCCGGTGCGGTCCTTCCCTTACGGGCGAAGGCTTTCAGTTCTTCGGTGATCGTGCCGATACGCTCCGTCAGCGCCGCGATTGCCGAAAGGTTTTCCTTCACCGGCTCCGTCTGATGCCTGTCGAGGAAGACATTGGCATTCTCAGCATAGGCACGGATTGTCGCCACCGGCTGATTGATTTCATGGGCGACGCCGGCGGCGACCTGACCCAGGATGGCAAGGCGATTGGCCTGTACGAGATCCTGCTGCACACCTTGCAGCTTGGCTTCCGTCGCACGGTGGTCTGCAATTTCCGCCTCCAGCCGGTCGCGGGCCTGGCTTAAGTCTTCCGTGCGCTCAAGAACCCGGCGTTCCAGCTCATCACGCGCGATCCTGCTCACGGCGATCTGCATGGCGGAAACATCGCGGCGGCGCAGCAGGAAAGCGGCGAATGCGAGGATCGGCAGAAGGATGGTCAAGGCGAGGAAGCGTGTCTCGCGCACGGACGAGGCGATCGCCTGATCGGTCGGGATCAGATAGCCGAGCTGCCAGGGCGTCGATGGAACCGCGACCGCCAGCCGCAAATATTCCGCAGCGCTGCTTCCAGGCAGAATGGCACGCACGATGGTTGCATCCGGGCCAATTTCTTCGGGATGGCTGACCGGAAGGGGCGAAAGCGGTGCTGCGCCGAATTGCAGACTTTTTCGAATCGCGTCGGCCTCCTCGCGCGCAAGCGGAGCGGTCGTCATGAAGCGCCATGAGGGCAGGCTGGTGATGAGGACGACACCGCGTTCGTCGGTCACGTAAGCGGGGCGGCCGGTCTCGCTCCAGTCAGCCTCCAGCTGATCGAACTCCATCTTCACCACAACGACACCAAGCGCAGAGCCGACATCGCCGACACGGCGGGAAATGTAGAGGCCGGGGCGATTGCTGACGGTGCCGAGTGCATAATGCTCAGCGGTTCCCGTTTCCATGGCTTTGCGGAAATAGTCGCGAAAGGAATAGTCGTTGCCGACGAAACTCAACGGTTCTCGCCAGTTGCTGGAAGCCATGGCAACGCCGTCCTTGCCGGTGACGTAAAGGACGGATGCGCTGGTGCCCGAGACGAGACTTTCAAGCTTACGGTCCAGGGCGACAACATCGTCGATGTGCTTCTCGGCGAGCGCATCTCGCACCTGCTGATCGTCGGCCAGCAAGAGCGGCAGGGCGCGCGGACGTTCGAGGACTGCGCGCAGCAGGGCAACCTTGAGGTTCGCATCCGTGTGCCCCTGCCTCTGCAGCGTTTCTATTGCCGAGAGCCGACCATAGAAATTCGCGCCATAAAGACCAGCCGCAATGACAGCCGCACTTAGAAACGCAAACACGAGCCAGACCCGGCGTGAGCGCCGGCCCAGTTGCTCGGGCGTTAGAAATCGTTCGTTGGCCGGGCGCTGCAGCATTGCCGCATTGTGCATGATTTCGCGCGCGCCGCAATTCGATCTGTGCGAATAATCGCACAGATCGATGATCTTCGATCCGGGTCGGAAATTAAAATTCAACAAAAGCAATGTGTTAAAATCATGGCGCGCATTTGGCACGGTCATTGCAACGGATGATGAAACAGTCGGAGGCTGTTGAATTCTAGTCGTCGCCCGGAGGGCCGAGAGATCGGTTGGGCTTAACGGAGGACATCATGATTGCTCCCATCGCTGCCGCGGAAACGCGCGCCAAAGTTCCCTTCTACCGGCATCTCTATGTGCAGGTTCTCACCGCCATCGCTGCCGGCATCCTGCTTGGTCACTATTATCCGCAGCTCGGCACGTCGTTGCAGCCGCTCGGCGATGCCTTCATCAAGCTGGTGCGCATGGTCATCGCGCCCGTCATCTTCCTGACGGTCACGACCGGCATCGCCGGCATGTCGGACTTGAAGAAATTCGGTCGCGTCGTCGGCAAGTCGTTCATCTACTTCCTGACCTTCTCGACTTTGGCGCTGATCGTCGGTCTCATCATTGCCAACGTCGTGCAGCCGGGTGCCGGCATGCACATCAATCCGGCGACGCTGGATACGAAGGCCGTCAACAACTATGCGGCACAGGCCCATGACGCGTCGGTCGTCGGCTTCCTGATGAACATCATTCCGGATACGATCGTCGGCGCCTTCGCCAAGGGCGATATTCTCCAGGTGCTGTTCTTCTCGGTCGTCTTCGGCATTGCGCTTGGCGCTGCCGGCGAACGCGGCCGCCCGGTGACGGATTTCCTGCAGGCACTGACCACGCCGATCTTCCGCATGGTTGCCCTGCTGATGAAGTTCGCTCCCATCGGTGCCTTCGGCGCCATGGCGTTTACCATCGGCAAATATGGTATCGGCACGATCGCCAATCTGGCCTTCCTGATCGGCACCTTCTACGCCACGTCGCTGCTGTTCGTGCTCGTCGTGCTCGGCGCCGTCGCTCGCTATAACGGCTTCTCGATCCTGGCGCTGATCCGCTACATCAAGGAAGAGCTGCTACTCGTTCTCGGCACCTCGTCGTCCGAAGCTGCATTGCCGGGCCTGATGAATAAGATGGAGCGTGCCGGCTGCAAACGCTCCGTCGTCGGCCTCGTCATCCCCACGGGTTACTCCTTCAACCTGGACGGCACTAATATCTATATGACGCTGGCGGCGCTGTTCATCGCTCAGGCAACCGATACGCCGCTGACCTTCGGCGACCAGATCCTGCTGCTGCTCGTCGCCATGTTGAGCTCCAAGGGTGCTGCCGGCATCACCGGTGCAGGCTTCATCACGCTTGCCGCGACGCTCGCAGTCGTGCCTTCGGTTCCGATCGCCGGCATGGCGCTGATCCTCGGCATCGACCGTTTCATGTCGGAGTGCCGCGCCTTGACCAATTTCGTCGGCAATGCGGTAGCCACGGTCGTCGTCGCCCGCTGGGAAAACGAACTCGACCAAACCAAGTTTGCCGCCGCCATGGCGGGGCAATTGAGCGAAGAAATCGAGATGCCTGCCCTGCAGGCCGCCGAGTAAACTTCGCATTATCCTCCCAAGGATGAAACGGCCCTTTCGAGGGCCGTTTTTCCACTTCCGTTCCGTTCGATCACAGTTTCGTGTAGCACCGCGAGGCGGCTACTCCCTCCAGCATCATCAACAGCCGCCTTCATAAAACTGTCACTGCAACAGCTCACAGCATCATGCTGACAGTTGTGAATTTCGACGAAACCCAAGCGGACAGGAGGGCAGCGTGTCACAGACGATTTTTGTGAGCACAAGCCAGCCAGCTTCGAGGAGCATGTGCGTCGATCGACCATGTCGCGAGTAGCGCACATGGCTTCCTCACTCTCAGCGCAGCAAAAAGCCTTGCGACGGTCGGAGAGCTTTCTGTCCGAGCTTGCCTCTCATGCGGACGAGTTGCTGCACGGCCAGGTCCATGAGCAATATGCCGCCATCTGTTATAGGAAGACGCCCGACTGCGATGAAGCCGAGATGCTCGTCGTCACCAGCCGGGAAAGCGGCCGATGGGTCGTGCCCAAGGGCTGGCCGATCAAGGGCAAGAAGCCGCATGAGGTTGCTGCCATCGAGGCTTACGAAGAAGCCGGCGTACGCGGCAAGGTTAAGAAAAAGCCGTTCGGCTATTTCACCTATTTAAAGCAGCTTGCCGACGGCAATCGCGTTCCCTGCATTGTCGGATTACATCTGCTTGAGGTTGATCAGACCTTTCAGGACTTCCCGGAGCGAGGCCAGCGCCGTGTCGAGTGGGTTTCCTTCGTCGAAGCAGCCAACCGTGTGCGTGAACCGGAACTCAAGGGACTTTTGCTTGCGGCCGAGCGGAAGGTGCGCAAGGCAAAAGGCAAGAAATGATCTTCATCGTTACTGAGTGGGTTCGCAGCCGGCCGGCGGCTGTCGTCGCAAGACGGCGCGCGCTGCAGCGCTCGTTCCTCTGTAACCGTGACGTGTTGTCGCTATCACAGAATATTAAATCGCGAAATGAGCCGAGAGCCAGGCGATTGGCAGCTATGCGCTTCCGTGCTTGCCCTCGCCGCATTGATGCCTATATTGACGCAGCGTTCGGCCGTGTCTGTTTAGGTCGATATGCCTCATGGCTGCAATAGCTGCCTTCACCCGGCAACGATTTGGCCGGCGGACTTTGGAAGGAGAAATTTCATGTCCATTACTCCGAATAATATCGATAATTCAAAGGTTTTTACGGTTCCTGATGGTGAGATTGCTGCTGCTGTGCGGCAGGCGCGTGAAGCCATTGGCTACACCGTTGACGACCTCTCGGAGACCTGCGGCCTCACCAGTGAGGAAATCATTGAAATTGAGGCTGGAGCCGAGGCCGATCCGGCAAAACTTCGCCGTATTGCCACCGCATTACAGGTTCCGCCATCGACTTTCTTCATCGTCTGAGCAGGCGGCGCACTTCGGTGCGCCCCTTCAACGTTCCGACGGCACTTTTCGTCGCAAAACACCGCAGATCTTGACGCGACATGCACCGGGTCGGCGCGACGATTTCCGAAGAGCGCCGGTTGCGCTCATGCATGTCTATCGGCTTTTTAAGCGAAAACTCCCATAATTATACATCGAAAATAAGCCAATATTCGCGTGATTTTATGAGTATTCGCTCTTTTTCCTGTCGCGATACTGGTCAAAATCGTTTCAAAGCTTTAACCTGTACCAATCAAATACGTTTTATTAGTCGTACTTTTATCGAAGCAGCATGATACGGCACGCCTGCCGTAAGTGAGATGTATTCGATGACGCTCATTGGGACGTACAACATGCGGCGGAATGATGAGAATGGCGGCGCCGACCTCGATCATGGTGAGCAGCTCGTTAATTCAATCCCTGTTGAAATTCCCAGTCCTCAGACGAACGCGGATGACCGCACGCCATTACCCCAGGAGCGAACGCAAGCTGAAGGGAGTAGTTTGGATCGAGCGCCAGCTAAAGAGGACAAACTAGCAGCCCTGGACCAGATCGCTCGGGACATGACATTGCTCGCTACGCTCGTGACGAGGCGGCGACACGCGAAATCCGAAAACGCCGGGGATCAAGATCAGGCGCCGCCATTTGACGCCTCCAGCGATCCGGAAGAACTGGCGTTCGCGCCTATCGGCATTGCATCGCGTGATGGTGACGAGCTTCAATTCATCGCTTCAATTGGCCAGGCGATCGAGTATCTTACCAGGCAATGGCCGATCCGCAGCGGGGATGCCTTCGAAGAAGCGCTGCAAGCCTGTATCGACGGCGTCAAAGGCAGAGCCTCACCTGAGCAGGTTCGCTCTGCTTTCCTGAAGGCCGCAGATGCGGTGAGTATACGCGTTGTTATCTCCGGCGATTAAAGCCCGGTCTGTTAAACCTTCCCGTCCCCTGAAATCACAGAGCACCATCGCGTGTGCAAGAAAAGACGCAACTGCACGTGAGCCGCGCATGGTGCAAACGAGGAGGCCCGACCGGTGCTTGAAGCAAGGCGACCGGGCCTCCCGTCCATCGCAAATTGGCGGTTGCGATAGCTACAAAGATGTGGCTTTTCACCGTCCTGTCGTCCATACGCAAAGCGACAGCGGAGGTCCGATTGCGCCTGACGTTGGAAAGCCGGTTTTAAAGTAAGCCGATACCTAACACCGACACGCCGCTTGTCTCGCAATGCTGCAGCCCGAGATGCCCAGTTCTTCTCCCGTTTGAATGCTATGGCAAGCACAGACCATATACGTCTGTTTTCGCGCATGCGCTGCCGGCAGGTTCTTTCCGAAAGGGATGTTGGGGCAGGGCATTGAGCGCAGTTGGGAGGCCAGACGTTACTTCAAAGGGTCCGCCCCGTCAGGCCTCCCGGCGCAGCAGATTGGTATCTGCGGTAGCGCTCGAAACCTGCAGAACGGTGCGTGGACTGTCTATATCGAAAGCGACAGGTTGCATCCAATTACGTCAGCGGAAATTGACAGCGGCCTTTTGCCGACGAAACAAGTTATTCGCATGCAGCGACGCGAAGCCCGCCTTCCGATTCTAAACCGTGTTGATCAACAACGGTAGATTCCGGAATATTTGGGTGATCCAAAAGTATAGAATCACCATTACCTCAATACATATTGCGACAGCGTTATACAAATAATGTATAGTTTATGAAAATATTTATTAGCGATCACGTATTTACAGCTATAATCACGCCGATATTATGGCTTCAACGTGAACTTTCACAAGTTACATGTTGAATCTCGTGAATTCCTTTAAGGAGAATTTTCGAATGCGCAAGTTTTTGGGATCCACCGTTTTTCTGATGGCGGCGGTTGCGGGGAGTACCGTTTATGCAGCGGATCTTGCGGTTTCCACACCGCCTCAAGCTCCTGTTGAAGCGGCGCCGGTATTTTCGTGGACCGGCTTCTATGTGGGTGTGAACGCCGGCGGCGGTTTCGGCGGCAACGACACTGTCGGTTTCCATTCGTTCGGAGATTATCTTGGCAGGTTTGGCAAGCTTGAGGGATCCGGTTTTCTCGGTGGTGGTCAAATCGGCTACAACTATCAGTTCGATCCTAACTGGGTAGTCGGCCTTGAAGCTGATTTCCAGGGTGCTGACATCAGCGATTCCTTCAGAACCGACATCGCAAGCGCATCTTCCAAGATCGATTGGTACGGCACCGTTCGTCCTCGCATCGGTTATGCCTATGACAACACCTTGTTCTACGGAACCGGCGGCTTCGCCTATGGACACGTTAAATACAAGGGCGCGTTGGCCGGCGTAAGCTTCGACGATGACAAGACCGAGGCCGGCTGGACTATCGGTGCCGGTGTCGAACATGCTTTCACCGACCATCTGACGGCAAAACTCGAATATCAGTATGTTGATTTCGGCAGCAGCAACATGGGTGGGGATCTCCTCAACTCCAAGGCCAGCCTTGATTTTCATGCTGTCCGAGTAGGTCTGAACTACAAATTCTGACAGCAGATTTGCCTTGAAAGACAACGTGTTAATCCAATGGAGAGGGTAATAACATGGCTTTGATTGACGTAAATCTAGTCAACGGCGGTACAACCACTATCAACAGTAGCAATGCCGGCGGCCCGTCAGACACGCTCCAGCTGAACCTGGTTTCCAACGGCACGGTCATAGTGGACGGTGTTAATGTCGATATCAGCAGTTTCGTCGGTACGGGTGCGCTTTCGAGCACGACGATCGAGGCGATCAACGGCGCGAACGTGACGATCAATGCAGGTCTTGCGAACATCGGCGCGGGCTCGACCTATACTTATGCGATCGGGGCGGGCTCCAGCATCAATATCGATGCTAGCGCGGTCAATGTCGGTTTGCTGAACGGCGTCACCGTGGATTTTGCCAATGCCAATGGCACTGGCTTGTTCTCATACAATCCCGGTCTCGTCAATTTGAACATTTCGACGCCACCGAACGTGACAAACGTTCAGTCCGGCGACAAAATCGAGATCGTCGGTTCGAACTTTGTCGGCCAGTCGGGAAATACCGTCACCTTCTATACCGATGCGCTTCATCTCATCTCGCTTGGCTCCTATACGATCCCGGCCGGCGTCACGTATACCTATGACGGAAACACCGACACGCTGACCTTCACGAGCTGCTTCCTGCGCGGCACGCTTATTCGTACGCCGGAGGGAGATACGCCGATCGAGGATTTGCGAGTCGGCGATCTCGTGGTCACGCACAAGGGCGTCGCGGAAATCAAATGGGTCGGTCGTCGGCGCCTTGATCCGAAAGCCATCGACAAGCCGCGCGATACCCTTCCTATCCGTATCCAGGCCGGGGCATTTGCCGAAAACGTCCCCTCGCAGGATCTCTATGTCTCTCCGGATCACTGCATGTTCCTGGAGGAGTCCCTGATCCCCGCCAAGTTCCTCGTCAACGGCACCACCGTTACCCAAGAGGCGACGCTAGCACCTTTCGAATATTTCCATATCGAACTGGAGCAGCACTCGATCATTCTCGCCGAAGGCGCTCCAACGGAAACCTACCTGGATCTCGGTGGCCGCTTGTCCTTCCTTGAACCGGGCGTGCTGCGGTTCGGCGCGATGTCGGGCACGGCGACGCGCGGTTGGAACGACTGGTGCTATCCTCCGGTCTATGCCGGCAAGGTGCTGGAGCAAGCCCGCGCGATCCTTGAACAACGAGCCGAGGAATTGGGTTACATCGTTCAGGATGCGCAAGCATCCTGACACTCGAATGCAAAACGAACTGCGGGCGGTTAAGACCGCCCGCAGGCGATTGAAGCGAGATGTTGAGGTGTCGGTCCCGTCTCGACTTTCGTTTGGCCGAGAAACTCTTAGCCCCAAAAAATATCGTTCATTTTTTTGTTTTCAGCGCTTGGGAGTACTGAATGCGCCATGACGATGCTGTCTCGCCCTACTTGCTCGATGCAGACCGCATCAATGAGCGATCGCTGATCGAAGAATTCGCCGGCAAGACAGTTTTCTTCGACGGAGTGTTCAAAGGCGATTACAGCCTGGCGATCGTCAATCGCCACCTTGCGCAGGCGCTCATCGATTTGGGCATCAATCTCACTTGTCATACGGCCGAGGACGATTGGCAGAGCGATGTCAATCTGGCGACAGCACCGGATGTCATCCGCCGAATGCGCGATGACTACCCGTTCAAAGAGACCTTTGACATCCATCTTCGCAATACCTGGCCCCCGGTGACCCATAACATGGTCGGACGGCAGAATGCCTATGTTGCCTTTGCCTGGGAGGAGCTCGAATTTCCGCAATACCTGGTGGATCGCTTTAACCGCGATCTCGACCTTGTAACTGTCATTTCGAATTTCGTTCGCGACAGTTTCGCCCGGTCCGGCGTTACAATACCGGTGGAAGTCACCGGAAATGGCTGTGATCATCTCTCGGCGCTTGCTGATGACGTGCCATCCCCATTACCCGAAAGCAGACGCAGACGCATTCTGCATGTCTCTTCCTGCTTTCCGCGCAAGGGTGTCGACGTCCTGATCGATGCGTTCCTGGACAGCTTCCGTGCGGATGATCCGGTCGAACTGGTAATCAAGACTTTTCCGAATCCGAATAATATCTCGGCATCTGTTCTGGCCGACAGGCGTGACAGACTCGCCGATGCTCCCCCCATCACCATCATCGACAAGCATTACAATCCGAGCCAGCTCCGCGCGCTCTATCGATCGGCCGCGATGTTAGTGGCGCCGAGCAGGGGCGAGGGTTTCGGCTTGCCGTTGGCGGAAGCTATGCTGCTCGATGTTCCCGTTGTCACCACGAATTACAGCGGCCAGCTCGATTTCTGCCGTCCCGACACGGCTTGGCTGGTCGATTGCCATATGTCGGCATCTCAGGCTCATGTGGCCGGCTCTCATAGTCTTTGGGCCGAACCCTCTGTGCAGCATCTGGGAACGCAGATGCGCGCCGTGCTCGACCATCCCGACGAGGCTCAAAGCCGAACGCAAAAGGCGAAATCACTGTTGAAAGCGCATTTCAGCTGGAGATCGGTCGCTATCCGTACCCTGAGCGCTCTTGCAAAATCCGTGCGGACAGCGGCTCAACCACGGCAGGATTGGACCATCGATCTCATCTCCTCCTGGCAACAGCAGTGCGGTATCGCCACCTATTCGCAGCACCTCTATAGCACGCCCGCATTCGAGGGCAGGATCGAGCATATCTTTGCCCGGCGGATCATGGACGATGCGCTGCCCGAAGCGCCCGTTGATATGATCGAGGCAACACCGCGCAGCATGTCGAGGCTGTGGGGCTATGATCTTGCTTCGCTGAAACGCCTGGCTGGACGGCTGGAGCAGGCACGCGGCGATGTCTTATGGATGCAACATCATCCGGGGCATTTCTCAACACCGGATATGGAATTACTGGCCCAGCCGATCGCAGCAACCAGTCATCGGCTGCGCGTGCTGACCATGCATAGCGTGAAAGAGGCGCTGCGCGGTGGGTCACTCGACTGGACACGCGCATTCGACATCATCTTCTTACATTCGGCAGAGGATGCGGCAGCCGTTTCGGCTGCCGGCCACCCGAACCCGATCGTCATACCGCACGGTGTCCTCTTGGTGCCGGAAGATGCACCCGCACCGGACCCGTCGCATTTCACCATCGGTTCCTTTGGGTTCCTGATGCCACACAAGAATATCGACCGTCTGGTATTGGCCTTTGCGGAGGCATTGAACTACGAGCCGAGACTGCGCCTCAAGTTGTTCAACTGCACGGTGCCCAACGACGAATCGCGTGCGGCACGCGCCATGATCGAAAATCTGATCGCCTATCTCGGACTATCCGACAAGATCACCGCACGTTTCGACTTCATTCCGGAAAGAGAGCTGCGTCGCGAACTTATGACCTGCGACGTGCTTTCCTTCCTGTATGGCCACTCGACCGAAACGGCGACCGGGGCAGCGCGTATCGCAATGAGCGTTGACCGCCCGCTGCTTTGCTCTCGCTCGCCAGTTCTGCGCGACTTGTGGCCGTTCAGTCACGTCGTGAGGAGTACCGAGATAGAGTGCATCGCGGAAGCGCTTCTCAGCCTTGCTCAAAATCCCTCGCTGCTCTCGATGTTGGATCGAGACCGCAGCCAGGCCGCCCACTGGTATTCCTATCCGCGCACTGCCGCGCGGCATGTCACAGCCATCGAGAAGATGTTGGGGGAAAATATTGACCATCGCCGAGTTGCATAGGCAGCCTTTGAGCTCGCTGCCGAAAGACGTGTTCTCCTTGCCCGCGGAATCCTTCATCGACGCCTGGGCAAAGGCATTGGACCTGACGGAGGTCGATCTGACAGCGGACGATCGTCTTTCGCTTGCAAACGCCATTCGCGGCGGCACCAGTCGGCTGCGTGTGGTGGACGCGCTGAAGGCTCGCCGTCCCGTCCCACAATCATTGAACGGCCTGTCCGGCCTGCATGCATTGCGTCGGGAACCGGACCAGTTCGCCATGGTGGAGAATTTCGTTCGATTCGCGAAAGACGATGACCCGGCTTTCCTGCGCCATGCATTTTCGCGGATCTGCGGCCGCGATCCGACATCCGCCGAGCGGTTAGGGATGGAGTTCGACCTTAGGCGCGGCGTCCTTAAGCGAAGAGACGTGGTGAAGCGGATTGTCGCCATTGCGCGCCGGGATGGCAAGACAGCGTATTGGGATACGCTGCTGCCTGAAGATGACGATGACACGCATGATCTGCCCGATGCCTCCAACGCAAACATCACGCCGTCGGGGCTGCTGGTCAATCCGGATGGTCAGGCGATGCTCGTCCTTGTGCGTGAGGTCGAAAACGTCGGCTGGATGATCGCTCCAGATCTCCTGTGCCAGCCGCTGCAGATCAATGACGGCAACTGGACGGTGCAATCGGGCTGGCTGTTGACAGGTCCCAAGCGCAGTATGGCGGAAGGCGACTGGTTGCTGGATCTCGACATTATCCAACCGCAAACGGCCAAGCTCGATATCGAGATCGTCGCCAATTCAGGTCTCGATTTTCTACAGGTCATGACGCTGGTCGGTTCGTTCTCCGGAACCGTGTGTATGGCCATCAAGCGGGAGCATCGTTTCATCGAATTGCGTGTTCGCATTCACGAGCGCTCTCCCGAAGACCGCTGGCTGCGTCCCCGAAACATTTCGATGCGGCGCGTATCATGAGACGAGAACTGAGATTTGCATCGACGCTCCTGCGCGTCGGCCAGGCGGAGAAAGAGGCAGCCGAAGCCGATACGCCAGTCAATGCTCTCGCCGCGGCGGATGCCGCGCGCGATCGGCGCGATTGGGCGGCGGCCGCCTTCTATTATCAGCAAGCGCTGAAGCAAAATCCCGCGCGAGTATCGCTATTCGTTCAGCTTGGGCATGCTCACAAGGAGAATGGCGATTTCGATGCGGCGCTTGAGGCGTACCAGCACTTCCTCGCGGAAGAGCCCGACGATGTCGACATTTACCTCCAGCTCGGGCACCTCTACAATCGGATGAATGAGTGGGAATCCGCACTTCAATGGTACGAGCAAGCCCATGTTCTCGCGCCCGATAATGCTGACATCGCCGCTCATCTGGAGTCGGCACGTCTTCGATTTTCGCGCATCGATATAGAGCGCAAACGCCAGAACGCGATGGAATTGCTTCAATCACGGCGCTGGCATCAGGCACGGGCGCAATTGTACGATCTGGTGGAGACGGATGGCGAAATCGATTTGATTGCCGTTTACGCTAACGCGACCAAGGAAGCCGGCGATTTCGACGAAGCGCTGAGGCTCTACGATGTCTATCGTGAATACGCACAAAACCTCGATGCAGCCTCAGTGATCGACGTCGAAATCCAGACTGCGCATCTATACAAGGCCATGCGGGATATCGATGCTGCCTTGCGATATTACATTCGCGCACGCGATGCGGAATTCAGTCTCTATGGCCATGTTACGCCGGATTCGATCGCCAGCCGAGAAATCCGCGCCTGCATGGCGGAGATTTATACCTGCTTCTGGCATCCTGATTGATTTCTGGATCAGCCGCTTTCGTGATCCCTGATGGCGGTGACCATGAGCCAGCCCAACAGGTAGCAAAGGCTCAAGGACAGAAAAACGACTGCAATGTTCTTGAGCTCATAAGGCATCTCTGCCTCGTCGGGCATCTGCGGTGGAACGACGACCTCGAGATACAGCTGCTGGCGGCGCGCATCAGCCCTGGCTGCTTCGAGTGCATCGAGTGAGGCAACGAGCGCCTTGTTGGCAAACTCCCGCATCAGGACGAGACTTTCGTAATCGGCAATTCTGGGCGCGACGGATTTATCCGATCCGACCATTTTGGCTCGTTCACTCTCGATTTGCTGTTCCAGTGCAGCAGCCTGACTCGTCAAAAACGGGATGGAGTTACTGTCCGGCGCAGTCTTGCGTGTTTCTGCAAGGCGTGCCCGCGTGTTGGCGAGAGCCGACGTCAGATTGCTGATGAGATCGATCATCGACATGGAGCTGGCATTCGGGTCGATCATCAGCTCCTTGTTCCTAAATGTGGTTATGCTTTTCTGCGCATCGATGACCCGCTGCTGCGCCTGCTGCACCTCGCCATCGGCAAAGCGAACCGCATCGCCGCGAGCGCGATTGTTGAGCCGGTCGAGAAGGTCGCCGCCGAGCGCCAGGAGTGAGGCGTTCATGTCCGCGGCATCCTGCGCGTGAAAGGCCGTCGTCCGCAGGACGGTGATACCCGTGGTGTCGTTGTGAATGACGGACACCCGGTTTGAATAATAGTTATAGAGTTGCTCCTCACTATTGGTTTCCCAGAAGCGTGGAAAGCGCGTCAGCCAGTCCGCCTGCGGGCTACCGAAAATAGCACGTACGGGAAGCCGTTCGGCAAGTTCCTTCAGCGCCTGACGCGAGTGGATATATTCCTGCACGGAAAAAGTATCGTCCTGCGAGCGCGTAATCCCGCTGTTCTGCAACAGAGAGCCGAAGACGCTGGATGATGGTGGCGCCGCCATACGAACGACGAAGGAGGATTCCGATACATAGATTGGGGCGGCGATAAACGCGTAATAGGCGCTGACGGCAAGGGTAGGGGCGACAACTGCCAGTAAATAAACGCGCATACGGCCAAGGCGCTTGCGATGCCTGCGGGCTTTTGTCGGTCCGCTGATCGATTTTGCGACCATTTGACGTAAAGATTGCGAGCGCTGCTCAGTATCCACTTTCTTATTTTCGTTCTCGGAGTTTATCAGAGCCATGGCCATGCCCTTTCTGATGATCGCCTGTCGTTGGATATCCGCAAGCGGACCCTATGGACGGTAATTGTCCAAGTCCGGCGCAATGAAGGTTGAGCGGTCGCACTCCGCCGGTATCGTTGACCGACCGTCTGATGGAGACGGCGTAGCGACCAGGAGGGCTTCGAGTGCATCAGGTATCGGCAGGCACGCGTGGGAATTCGCAGTTCATTACCGGATTGAAGATTCAGGGACGCGTCCTCGGTGCGCTGATCATGCGCGAAATGCTCATACGCTACGGGCGGGAAAACATCGGATTTCTCTGGCTTGCGCTGGAACCGATGATCCTGACCACGGGCGTCATGATCATGTGGACGGTGCTCAATCACGAGGCGCACGGATTGACGGTCGCGGCCTTCGTTTTGAGCGGCTACATGCCGCTGACACTCTGGCGCCACATAAGTGGTCACGCGGTCTCTTGTCTTCGTCAGAATATGCCTCTGATGTATCATCGTCAGATCCGCTTCGCGGATGCGCTGATTGCTCGTGCGCTTCTGGAGATTGCCGGCACGACCGCAGCGCTCATCATCGTCTATACGGTTGCGCGTTTGGCTGGCATCATACCGCCGTTCCAGGATCTCGGCCTGCTTTTGACGGGCTGGCTGTTCATGGCCTGGTTTTCGTTCGGAGTAGGGCTTATCTTTGCCGCGAGTTCCGAGCGATTCGAGTTCGTCGAGAAGTTCATACCGCCGTTCCAGTATCTGACGCTGCCGATCTGCGGCATGTTCTTCATGGTGGCCTGGCTTCCCAGTGGCGCCCAGAAGCTGGCGCTTTATGTCCCAACCGTCCACTGCTTTGAGCTTTTCCGCGCCGGCGTATTTGGCGACACGGTGCAGACCTTCTACGACGTCAGCTATCTTTTGAAATGCTGCCTGTTCACCACCGCCGTCGGCCTCTTTCTGGTCAACATAGCACGCAGCCACATCAAGTTCGAATGATGCGATGATCGTCCGGTTTCCCGCCACGCTACTGCTGCTTGGCATAGTGAGGCACCTGGCTCTGGAATTCGAAGGAACGCAGCAGCGTTTCACGCAACTCGCCGCGATTGGGTAGTGCGTAGTGGTTGAGAAAGGTTTCTGCGGATTCCGGCTCACGGCCAAGAATCCAACGAAAGGCGGCAACGACATCGTGGGAATCGATTGGATCGCCGAAATGGCTGTGAGCGGGACTGCTGATTTTGGCGAAAAGATAGGGTAGTGCCCCATGCAGAATATCGAGGCTGAACCGGTGAAGGTTCTGGTTCGACAACGCGGTCCTGGTGAACGCATCCATAAGGCCGGAATAATTAGTGAGGATCGAGAGCAGGTCGCTGGAGCGAGGCAGGCCTTCGAAACCGCCATCCGCATGGAAGCGCCCCGCCATCTCTTTCCAGACCTCGGCAGAATAGTGCATCGGCGCAGGTCCATAGAGGGCGGTGTCGTCAGAATAGAGGTCGGTGCGCGGCGTTAGCACCCGACTGTTTTCGATATGCTCCAGGCAAAAGTCGACGAGCATGCGCGACATCGGATAGCGCATCTGCCAGCGGCAGAAGTCGATCATGTAGGTATTGCTGTCGATGAGCGTGCCGCGATAATCGGCGGTGGGCGGAACGTCGAGCAGAATCAGCCTCGTATCGGGAATTTCTGTGTTCACGAAATCGCAAAATGCCTTCATTGCCGCGATCACGTGCGTCCAAAATTCACGACAGCCGAAGGGGATGATCTTGAAGATACCGAAAGCTTCCCGCTGCAAATCCGGTCCCGCCTCCAGTAGCTCATAGGGTACTGTCAGCAAGGTGTTCCTGTAGCGCATGAGCGAGGCGCGCGTGATGCGGCTGAAATCGACGACAAGCATTTTCGGGGCTGCCTGCCTCAGTCGCTCTCGGAAACCCTTACGTGCTTCGAAGTGCAGCCTTTTCTTGATCGGCTCCGGCCACGCCTCGATCGCTCTGAGGTTTGCTTTCCGCTCGTCCATGAAGCTGGCGACATTGATGCCGTAGCAGAAGAACGGGATTCTGCTATTCGGAAAGGCATGGCGAACGAACTCCTCGCTCGGGCACGAGCCGTAGTAGGCGACCTCAGCTATGTCATCGATCTGCTTGCGCAATCATGTCTCCGTATAGGATGCGGACATGCCGGTGTTTCGCACCGACATCGCACAATCGGGCACTGATGGGGCTAAAGCGCCGGTTCCCGCTGACGTTGTTTCTTTACCTTCGTCGACCCAAGTGTCAGCTCAAGCCGCTGAAGGCTTTCGTTGACGTTCTCGGCGCGATCGTCGTGGACGGCCAGGATGTTCGCGACCGCGCCGATCTGAAAATTCAAATCGAGTTCCTCGGGTGAGGTCATCCGGGTCAATTTATTTTGTGCGCTGTTCCAGATGCGGTAGCCGCGTTCGGTGAGTTGCTGATGGATTGCACCGGGCGTCGTTTTCGACAGGACGGAGAGCATGTCGCGGTTGATCTCCATCAAGAGCGAGGGCTTATGTGCCGAGAGCGTTTTTTTCGCGCCTTTCAGGAACAAGCCTTCCGCACCCTCGATATCGACCTTCATAACATCGGGCCGCAGGTCACCGACGACGCGGTCGAGTGTCTCGACCTTGGTCATGCGCCCGACCTTGGTGTCGGTCGAATTCGTGACTAGCCGCGTCGCCCCGGCGTTGACGGTATCCTCGGCATTATTGAGTTGTAGCTCGCCTGGCACATCGGCAAGCGCGAGCTGGCGAACGCTAACGCGATCTTCAAAGCCGTTCTCCAGGATTGACCGGTTGAACAGATCCCAGAGCTTCGGTAGCGGCTCGAAGGCAAGGACCGTTCCTTTGAATGTCGGATGGGCCGCAATGGAGAGTGAGTAGTATCCGACATTGCCACCGACATCGATGAACTGCCCGGTCTCGGGCAGAATGGCCTTGACGAGATCGACATCGAATTTCTCATATTCGCCGCTCATGATGCCAAAAGATATGTGATACTGGCGCAGATCGAGATACAATTTAAAATTGTATTTGGTCTCGAACAGAACGAAAATCGATTTCGGCACGAAATTGTTGAAAAGAAGCTCGCTATGGCGGTGATGGAATTCGTATGAGCTGAGGAAACGCCGACGATGCTCCTCAAGAGAAACATCCGTCAGCTGCAATAGATTCTGTCCGATGACGTTACGTTCATCCTCGTTCATTGCGCGGCCGAGGATGAATTTGTAGCAGTTCTCGATGTCGTAAAAGCTTGTCACTTTGCTGCTCCCAGATCTTTGATCAACCGTATTTGTGTTGTTACTGTCTTTTGCCTGCACTGTTGCCTCTCACTGCAAAACCGGCGAGGTCGATATTCTCTCGATGCGCCGCGGAGCCCGTTGGGCAGCGTGGTGTCGCGCCGAAAAATCGGCTTCGATCAGCGTCTCCAAATCATCGAAATGCGTGTCCCACCCGCTCGATAGGCCGGGTTTCATTCGGCGTTGTGGCGAGGCGGCGATCATGTCGAGCGCGGCTCTCCAACTCAGCCCATCAAGCGGGTCGAGGAAGATGGCGGGCTGTCCGGCGGCGGCTTCACGATGGGCACTGATGTTGGAGGCGATGACCGGTGTGCCGAGCGCGATCGCCTCGGCGACGGGCATGCCGTAACCCTCGGTAAAGGATGGTGCCAAAAGACCAGCTGCGCCGGCGACCAACCGCGCCAAAGCCGCATCCTCGAGCCCCGGCACCTCGATGACGAGCCCGGGCAGGGCAGGGCACCGCTCCAGCATTGCTAGGATGTGACTGTTTTCCCACCCTCTCTTGCCGACAATTACGAGCCGCGGGGCCATCGCCCCATCACGTTCGGCCAGATATTGCCACAGATGCAGCAATAGCATGTGGTTCTTGCGCGGTTCGATCGTTCCGAGCGTCACGAAGTAAGGCATCCGGGGGCGCGGCATGTCGTTTGGCGGAGAGAGGAAGCAACGCTCGATGCCTGGAGGCAGGACTGCGATCGAGGGGGGTGTCCTGTCGCTCTGCTGAGCAAACGTGCGCAGGGCCCGTGCGGTTACCTGCGAATTGCAAAGCACCAGCGATGCATGTTTCAGCACCGTCTCCATCCTGCGGCGATGCCGCTCAGGCTCCTCCGGTCGGACGAATTCCGGATGCGATAGCGGGATAAGGTCGTGGACGTAAAAGACGCCGTTGCGACCGGTTTCTCCAAGCCAGGAGAAGGCGGATGTTCGATCCAGCCGGCTGTGCGACACGTGGACAAAGGAAGCCCTGGGCGGCAGCAGCAGGCCATGCGTGAAATGGCTGGCGACAGCATGCGCGATCTTGCGCAGCTTTTGCGTATGGGCTTCGCCTGCCCTTACTTCCGCTGTGGCCTGCCACCTGATCTTGCCGTCGATAGCGGCGAAAATCCGTTCGAGAAGAGCGGCCTGCGTTGGCGATATATCTGTCGCCGACCAGCGACTATTGAGGATGGAGACCAGCCTGTCCGCCCGTTCGGACGGAATGGCAACGGCGCTGTTGCGACCGGTCTCTACAAACCAGGACGGCTGCGAAAACGCATCGAAATCTGTCAAGGCAGTCCGTTTGCGGCGTTCGTTCAGCCAGTTGGCGTAATGAAGCTCATAGCGATCGATACCGGTGGGCGTCGAGCAATGCGCCCGTTCCATCAATCGAGAAATATCCATGACGACGGGCTTGGTCATAATTTTCTGGCCTCAAGCATATGGATAGCCTGCGCCAGCCAGCGCCGCCGCGATGGATTTGGAGCAATGCCCTGGCGGGAGCGATAGAGTTCGGCGACGACGTCTTCCGCCTCGCATGGAAGATTGGTGATATTCGACCAGTATCGGGGATAGAGGATGAGCGTGCCTGCAACCAGTGCATCAAGCGTTAGCACCCGCTTTCGCCGCAAGGAGACGACCGCATCATGCGTAAGACCCCAGCCCGCGTAAAAGGGGAGACCATGGCACCATACCGGTCTTTCGCGCAGCAGCGCCTCGAATCCGATCTGCGAGGTCGCGACATGAACTTCGTCGACCACACTCAGAAGGTTGCCCAGATCGACATTGCCGATCACCAGATCGGCGGCCTCCGCTGGCGGGGATGGAGTTGGGTAACGGCCGGTCGCCTTCGCTAGAAGATCCGGATGCTGCTTATAGACGATGAACGCCTTGGGCCTGGCGCGTCGGACGGCCCTCAGCAGTTCGATATCGGAGGAATGGCTTGCCATGCCGAAGCGCAATGAGGCGTCGTTCGGAACTTGGCCGGCCACCAAAACGATGGTGCGGCCTTCGGCCAGTGCACGATAATCCGGTGCAGGCTGCGGCGGCAGATTGTATTTGGTGATGCCCATGGAAACGATGGCTTGCCGCAAGCGTTGCGCCCGCTCGAGAAGTGCATCATCGAAATTCGTCCTGTTCAGGATTGTTTCGAGCTGGCTCGGCGCGGAGGCATCAAAATAGATGCCTTCCTCATCGAAGCAGAGCGAGGATGGCGGCACGAGCGAGCTGCCAAGGCCGGAAGAGCGGATAAACCCGTCTTCAACCCGCATGACCGGCAATCTCTTGCCATGCTTCCATAGAACTCCTTCCTCGGGAGCGGGAGCATTGCCCCAAAGAACGATCGTGTCGGCGCTTTGGATTTCCGAAGCGCTCGGATTGTTGGCGAAATGAACTTGCGACCGGGGACTGCTCAGATATCGGCGCATGACCGCGCGTTTATGAAGCGAGAAATTGACGCAAAGGTAACGGCCCGTGAGCGAGCGGGCGCGAGCGCGCCATTCAAGGAGCCGTTCCACCGCCTGCTCGGCCGTGATCGGACTGCGTGAGACGGGATCAACATAGCGCGAGTATTGAAAAAATGAAGCCGCGGCAAACTCGTCTATGCTGACATGGCGCCCTCGACGGGAGCGTGCCGTAGCCGCTACCGTGCCTTCGGCACGGTCTGCGGTCAGTCCCCAGCCGGCATAGGCGGGCATGCCGAAGGTAACGACGGGTATTTCCCGCAGGAGAGCTTCGAGGCCGAGCTGGCTTGATACCGTCCAGACCTCATCCACCATATCCAGAAGAGAGTGCGTTGAAATCGCCTTGTCCACGAATTGCACATCCACGGTTTGCGCAAGAGGCTGAAGAAAACCTCGCGCGCGGCCAGCGACGACGTCGGGATGGCATTTTACGATGATGTCGGCATTTGCCTCCGCCAGAGCCGCCGTCCACATTCTCGCGAAGGTCTCTGCATTGGCGCCGGCGCTTTCGACGGCGCTATTTCCGACCACTTCGTCGACGAGCAGGATGCGCCTGCGATGGCTTCGGCGAAGACGAAACGTTCCTTCGGGGACGTGGCCATCTTGGGAAAGTCTCTCGCGGTTGATCCAGCGCCGCAGGTCCCGCGCTCGCCGAACATCCGCATCGGAGGACGCGTCTTGAAGCAGTGCCTCGAGCCGCGAAGGTTGGCGTGCGGAAAAATGAATGCCGAGGTCGTCGGCGATAACGGAGATCGGTGAAGCAGCGTCCGGGTCGGTCGATTGCAGGAAGCCACCTTCCACCGTCCAGAAAGGCAGGCGCAGCACCTGCGCATAGAGGCGCGCCAGGCGGGAAAGCGGACCGTTTCCCCAGCTGACGACGCCATCTGCCGCACCCATCGTCAATTCGATCGGCCTGAGGGATGCGGAAAAGGCGGGACCGATAAGGGGAAAGCGCTGACGCGTCGGAAGGAAAGCAAGCAGCCGCGCGTTGATTGGCGGTAACCAGGACGGCTGCTCATTTGGTTTTACGACCGAAGATTGCGCTCCTTCGGGAAAGACCGTCGAATCCCTGTACATATAAATCCCCCCGAGATGCCGCTAGGAGCAATCACCCGTGCCGGAGCGGCGGGGCCTGCGATATCCGACCACGGCCAGCTGTATGAGCGGAACCGCTTTCGGGGGCACGAAAAGCAGTTGCAGCCGGATGACATCCGCAAATATTCCGCTTGCTGATTTGCGCCGGCGGCGGGCGAGAAATTTCAGGAGGCTTCGCTGAAGCCGGCCGAACAGCAGGTCTTCATGACCATGCGTCGCAACGTTACTGCCGACTTGCCTCAAGGTGCCTCCGAGCTTTCCCATTCCGAATTCCTTGAACCAGCAATGAGGGAAAAACAGCTAATCGAATGGCAGTTATTGCCGTCGCAATCTCGCCTCGCCATACGGATCGCGTCGTCAAAGTATTAATTGCGACAGAAGGGAAATTATTCTTGCATACCCATGTAAAAATTTTCAAACGTCGGAATTATATTTGACTTTTGAAGGATATATGGGAATCTCTTGCGAGTAAATTTCCGCCTAAATCGTCCCCGCGCATTGTCGCAGAAGGCGATGCTGAACGGCGCAAGCCGCGAGATTCACGAGAGCCGATGGAATTTCGGAGAGGCAGCCAGTGGAATGGTCTTGGCAATTCCGAGAGAGATTTGATGGTCCCAGATGAGCCGCATCGAGAATAATAAGGAATTTACCGACTTCATTACACTGGTGGATGCTCGTTCGTCCGGCGTCATCATAGGCCAACCGGTTTCCTGGCCCTATTCCGTTGTGCGGTGGGTTCGATCGCAGCTGCTGCTATTGCTGATCGTCGTCTTCCCCGGCGTGTTCGGGGCGATCTATTATGGTTTCATCTGCGCCGATCAATATGCCTCGGAAACGCAATTTGTCGTGCGCAGCCCTAATAGAAATGCTGCCGGCCTGCTCAGCGGGTTCCTTCAGAGCACTGGGTTCGTTCGCGCACAGGACGATAGCTACATCGTCACCGAGTTCATCAAGTCGCGCGCAGCCGCCGACGCGCTGGCGAGCAGGGACGATCTGAAAGCGATTCTTTCCCGACCGGAAGGCGACTTCCTCAGCCGCTATCCGCTACCCTGGGCTGAGGCCAATAATGAGGAGCTGTATCAGCATTATCTTCGTTTCATCAATGTGCACACCGACAGCGGCAGCGGCGTGACCACGCTGGATGTGCGTGCATTTCGCGCTGACGATGCTTATCGCCTCGCCAATGCCCTGGTGCAGCATGCGGAAGAGCTCATCAACCGGCTCAACGATCGCGCCCGTGAGGATGCCATTCGCTATGCTCAGATCGAGGTAAATGACAGCCAAACGAGACTGTCCAAGATGCAGACAAGCCTGACCGATTTTCGCAATCGCGAGGCGCTCGTCGACCCGAACAAGCAATCAGCGGCCGCTCTGGATATGATCGCCAGGCTCTCGGACGGTCTCGCCGACAACAAGGCACGGCTTTCAGCGCTTGAGGAGCAAGCGCCGCAAAGCCCGCAGGGTGAGGCGCTGAGGGCGCGGGTGGCGGCGATGGAACGGCAGATCAGCGATGAGCGGACAAGGATCGTCGGCAGCGACGGATCAATGGCGCCCCGCATCGCACAATATGAACAATTGCTGCTGGAGCGGGAAATGGCTGCGAAGATGCTGACATCGGCGACCACCTCCCTGGAAAACGCCAGGATCGATGCGCAACGCCAGCAACTGTATCTCGAACGAATCGCTGACCCGAATTTGCCCGACCATGCATTGTACCCAAAACGGCTGACTTCGTTTCTGCTTCTGGTTGCGGTTTGCTTTGCAACCTTCTGGATCGTGCGCTTTTTCGTGATCCAGGTCTACGAGCATGCGGCCCAGCAATGACTATTCTTCCTTCCAGTCTTGCGCGAATCGCGCCGTCAGACGCGCCGGGGTCGAAGGCAGAAATTCCCTGGCATGAAGATGGCATCGTCGGGGTATTCGATCTCGTCAAAGAGTATGAAGTAAATGGCCGGATGCGCCGCGTAGTTGATGGTGTGTCATTCAAGATCGGCCGAGGCGAGAAGATCGCCGTGCTTGGGAACAATGGCGCCGGCAAATCGACCCTGGTGCGCATGATTGCGGGGATAGAGGAGCCGACCTCGGGTAAGGTCGTGCGCAACATGTCGATGTCGTGGCCAATCGCCCTGAGCGGTGGCTTCGGCGGTTCGATGACCGGATTCGACTGCATGCGCTTCCTGTCGCGCATCTATGATAAGCCATTCAACGAAATTCGTGATCTGGTAGAGGATTTCAGCGAACTTGGCCGCTATCTGCGCATGCCTCTCAGAACCTATTCCTCGGGCATGCGGGCCCGGCTGGCGTTTGGAATGTCGCTTGCCATCGATTTTGATTGCTATCTCATCGATGAGGTGCTGGCCGTCGGGGACAAACGCTTCCAAACGCGTAGCTTCGAGGAGCTTTTCGTCAAGCGCAAGGATCGCTCGATGATCATTGTGGGACATAATCTCAACGTGATCGGTGATTTATGCACGTCGGCGCTTGTGTTGAAGAACGGTCGCGGTCGCGTGTTCAACGATATTGAGGCAGCGTTTCGCATCTACTCCACATTGTAGGCTGGATCGGTGTCTTGGTTGCGTTGATTGGCAACAATAGTGCATGCGACCATTGCAAATTGACACAATAACGGACGGCAGCCGGCGGCATTTCGCTACCTTTGCGTGCTCCGCCAAAGGAGAGGCGAGAGCTTCGCGTGTCGTCAGAGGCTTGCACATCTAAACCTCTAGATAAATTAGGATAATTGAAAATACCGTGATGAAGCAATCGACCCATCGGCCACGGCACCATCAAGTTCCATCGCCCCCTGCAATCCAAAGGACAAGGCCGAGTTAACTGTCTTACGGCAAGTCTATTCGTAGAAGCAGGTGGCTACCTTTGCAACCTAAAACCGTAGGGCTCCGGTTATATTGTTCGGTAGGGCTGTATTTTGTCCGATCTCGTCGCTTTGGGAATTCAACGTTCAGTCGAGCTGTGAACTGGTAGGATTCTGTATAACATCGTCACTATCTGTACTGTTGCGCTAAAATTCGTCGTGCTAATTTAAAGACAGATAATGCAACTTGCGCTAAACGATCCCGCAACTTCGTAGCCGCGGGAACGGGATGATGGAGTCGTCATAACGAACGCTGGAAAAAGTGTAGCCTAGATAGAAATCACGTGTTAGCAATTGCTAATATGCAACTTGAGATTTTGAGTAGGAATAGCGGATGGCGATGTTGGAAAGAGTTGTCGAGCAATGCGTGGGTACTTTCGAGGTGTATTCCCGTGATGCAATCATTCGTAATCTCGACATGCTTGAGCCAAACTGGAAATGGTCTGTTCCCTCAGAAACTTCTGGCGACTATTCCTTCAAATTCAGCAAGCAACCCCTTCAGTCAGCATCGATCATAAGCGCCGAGCATTCGGCGGGCCTGGAAGGTATCGCCAAACAGGATTTGCCGCGCGTCGGCATCGTCTTCGTTCTCGCCGGAGAAATAGAGATCAATCACCGGCGAATGCATAAATCACTGCGCATTCCCGCCAACTATGTCGCGAGCATCAGTGATCGTGCCGGCAAGCGCATCGAAATCAAGCCGCGCAGCTCCTGGCTGCTGTTTCAGATCCCGGAAGCGGTTATTCGGCAGCACTTTGAAGAGTTGACCGGCAAGCCCTACGTGCAGGAATTCGCGCTGGCACCGGTAAGCTTCCGCCAAGGTGGTGCGCAGGGGCTCTATCAGACATTGCGCCAGGCCGAAAAGGATCTGACGACTGCGCGCCAGACGGAGCGAATGATGCTCGCCAAGGCCTACGGCGAGCTCCTGCTGGTGAAGCTGTTTGCCAAGTTGCCGCACAATCTGTCCGATGCCTTCAATCGCGGCACCTTGGATAACGCGCCGCGACAGCTCCTGAGGGCAGAGGCGTTCATGCGCGACAATCTGCATAATGCCATCATGCTGGAGGATCTCGCGCACGCCGCGAGCTGCAGCCCGCGAGCGCTGCAACGCATGTTCAAGACCTATCGCGGCGATACGCCGATGGGAATCCTTTGCAATTACCGGCTGGCCGCGGCACATGGCGCCATCAAGGGTGGTCAGGCCGAAAGCATCACCGATCTTGCCATGAGCCTGCAATTCTCCAATCCCGGGCGATTCTCCGTGCTCTACAAACACGCCTACGGCTCCAGCCCATCGTCGATCCTTCGTTTTTCCCGGGAGCGTAGCGACAATGCCGGAACGGCCTAGCCTGCTTGGCACGATGTTGCCTCGTCAAAACTGCCTCCATGCCAATCAGGATCATCGATGCCGTTGAAGTTCGGATTATTGTGCGTTCTTGCCTGCGTTCTTACGGGCTGTGGATTACCGGAGGCCGGCCCCAAGGCCTCCCGCATATTGGAGGAGGCAGCTGCGCGCGCCATGCCGCCATTCGCGGTGGTCGATGTGGCATCGACGGCGATGGTCAAGAGCGTTGCACGACCTGAAGCCAGCTTTGCCGCCTATTTCGGCCAGGGCGCACGTGATCCTGGCTTAAGGATCGCGGTGGGGGACGTTGTCTCGGTCAGCCTCTGGGAAGCACCACCCGGAAGTTTGTTCGGGATGGCCTCGAGCGCTTCGGGTCAGCAACAGGCGACCGGCAGTTCGGTGACGATCCCGCCGCAAACCATCAACAGCGATGGCACGATCAGTATTCCCTATGTGGGCCGGATCACGGCTGCCGGCCGCACGCCAGCTTCGGTGGAAAAGGCGGTGGTTTCCGGCCTGACGGGCAAGGCGGTGCAGCCACAGGCATTGGTGACCGTCCAGCAAAGCTCATCGAACACCGTCACGGTTACGGGCGAGGTGGCCGGCGGTGCACGCGTCGCACTTTCGCCCGCCGGCAGCCGGGTGCTCGATGCTATTGCCGCGGCGGGAGGATTGCGCGCCGGCGTCAACGATAGCGTCGTCTACCTGACGCGCGGCGGACGAACCATGCATCTGCCTTTTACCGCGATTGTTCAAAATCCGCGCGAAAACGTGAGATTGCGGCCCGAAGACGTCGTTACGGTGGTGCGCGAGCCGGTTACCTACACGATTCTTGGCGCCTCAGGTCAGAGTGGCGAAGTCCCCTTCAGTGTTCAGCATTTGACCATGGCGAACGCCGTTGCACGTGCGGGAGGCTTGCAGGATAGCCGCGCCGATGCTTCTGGCGTCTTCCTTTTCCGCTACGAGCCGATTGAGGTTGCCCGCCGCATCGTTGCGCCGAGCAATCCGTTGCTGCGCCGTGGTGGACCTGTCCCGATCGTCTACCGGTTCAACCTGAAGAACGGCTCGACGCTGCTTGCAATGCAGAACTTCGAGGTTCAGCCGCGAGATATAATTTATATCTCCAATGCCTCGTCGGTCGATATTCAGAAGTTCATGGGCCTCTTCCAGGGGGTTACCGGGACGGCTCTGTCGGCGGCATCGGTCGGCATCTCCGCGTCGGCAGCAAACTGAAGACGACGGAGCAAGTGCCTGGAACGGCCGGAGGCGGATGATCTCGCTGCGATCGAGGGAGCTTCCTGATGCTGCCCGGCTTGCGGAATGCGTTACGGGCATGCTGGAACGAGAGAGGTACGATGAGTTCTTCTGCACTGCTACATCTTCATGAATTGATGGCGTTCGATCGGCATCAGGCCGAAACGGCCATCTTGCAGCGCGTGAACAGCGCCTACCTTGGAAACCACACCGCTTTGGTGCGCGTACTCGGTCGCTACAAGCTCTATGTGGACACCCGAGATAGAGGTTTCGGATCTCATGTTCTTCTGGACGGCTTTTGGGAAATCTGGCTGACGTTGTTTTGTGCGCGCAACGTCAAGCGCGGCATGACCGCGATCGATGTCGGCGCGAATTTTGGCTATTACTCCCTTCTGCTTGCCGAACTCGTCGGCACAAGGGGCGAACTGATCGCCGTCGAACCCAATCCCCATGCCGCCGATTTCCTGCGTCGCAGCGTCGAGCTCAACGGGCTGCTCGGACGGACGAGGATCGAAACATCGGCGCTCGGTGCAACAATATCGGGAGAAGCCTCTTTATATGTTCCCCATAGCGAGCCGAAGAATGCGCAGATCGTTTCGGAAATGTTTCAACCTCGCCCACAAGACGGCGTTGTCATCAAGGTCCCCGTGACAACCCTCGACGGGATGAGCGCAGCCTGCTCGCGTGTCGATTTCATCAAGATCGACGCGGAGGGGGCGGAGGAGGTGATACTCGAAGGAATGGCCGAGACCATTGCCCGCCATAAGCCAATGCTCGTGGTCGAATTCAATCCTGCCCGCTATGCCGACGCATCCGGTTTTCTCGAACGGCTTGCTGGCATCTACGGAGCAATGCGGCGTCTCGATTTCAGCGGCGAGGCAGTTCCCATCACCAGCCAAGACCTGCTTTCGAAATACGGGGCCGACGATTCGCTGCTCGTTCTTTCGCGCGACAAGCCGGCTTGATCGAGAGTGGTGAGAGTTCCCAAATGCTGAGGGAGAGATAGGAATGAGCCAGACGATCCTTTACGACGGTCTCAATCTTTCCCTCAAGAAGGGCACCGGGGTTGCGACCTATACCCGTGGTCTGATGGCGACGGCACAGTCCCTCGGCTATCGGACGGGCGTGGTCCATGGAATTCCCGGAAACGTTCCGACGGACCCAGTTTTGCGGGAAGTGCTCCTCTTCGATGACGCCAGTGCTCAAGTCCCCGGAACGATTTCGGTAGCAAAGCGCTGGCTGCGGCGCCGCATCGCCGCCCCGTTCGGCATCACTCCGGTTCCGATCCCTTTGAGCGGCACCGTCATTGTGAAATCCCTTCAATCGCAACTTGGTGCGGCCGACACCATTTATGCCGCCAACGATTTGTTCCAGCTCGCGCGCTATCATTTCAAGCGTTACGGCAACAATCTGACCATGAAGTTCGAGACGCAGCCCGATCTTCTTCATTGCACCTATCCGATGCCGATCGCGGCAAAACGGGCATTGAATGTCTACACGATCCACGATTTGGTCCCCTTGCGGCTGCCTTATCTGACTGAGGACAACAAGCGCTATCACTACAAGATGCTGCGCTCTCTGGTCCGGCGAGCGGATCACATCGTGACGGTATCGGAAACGTCGCGGGCCGATATCATCAAGGTTCTCGGCGTCGACGAGGCGCGGGTCAGCAATACCTACCAGGCCGTTCAGGTGCCGGAGCGGCTTCGCGAGAAGCCGGACGATGTTGTGGCGGACGAGGTTGCCGGCATCTTCCATCTCGATTGGAAGGGCTATTTCCTTTTCTTCGGTGCCTTCGAGCCGAAAAAGAACATCTCTCGGTTGATCGAAGCCTATCTTGCCGCAAAGACGGACAAGCCGCTCATCATTGTCGGTGCCCCCGGCTGGAAGGGTGCCGAGACGCAGCAGCTGATCGATGACGACCGCTTCCGCTTCTATCTTCGCGCGGAGGACCGCATCCTGCCTCAACGACAGATCCAGCGTTTCGACTTCGTGTCCTATCCCTTGCTGATCAGCCTGATCAGGGGAGCGCGTGCGGTGCTATTTCCTTCGCTTTATGAAGGCTTCGGGCTGCCCGTACTTGAATCCATGCAGCTTGGAACGCCTGTTCTGAGTTCCACGGAGGGATCAATTCCCGAGATAGCCGGGAATGCGGCGCTGCTGGTCGATCCCTATGATACGGAAGAGATGCGCAAGGCGATCGTCAGCCTGGATCAGGACGACGGGTTGTGCGCCTCATTTGCCAAATCCGGGCCCAGGCAGGCAGCGCGTTTTTCGCCGGATCGATATCAACAGAAGGTTGGCTCGCTTTATGACAGCCTCTTCAACGGATAATCAAACGAGGAGTGCGTCGTGACCATCCTCTTTGCATTCGGAATGCCGGGGGTCATGTCCTCCTGGGGCGTTGCAGCGGTTCACGCCCTGGCCCGCGAAGCCTTCGGCGATTATGCGGTCATTGCCACCGATACTGTGGAGGATCTCAAGCAGCACGTCCTCGCGCGATCGGGCGCGCATGCCGTTCTCGTCTCGCAGTTTCCCGAAGCACGGCTATCGGAACTGATCCTCAGGGTCAACGTGCCGTTTCTGTTATTTCTCGAAGATCCCCTCGACGCTGTTTCCTACCTCGCTCGTGCGACCGGGCAGCGAGATATCGGTTTGGTCAGGGCTGTTTCGGCAAGCCTTGCCTGCCTCGAGCCGCTTGCGGGCGCTTCCGGGGCGTTGGTCTTACGTCGCGGCGATGTCGATCAAAAGGGCAGCATAGATCTATTGCTGAAGACCATAGACCGGCATTTCAGCACCGATCTTAAACTGGAGCAGATAGCCAACGCGCTGCTGCATGTCGGCATGGCGCCTGCCGGACAACCACCGCATAAAGCACCGAAACTGGAGGAAGCCGCCGCGGCTGTCATTGCGGGCTATCTGACACCGCAGGAGGCGGTTCCGGAGGTCAGCGAGGGACTGCGCGAGACGGCAAGGAAGGTTCTCCGTCCCCTTGAATTCGACCGCCGTAAAGTTCCGAGCACCGTCTTCTGGCCGCAAGAAGCGTTCCTATCAGGCGATAGTTTGGGGCAGGCTCTGGACGATCTTGTCGATCTCACCGGTGGCGCTCGCTGCCTCATCTATGGCCCCTATCTTCACCTGCCGACGGGGCGCTGGAATGCGAAATTCATTTTCGATGTCGACGAAGATTGCCAGGGGCAGATCTTCACCGTAGAGGTACATGCTGCCGAATTGCTCGGTCGCCTGCGTGTGTGCCCGCAAGGCACCGGCTCATTCGAAGCGGCAGTGCCGATCGATGTTGTCGATCCGCGTGCGCCGATCGAAATCCGATTGATGATGGATAGCGGCGCCATCGAGGGGCGTCTTTCCGCCTGGAGCGTCGAGTGGCTGCGAGCGGCCTGACAATCGGCTCTCGTCGTTGACAGCTGCATGCGAGCAGGGCTGCTGCGCCGCCCGCGGGCCAATGGATTCACTTTATCACCCGTTATTTTGTTGCTCAGCGTTTCTGACGCCCGGAATTTTGTAAACCAATGTTTCGCGGCGGAAATTTCCGTATTGGTGCCGCAAAGTCCTTCTTTTCTGGGAAGTCATAGTTTGTATAAGGATTGAGAAAACGGAATGAAGCCTATGAACGCGAGCGCCGCACCGGATATTCTGATAGTCGATGACGATCATGAAATACGCTCGCTCCTGAGCCGATATCTCGAGGAACAGGGCTTTCGCGTATCGACGGCGAGCGATCTTCGCTGGTGCAACGACGCGCTCAACCGGCGGAACCCCGATCTTCTCGTTCTTGACGTTATGCTGCCGGATGGGTCGGGTCTCGATCTTTGCCGCGATCTGCGAAACCGGCGCCCTCGCGTGCCCGTCATTCTGCTGACCGCCTTGAAGGAGGACATCGATCGCATTCTTGGCCTGGAGATCGGTGCTGACGACTACCTCGGCAAGCCTTTCAATCCACGCGAATTGGCTGCGCGCATCCGCGCCGTCCTGCGTCGGACGAATGAGGATTCGTCCTCGGAGCCCGAACAGAGGCGCTATCGATTTGCGAACATGATGCTCGATCCACAGCTTCGCAGGGTTAGTAGAGACAGCGGCGAGGCGATTTCGCTGACTGGCGCCGAATTCGATCTTCTCAAGGCGTTTCTGGAGCGTGCAGGCCGGCTCCTGTCGCGCGATCAATTGCTTGATCTCACGCAAGGGCGTGATCGCGACCCCGCCGACCGTTCCATCGATGTCCTGATGAGCCGACTGCGCCGCAAGCTCGGCGAGACAGCGGGAGATCCGATCTTCAGAACGATCCGCAACGGTGGTTATCAGCTGGTTGTCCCGGTGATGGCCAGTAAAGGCGATTCATGAGGTCGCTTGGTGCGCGGCTGGCGCTGCTTTTAATGACGGCGATTGTGCTGGTTGTCATTTCCTCGTCCTTCGTGGCAAGCCTTGTCATGCGCGGGCCACGTCCGGATATGACCGTCGAACGGATGGCGCGGCAGCTTTCCATTCTCGCCACCTTTGCCGAGAAGGACAGAACCACAACGGCATCGGCGGGGTTGGTCGTTGCTCACAAGCCGGCTGAAGGCCAGCGCGACGAAGAGCTGTCGCGCTTTCTGATGGAGGCGCTGCTTCGAATAGCGGGCATGCGCGAAGCCACCATAGTGCGCCAATCGACAGGCGAGATGATTGCGTCCCTGAAGCTCTCCGACGGTAATTGGCTGATCATGCCGCTGCCGGAGCATGGACCCCCGCCGGGCGGATGGAAGATCCTGGTAGGCTGGCTCGGTCTCATCATAGTCGGCAGCGTGCTGGTTTCCATCTTTGCCGCCTCGAAAATCATGAAGCCGCTACGTCTGCTGGAGGAGGCCATTGCGGCGGTCAATCCCGACGGCACCCTGCCTCATATAGCGGAAAGCGGGCCAGGTGAAATTCGCGCGACGGCCCAGGCGCTTAACGGCCTGTCGGCCCGGGTGAAGGCGGCAACGGAAAGCCGCATGCGCCTTGTTGCTGCCGCCGGACACGATCTGCGGACGCCAATGACCCGCATGCGCCTGCGGGCAGAATTCATCCGGGACGACGAAGAGCGTCGCAAATGGCTTGCCGATCTCGCGGAGCTCGACAGGATCGCCGACAGCGCAATCGGGCTGGTCCGAGAAGAGATCTCCAGGGACAGCTCGGAGCAGGTCAGGCTTGACCAGATCGTCGACGATATCGTTACCGAGCTGAAGGCGATCGATATGAATGTCGCGAGCGGCGAACTGGAGCAGGCAACGATCTGCGCCGGCCCGCTCGCCATCACAAGAGCCCTGCGAAACTTGCTCATCAATGCCGCGACCCACGGCCAGTCGGCCATGGTGACGGTGACGCATCTTGGCGATAGAGCCGTTGTGCGCATTGTCGATACCGGCCCCGGCATTCCGGAGGACCGGCTGAACCAGGTGTTCGAACCCTTCTTCAGGATCGATATCGCAAGACAAAGGTCTTTTCCGGGGGCCGGTCTCGGGATGGCTATTGCGCGCGAAATCATCAACCGGTTCGGAGGCGAGATCAAGGTACGCAACCGCCAGCCACGCGGCTTGGAGCAGGTCGTATCGTTCAAAAACGCCGAGGCCAAGGTCGTCAGCTAGCGCGCGGCTCGAGCCGATTCATTGTTGCAGCGCCATCTTTTGCGAAGCCGCGAGCAGCTGGCGGTACATTCGCGCTATCACAAGGTTTTACTTGGGTAAAACACCCGGGAACTTTACTTGAAGCAATATTGAAAATAAGGTTACAGAACTTATCAAATAATTTGCCGCAGTGGAAAAGCCAAGACATTAAATTTCGTAGAAATGCCTCATTTCAGCAATCTTCCGAAATGTTCTGGCCGGCAACTGATGTAAAATTGCAGCCGATCAGCCGCTTGACTCGAGCAAGCTTTGGTCGCCCCGCATACCCGGCTTCGCCATTACGCCCCCAACACGAATGGCGAAGCCGGATTCGCTCTCGGCCACGGTCATCAATTTTTCTCGAAAATATCAGTTTCTTGATAATGTCGCTGCGAAGTCCAGCAAGACGCGTTGTGGACCCGCAGGTGCGGGAACATTGAGATGCCATAGTGTTCGGCATCCTGTTCTCAGGAAGCGGGCGATCCCAGCCTTATTGAGCGTGGAGGCAAGTTCCGGCCCGTTGATGGGGATCTATCGAAGCCATCGTTTCTTCCCTCGAAGAACGACCACAGTGCTCACACGCCATTGGTCCGGGAGCGCCGGGCGGGGCGTTCCCGGACCGTTCGGCCCATTGTCGGGCCGCTCCTTCCAGCCAGCTGAGGCGTCCGGGGGGATCTCAATTGGATGGAAGCGGAGAGGACATAGTCCGCCGTAGCAAGGCGAGGGGGGCTTTTCGCCCCATCTCCTCATCGATCAATGGAATGGATGCGGACCTGCGACGAGTGATCGCTCAGCATCTTCCAGCTTGGCGAGCTGATCGGCATTCAGCACGTTGCGCAGAGCAGCAGCCTTGTCCTTCAGAGCCTTGGCTTTGGTAGCGCGATCCAGCATGTGATCGGCTAGGCGCTCTCCGAAAAGCAGAACTTGGCCGTCGCCGCCACCGGCCGTCGGGGGAGCCGCAGCCCCATCCGCAGCCCGCTGCTCGGGCGGCTCATGCTTCGGAGGGGTGAGAAGATCGATCAGAGCACCGGTATAATCCCTCCATGCGTCGAGCTGGTTGCCGCGGACACCGATGAGCGTTTCGAGCGCTGATAACTCACCGGCAATCATCACGGCGGGATTCGGCCCATGCGGGAAACCGGGCGGCATTGGCATGCCGCCGCCGAAGCCGATCATTGGCCCTTCGGGATGACGGCCCCAGAAATCCCGGCCGTCCGGTGGCGGGCCAGCTGGATCCGGCTGAGCGATCTGGACGTCCACAGGCTTTTGCTGGTCGCATGCGATATCCGGACCTGCGGCATAAGCCGAAGCGGCAGTACCGCCAATTGCCGTTGCAACCAATGCAGCAGCGATAAGTCGTTTCCTCATGATCAATGCCTTCGCTATGAGCAACTGCTGCGAAAGCTAGGGCGCTCGTATGAATGCAATACGTCGCTATATTTCTGAGTTTTTCCCGCGAAAGGAATGTTGCGAATGAATTTTGCTGATGGGTCAACAGCAATACTTTATTACAATTTCCTCTATTCTCGCCTTAATTTCACGTCCCGATGTCATGACGAACAGGCGCAGCCATTTGCAGCTTGCAGATGGGGAGGGCCTCCTTTTGATTAGAAGCTCTCCCCTGGTGTCTTATTCCTTGGCTCCGGAAGTTGCTGACGTCGATTGCCCGGCTTCCTTCAAGGCAGCCGCACATTCCTCGCAGCATACCTCGACCGATTTGCCGCCAAGGTTGACCTTGATCGTATCTGCGCCGAGTTCACAATCACAGGCAGCACATGTTGTTTTCTTCATATCATGATCCTTTCCTGATCGATCCCCTTGCCGGGGTAGGATCATAAGAGCACCGATCATTATGTCGGCGCTGTCGGAATCTTTAGCGAACCGCGTAGCGCTTCGGCTTCAGCTGCGCCGAACGCTGAAATTCCGCCGGTGTCTGCGCGTAGGTCTGTTTAAACGCAGCACTGAAATGGCTGTGGCTGGAAAAGCCGAGATCGAGCCCGAGCATGGTCAGGTCGTCATAGGCGCCGAGGAGATCGAGCGCGCGTGCCAGCCGCAGGCGCAGCTGATAGCGATAAAGCGGAATGGCTTCTACCTGTTGGAAGACTTGCGTCAGATAGACGGGCGAGACGCCGACTTCTTTTGCGATCTCTGCAAGCGTCCAGCGGCGGGCAAGATCGGAGGACAGAACGAGCTTTGCCCGGTCGACAAGCTTCTGCCGACCGTAACTTGCGCCCGCCGCATGCGACGTCCGCTCGCCGAGAGAACGGCGCACCAGGGTCAACGCCAGCGTTTCGGCTTCAAGGCTCTCGGCTATATTGCGGCTGAGCCCATGGCGAAGCATCGCCACGAGTGCCTGCGCACGTGGATCTATGCGTCGGCGCTGCCGACGGAAGATGACGCTTTCGCCGGACTGAACCTGCTCTTTCGGCGCGAGCTCGTGAAGGACGCTCTCATCTATACTGAAATCGAGACAGGAATCGCCACCATCAACGGGATGACTGATCCGATATCCCTGTCCCTTATTGAAGAATAATACCTGATTTGCTTCCGCAACGGTATCACTCTGGTCGACGTGGCGCTTGAAAACGCCACGATAGGGATAGACGAGGCTTGTCTTGTGGGCGCATTCCTCACCGCTCTTATGTCGGCATTCGCCATTGCAGACGATATCGCGGATGAGGACGGTTTTCGTCTTCAGCAGCAAGGCGGTCGTAATTTCTGACATGCCGAACTTCCCCATCCCGGCGTTGACGCCCGCCACACCAGTGAAGCCTAACACATCCTGCGCCATCTTTTTAGTAGCGGCTATAAATATGGACATCGCTTCCATTCTGGCCGCGGGAAAGGCCAATATCTTTCAATTGATCGTCCGACAGCCCGAGAAGCGCATTGCGGTTCCTGCGCTCGACCATTTTGCGTACGAGCATACGTACAAGGTCCAGCAAGGTCGAGAAAGACGCGAGTCGAGTCTTGCGGAAGGTGCTGGCCTGTTCGGAAGAAGTGATGATGCTTGTGGCTTGCATGGTGATACTCCATCGGTTGCTTCGATGAGAGCAGTGAACCACTGGAGCCGTATTCGCGCTGTCAAATAATTTAGCTATCGAACGGGGCGGCGACCTTCGGAAAGGCAGTAGTTGTATTTTCCTTGTCGACATACGTCTTGCAGGAGCGATAGTGTCGGTACCGCTCCACATGGCGGGACGATAAGCTGTGCAGGGCGAAGAGTATTGAGGAGAGTAGGAATGTCGTGGCAACACCCAGTACCCCGGATTTCAGCGGAGGAAAGACAACAGCGCCTTTCAAGGCTTCGAAAGCTGCTTGATGCGAATGGATGGGCCGGCATGCTGCTCGGGCCGACCGAAAGCCTCCGCTATTTCACCGGCCTAGTCTGGCATGCAAGCGAGCGGTTTCTCGGCGCATTGGTGACGCCGACAGACCTCTACTACATTGTGCCGGGCTTCGAGCGCAGCAGGGTTGAAACCCTGCCGCATCTGCCCGCCGAAATTCTTGAATGGCAGGAGGAAGAGAGCAGCGCGGCATTCATAGCCCGCGTGCTGGGAGATAAGGGCATCTTGGCGCTCGACGACAACATGCCGCTTTACTTCTACAACGCGCTGGCCGCCGAGCTTGGAGCTGAAAGGCTTGTGAACGGCGGGCCGATCATCAATGGCCTGCGCCGGATCAAGTCCCCAGCCGAAATCGCGCTCATTCAATATGCCATGAACCTGACACTAGACGTGCATAAGCAGGCGCATGCCCTGCTCAAGCCAGGGATTCTCGCATCGGAAGTGGTCGAATTCATCGACCGGCGTCATCGCGAGGCAGGCGCCGATGGCGGCTCGACCTTCTGCATCGTATCCTTCGGCGAAGCCACGTCCCTGCCGCACGGCGCGGATGGCGACCAGACGCTTGGCGAAGACGACGTCATTCTCGTGGATACGGGCGCTCGCATCGACGGCTATCATTCCGACTTGACGCGGACATACAAGCTGAAGAGCGGCGACAGCGCCTTCGAAGATGCGTGGGCGATCGAGCGGGAGGCGCAGCAGGCCGTTTTCGACGCGGCAAAGCTGGGCGCTGCCTGCTCCAGCCTGGATGATGCGGCCCGCGCGGTGCTTGCCAGGCATTCGCTTGGCCCCGACTACAAGCTGCCGGGACTGCCGCATCGTGCCGGTCACGGCCTTGGTTTGGAGATTCATGAGGAGCCCTACATCGTGCGCGGCAACGCGACGGTGCTTGAGGCCGGCATGTGCTTCTCAAACGAGCCGATGATCGTCTTTCCGAAGAAATTCGGCATCCGACTGGAGGACCACATCTATATGGCGTCGGATGGGCCGCACTGGTTCACGCAGCCGTCCAGCGGGCCGACCGAACCGTTTGCGAGCTGAAGTCTTAGTCGGGCGGCCGTCAAGCCGCCCTTTTTCCATCCTCATCGAAGACATGCAGATGCTGCGCCGGGAAGGCGACGTGGACCTGCGTGCCCGCGCTCAAAGCGGTGCGATCCAAGGTGAACACCTTGAACGGCAGGCCGTGCAGCGAAAGATGCAGGATGATGCCGAAGCCGGTAGGCTCAATCAGCTCGACATTGGCGGCCATGTCGGACGGGTTGGACGACAGCACGACATGCTCCGGCCGAATGCCGAGCGTGACCTTCGCAGCGGTTGCCAATTTTAGCGGCTCCGGAAGCGAAACGAGTGTGCCATCCTTGAGCTGGACAGCATTGCCCTCGTAAGTCGCATCAAGGAAGTTCATGCCGGGTGAACCAATGAAGCCGGCCACGAAGAGATTGGCGGGGCGGTCGTAGAGTTCGAGCGGGCTGCCGACCTGCTGAACGACCCCGCCATGCATAGCGACGATGCGATCCGCCAGCGTCATCGCCTCGATCTGATCGTGAGTGACATAGATCGACGTCGCTTTAAGATCGCCATGCAACTTCTTGATTTCAGCGCGCATCTGCTCGCGCAGGCGCGCATCGAGATTCGATAGCGGCTCATCGAAGAGAAAGGCCTTCGGCTGGCGAACGATGGCGCGGCCCATGGCGACGCGCTGGCGTTGGCCACCGGAGAGGGCCTTCGGCCGGCGCTCCAATAGCGGATCGAGACCGAGCTTGGATGCCGCGCCGGCGACAGCCTTGGCAATGCCATCCTTGGCCACCTTCCGCAACCGCAGGCTGTAGCTCATATTGCCGGCGACATTCATATGCGGATAGAGCGCATAGGACTGGAAGACCATGGCAATGTCGCGGTCTTTCGGATGCAGCTCGTTGACACGATTGTCGGCAATGCGGATTTCGCCGCCGCTGATGTCCTCAAGGCCGGCAATCATCCTGAGAAGCGTAGATTTGCCACATCCGGAAGGACCGACGAGGACGACAAACTCGCCGTCCTTGATCCTGAGATCGATGTCATGCAGCACCTGCACGTGGCCGTAGGCTTTCTTGACGTTCTGAATATCGATCGATGCCATGTGACTAACCCTTGACCGCGCCGGCCGTCAGGCCCTGCACGAGATAGCGTTGGATGAGCAGGAAGAAGAGGGCCGCGGGAATGAGCGCCATGACGCCCGCCGCCATCATCTGTCCGAAATCCACCGAGAATTTCGAGACGAAGGTGAGAAGCCCGACCGGGAAGGTCGCAGCCTGATTGCCGTTGATGAGCATCAGCGCAAAGAGAAGCTCGCTCCATGCCGCCGTGAAGACGAAGCCGAGGGTGGCTGCGATACCGGGCAGCGTCAGCGGCAGGATGATTTGCCGGAAAGCCGTGAACTGCGTTGCGCCGTCGATCATGGCTGCCTCTTCCAGATCCTTCGGAATACCGTCGAAGAAGGACTGCATCAGGAAGGTGGCGAAGGGCACGTTGAAGGCCGTGTAGACGATGACGAGGCCGGTTAGGCTGTTGGTCAGATGCAGCGGCGTCAGGATCTTGAAGATCGGTGCCACAAGCATGACCAGCGGAAACATCTGCGTCAGCAGCATCAGCGCCACGATCCAGTATTTGGCGCGGAAATTGAAGCGCGAGAGAGCATAGCCGGAGAGCGACGCACAGATGGTCACGGCAATTGCCGTCGAGCCGGAGACGATGAGGCTGTTCTTGAAGAAGGTCGGGAAGTCGCTGTGCTGCAGCACGAAGGCATAGTGTTCCCAGGTCGTGCGCGACGGCCACATGCGCACGCCTTCGGTATAGAGCAGATCGTTCGGCGTCACCGACACTTTCAGCAGCCAGAAGAGCGGGAAGAGCGCGAAGGCGACGTAGCAAAGAATTGCCAGGCGATGCGCGACGGTTGGGAGGACGGATCGTCTCATGGCTCAATCCTTGTTCAGCAGGGTCTGCCGCAGCAGGATGATCAGCATCGAATAGCTGAGAAGGAGAACCAGCAGAACCAGGGCGATGGCCGAGGCATAGCCGAAATCCAGCCGTTTGAATGCCTGCGTGAAGATGTAGCTGGCAACGATCTGCGTGCGGTCCGCGGGTCCGCCGCCCGTCATGACGACAATCAGATCGGCGAAGTTGGACACCCAGACAGTGCGCAGGAGGACCGTGATGGCGATGGTCGGTGCGAGGAAGGGAAGCGTGATCGAGCGGAAGCGCTCGAACCAGCCGGCGCCGTCGATCGAAGCGGCCTCATAGAGATCGCGCGGGATCGCCTGAAGGGCCGCCAGAAGCGTGATCGCGAAGAAGGGAATACCCCACCAGACATTGGCGATGATCGGCCCCCACATCGCATAGTTCGGATCGGAGAGAATGTTGCCCGGCTCGCTCGTCAGGCCCATACCATAGAGCCAATGCGGTATCGGGCCTATAACCGGATTGAAGAGCCACGACCAGTTGAGGCCGGCGAGGAAAGAAGGAACAGCCCAAGGCAGGAACACCAGCGCCTGAACGATCGATCTGCCGAAAAAGGGCTTGTCCAACAGAAGTGCCAGGATCAGCCCAAAGATGAACTGCAGCACCACGGAGGCGCCGGTCCACCAAAGTGTATTCTTCAGCGCCCAGTAGAAGGCCTTATCCTTGGACAGATCGCGAAAGTGCTCGAGGCCGATAAAGCCGCCGGAAAATGGATTGAGCAGCTGAATATCGCGAAAGGCGTAGGATATGCCGATCGCCAGCGGCACCAACATCACGGCGATGATCAGAATGAGGGCAGGGGCGCTGTAGAGATAGGGTTCCGAGGCGTCGGCGAGGCGCTTCAGCCACGGCCTACGGTCGTGACGCCTGTCGAGCGTGTCGGTGATCGAAGTCATCTGCAAGAGTTCCCATTCGCGGCGTTCGAACGCCATCTGTTTCAAGTGGGCAGAGATGGCGGCGGATCGCTCCGCCGCCGCATGTACGTTCTATTTCTTCGCGAGGAATTTCTGCTGGGCCTTGGTCAGGTAATCGGCCCATTGATCGGCCAGATCCTTAGCCGAGATATCGCCGAGCAGCGCCTGCTGCGACGTCTTGATCGCCAGCGAATCCTTGAAGAAGGCGAATTCCTCAAGATAGGTCGGCATTACGGTTGGCACCGTGTCCTTGTCGGCCAGTTCTTGGAACCAGCCCTTGAACTGATCGCCGGCATAGAAGGGGTCCTTTTCCGCCGCCGTGTAGGCCGGGAGCGCACCGATCTTCTTGTTCCACTCGAGATTGCCTTCCTTGCCTTCAAGGGTTGCAATCAGCTTCCAGGACAGATCCTTGTTCTGGCTCGTCGAGAACATCGACCAGCCGGCATAGCCAATAGTCGGGAAGGACTTGCCATCCGGACCCTTCGGCAGCGGTGCAACGCCGAAATCATCCTTTTTCATGCGTTCCGCAACGGCGATCAGAGCATCCGGATCCTGGTCGAGGAAGGCACAGGTGCCGGAATAGAAGCCGGCGACGACTTCGTTGAAGCCCCAGTTGACGCTATCCTTCGGCGCATAGCCCTTCTTGTAGAGATCGACCATCCACTCGATGCCCTTCGCCCAGCCCGGGCTGTTCATCGTCGACGTGCCGTCATCCTTGAAGTATTTGTTGTCGCCGGCCATGGAGGCAGCAAAGATCATCCAGCCGTTGAGACCGCCCGGACCGCCGCGCATGCAGTAGCCGTATTTGCCGGGCAATTTCGAGATGGCCTCGGATGCCTTGACGAATTCGTCCAACGTCTTTGGCGGTTCGGCGACGCCGGCATCCTTCAAGATCTTCTTGTTGTAGAACATGGCGCGCAGATAGAAGCCGTAGGGCAGCATATAGGCGGTGTTCTTGACATCGCGACCGAGTTGAAGCGCGCGCGGCGTCAGTTCACTCGTATGCTCCCACTTCGCGAGGTAGGGCTCGAGGCTTTCGAGCATGCCGTTATTGCCGTAGAGCGACAGCCAGGTATCAGGCATTTCCATCACGTCGGGCGTATCGCCGGCCGAAACCATGGTGGCGAACTTTTGGAAGGCTTCGTTCCAGGGCAGGGAGATGATGTCGACCTTGGTACCGGGATTCGCGGCCTCGAATTTGGCAACGATCGACTTCAGCGTCTCGGTACGCTCCGGGCTTGTGATGACTTCCACGAGTTTCAGCGTCGTATCGGCGAAGGCTGTGCCGCCCATCAAGGCGGTAAAGAGTACTGCTGTTATCAGTCTTTTCATGTTGGTTCCCCTTTTTAGGTTTTCCTCTCAGATTGACGATGTCACGAGGCGGCGGCGATTGCCTCCTCGAGTTCCTTCCACAAAGCCTCGGTTCCTTCGAGACCGACATGCAGACGTACGGAGCGCGGGTTGATGCCGAAGGTATGCGCAGAATTCGGCTGTGCCTTTTGCTGCAGCACGACTTCGCCTGGCACGATCAAGCTCTCATGCCCGCCCCAGCTCACCCCCAGCTTGAAGAGCGTGAGGTGATCCGCGAATGCGCGCACGTCCACGCCTTCGCGGAAGATGAATGAAAACAGGCCCGAAGTGCCGTTCAGGCCGGCAGGCAGCCGGTTGGCGAGACCCGGATGGCAGACCTGCTCGACGACATCGAGCTCCTGCAGCCGCTTGGCGATCGTCATCGCCGCCGCCTCATGCGCCTTCATGCGGATCGGCAGCGTGCGCAGGCCGCGGATCAGGAGCCATGCGTCGAAGGGCGAAAGCTTGCCGCCGAGATAAGGATAGGCTTCGGCTCTCAGCCGCGCGATCATCTCCTTCGAACCGGCGACGACACCGGCGACCACGTCGCTGTGCCCACCGAGATATTTCGAGGCGGAATGGATGACGAGATCGACACCGAGTTTCAAAGGCTGCTGGAAAAAGGGGGTTGCCCAGCTGTTGTCGATCATCGAGACGACGCCGTGCTGTTTGGCGAGTGCGGCAAGTGCACCGACATCATGCGCTTCCATGACCCAGCTCGTCGGGCTTTCCATGTAGAAAACCTTGGCGCCGGGAAGCGCCTTGGCGACAGCCTCCTCATCGCGGCCATCGACATAGGTCACCTCGACCTTCATGCGTTTCAGAACCGTGCCGAAGAGGCGGAAGGCATCGGGATAGACGTGCTTGACTGCAACGATACGGTCGCCCGGCTCGACAAAGCTTAAAACGGCCGACGATATCGCGGCCATGCCGCTGGCAAAACCGAGCGCATCCTCGGCACCCTCGAGCTTTGCCAGCATTTCCTCGAACAGACGCACCGTCGGGTTGAGGCCACGCGTATAGGTCGGTCGCACCTTTTCGCCGCGATAGGAGGCGATCATCTCGTCATAGCTGGAAAAGGTGAAAAGCGAGGTCTGGAAGATCGGCGGCACTACGGCATCGGCGAAGTTGCCGTCGTCATGGGCAGTGATAAGGGAGGCAAGTTCGAACGGCTCTAACCCGTCAGTCATTTGGACATTTCCTTGATGTCTTCCTCGACCACGTCGAGAATTTTCAATGTTTCGACGCGCGCAGCCTCGGGATCCTGGTCGGCGATCGCGTTGAACAGCGTGCGATGATAGGGGAAGGACCGGCGGGCAAAATCCTGCCGGTCGAAAGGATGCTCCCAGAAGCGCTCGAAGGTTTCGCGCATCTGTTCGAGAAGTTGCCGGAACAGCGGATTGTGGGTGGCGTCATAGACGGCAAGATGGAAGGCGAGGTCCTCAGGCCCGGATGTGCCCTTGGCCATGTGCACGCGCTCCATCTCGTTGAGCTTCTCTTCGATGATGACGAGGTCTTCGTCGGTTCGCTTTCTCGCAGCCACCATGCCGGCTTCACATTCGATGCCGCGGCGGACCTCCAGCGTCTGCAACAGCGCATCGCGCAGGTGTGACGGGTTGAAGGAAAGCGGCATATGGATCGTCGCCTTCGAAACCGGCTTCAGCAGGTAGGTGCCGCTGCCTTTGCGCGTTTCCATGACGCCGAGCGCCTGGAAGTAGGTGATTACCTCGCGAATGGTGGAGCGTCCTACCGAAAGGGCGGCCATCAGCTCGCGCTCGGTCGGAAGCCGGTCGCCGGCCTGTAGCTTGGACGATTCGATGAAGGTCGACAGCGCCTCGATGACTTGCTGCGTCCGGTCGATGGAAGGAAGAGGGCTAAGCATGGGTTTCGTCATGGATGGTAAATTGGTCTGACATCTGCCATCTGGTCAATCCCTTTTTCTCGGCCCGGTCATTTTTCCGGCCCTTAAATTTTTAAGGGCGCAATGTGAGCGGCAACGAAGGTTGTTTGCGACCTTCAAGACTGCCGACAGCGCTGATAGAAGGAACGTGTTGTGAGTCCCGGGCTGGAAGAGAATGGCCGCAAGAGATCGATATTCACGGAAGCTGGAATGCGCGAAATGCGACCATACCGGCTTTGCCGAAGTCTCCGAAACTGACGATCGTCGGGCGATGAGCCGCGATTTCAAGATAGACGAGATGCCGCGCGGCTTTTCCACGGAACGGCCGTCGACCGATCCGCGCAAGCATATGGTCCGCTGCCGATGCGGCTCGGTGTTTCCTTTCGAGCAGGACACGGTCTATGCACCGGGCGGCGAGCCGCGGCGCTGAGTAAGCGTATCCAGAAAAGAAAAAAGCCCCGCACAGGCGAGGCTAAGCTTGTGCCGCTCCGGGGAAATCGGAAGCGACGCGGCATTGTCTAACGGGCGCCTTCTCTCCCGACTAGGTCAGTTTTGGCGATAGCGGTACGCTCAAGGAAAAAAGCATTTATTTGTAAAGCGCGGTCAGTTTGCAGACTTCCCTCACTGGCTGCAAAGCCATGGCCGAACCATCGTGCCGTGCAATCTGTTCAGCTGGCATTCATTTTCACGCGGGCAAAAAGCAATGACCGCAACGCCTTGCGGTCGTCGAGGCCCGGCTTCCATTGGTTTTCGGGCCAAGTTGCCGGGCCTCGCAGACACTGAGAACCTTGGATACCCACATGCGCCTGCTTCGTGCCTTCATCGATTGGATTTGCCGGAAGCGGCAGCCGGAACAGGAAACGCTCCAGCACTCCGCCGATGATCCGTGGGTCCTGCAGCAGATCGAAAAATTCGAACGTGAGTTGAAGCGCTAGCAGCGCTTGCCGATTCGTAGCACTAGTGCTCGGTCAGCGCCGCAGGACGGCCCCGTCTCTGGCGACGAGCTTGCCCGCCTTGTAGACAGCGCGTCCTTTCGGCACAGCAACGACGGCCTCCGGAACGTGGTCTGCCTTCAGGGTAACGAAATCGGCTTTGGCACCGATTTTCAAGCCATAGCCCTCCAGGCGCAAGGCCTTGGCGCCGCCTTCCGTCACCACATCGAAGGCGGTCTTCAATTCGTCGTCGGTATAGAAGCCGGACCGATAGCCAATCATCATGGCGCGGCCCAGCATGTCGCCATCGCCATAGGGCCACCATGAATCGCGGATATTGTCGCTGCCGCTGAAAACGGTGGCACCGGCAGTCCGAAGCGGGGCGACGGGCGGGAAGGTGTGGGCGCCGGGTGCGTTGGTCATGATGGAGACACCGCTCTCGGCGATGAGAGCCGCGGCACGCTTAGCCGCCTCGATCGAGAGATCGCCAAGACCATAGGCGTGGCTGATCGCGACATGTCCGCCCATGGAGAGCGCGCGGGTGCGAGCGCAGATCTGCTCGATGGTGAAGAGCCCGAGCGTGCCGCCGTCATGAAGATGGATGTCGACATCGACGCCATGCTTCTCGGCGACGCCGAAAACGACATCGAGATGTTTTTCGACATCACGATCGAAGCTTGCAGGATCGAGCCCACCGACGAGATCGGCACCCATGGCGATCGCCTGATCCAGAAGCTCGGGCGTGCCGGGGCTTTTCAAAATGCCGCTTTGCGGAAAGGCAACGAGCTGGATGTCGATCAATCCGCGGTATTCTTCGCGTACGGCAAGCACAGTCTCCAGCGACTTCAATCCAACGGAACCGTCCACCATGACATGGCTGCGCATATATGTGCTGCCATTGGCGATGCAGAGGTCGAGCTGGTTTCTGGCCCTTTCGTCCATCGGTGCGGCCTGCGCCATGTTTTGCGCCTGGAAGGCGACGCGCTCGTGGACATCGAAGCCGTTGGTGCAGGGCTTGTGCGGTATCCAGGCGTCACCGTAGAAGCTGGTGTCGAGATGAATGTGCCCTTCGACGAAGCCCGGCACCACGAGGGCGCCTTCGAGGTCGATGAGCTCGGAGGCAGAGATCGGCGCTCCGGTCTCCGTGATCGACACGATCCGCCCGCCCGTGACGCCGATATCCTTGATAGTGCCATCGGCAAGCTTGGCCCGGGTGAAGAGCGTTTCGATCGTGCTCAATTTTTTCTCCTTGAATCCATGGCTACCGGTCGGGCGCGAACCGTCTGGATGACGGATATCTTACCGCTCGAACGCTTCTTTCAGGCCGAAGCTCTTGCGCTCACGTAGGTCGAGATCGGCCTCGATATGGGCGATATGATGAAGCATTAGGTTACAGGCTGTGTCGACATCCTTGCGCTCCAGTGCGGTGATGATATCGCCATGCTCGGCATGGCCGCAACTGGAGGCGCTTGATTGTCCGTAGAGCGCGATTACCAGCGAGGAGCGGGCGACAAGCTCCTCCATGAAGCGCTGCATGATAAGATTGCCCGATATCGACGCGAGCATGAGATGAAAGTCGCCCGAGGCCTTGATCTCGGCCCGGCGCGCGGGTTGACCGCGCTCTCCCATCAAGCGGCCTTCTTCCACGAGGAGCTGCCGGAGCTGTGCGAGCTGAGGTGCGGTGATACGTTCGGCTGCCGATCTCAGTATCCCCGGCTCGACCAGGCGACGCGCAGCGAATATCTGTCGCGCCTCCTCGGGCGATGGATAGGCGACGAAAGCGCCTCGGTTCTTTTCGACGCTGACGAGTCCTTCATAGGAAAGAGCCTGCAGGGCGGCACGTGCCAGAGTCCGGCTGACGCTGAAGAGAGCGCCGACATCGCTTTCGGACAGTTTCGTTCCGGGTGCGAGCCGGCGCTCGACGATCGCGTCGCGAATGGCCTCGCGGATCTGTTGCGCGCCGCTGTCGGTAGCGTCGCCGGGCGTCAAAAGCGCATCTGCTGAAGAATTCATGATCGGTAGCCTGAGTAACTGGCTGCAATGATAGACAGGTTTCGCGCGGAAGTTAAACGAAATCTGATGCAAACGGAGCCAAAATTGTATACGATATTTTGCATAAATCGCGCACAATAGCCTATTTCCTGTGCAGATTCATGACTGCCTATTGGGAAGCACAATTTCTCTCTCGGGCTAAAATTAAGTAAATTCAGTCTGTTAGTCATTCTCCGCAAAACTGGCACGATTGATGCAATGTCTTTCCCAAACCACAGGGGAAGATGATGTCGAAAGCGGCAGAGATCGATATAGTGTCCGTTTCGAAGGTCTACGGCACGACTACGGCAGTCCATGCGATCAGTCTGAAGATACCGGCGGGCTCCTATTGCTGTTTCCTCGGCCCATCCGGTTGCGGCAAGACATCGACCTTGCGCATGATTGCGGGTCACGAGGGGATTTCCTCGGGCGACATCAGGCTTGGCAATACCGTCGTCACCGACTTCCCGCCCGCCAGACGTGGCACGGCGATGATGTTCCAGTCCTATGCGCTGTTTCCCCATCTGGACCTTATCGACAATGTCGCCTTCAGCCTGAAGATGAAGGGTGTCGACAAGGAGGAGCGCCGCGCGAAGGCGCTCGACATGCTGAAGCTCATGCAGATGGAAGCCTATGCGACCCGCCGTCCGGCTCAGCTCTCAGGCGGACAGCAACAGCGTGTCGCGCTGGCCCGCGCCCTGATCACCGATCCGGAAGCTCTGCTGTTGGACGAGCCGCTGTCAGCGCTCGATCCCTTCCTGAAGATCCGCATGCGAGCAGAACTGAAGAAGCTGCAGAAGTCGCTCGGTATAACTTTCGTCCATGTCACGCACAGTCAGGAAGAGGCCATGGCGCTCGCCGATATCATGGTCATCATGAATGACGGCCGGATCGAGCAGGCGGGATCGCCACGGGAGGTTTTCGAACATCCCGCGACGGCTTTCGTTGCCCGCTTCATGGGTGACCATAACGTCTTGTCCGGTCGCATAACGTCGAGCGAAGACGGCGTGATCACCATGACCGCGCCGGAAGGGCAGGGCTTCTCGGTGAAAGGGGCAGGTCGCGCCGTCGGCGAAGCCGTAGACATCGCCGTGCGCACCGACCGCGTTCGGCTTTCGCAGCCATCGGAAAAAGGGCTGGGCTTCAACGGCGTCGTCTCCAATGTCGAATATCGCGGCGCAACGCTGAAGATCACCGTCATCGGCGCCGGTAGCGACGATTTCACCGTCATCGCAAGCAACGACGATGCTGCCGCCAGATCGATCGCCGTCGGCGACGCCGTCTCACTGAGTTGGGCTCAGGAGGATGCAATCCTTCTCGGCCGTGTATCCGCATGAATCCAAACTATCAAAAAAGGGGAACTGACATGACGACTGAAACCAAGACTACCAAGACGACGAAAGGCATTTCCCGCCGCTCGCTGCTGAAGACCGGCGCTGCCGCTCTCGGCGCCATGGCCGGCTCCGGCGCCATCACCGGCTTTCCGACCATCTGGGCGCAATCGAACATCACGTTGCGCCAGTTCGGTACCGGCGTTTCGAACATCAATGCCATTGCGGAGAAGTGCAAGGCCGATCTCGGCATTACGCTCGAGATGACGGCGACCGATTCGGATGCCGCGGCACAGCGAGCCGTGACGCAGCCGAACAGCTACGATATCGCCGACATCGAATACTGGATCGCCAAGAAGGTTTTCCCGACCGGCGTCATGCAGCCGATGGACGTCAAGAAGCTCAAATATTACGACAAGATCGTGCCGCTCTTCATCAACGGCAAGCTGAAGCCCGACAGCGTCATCGCGCAGGGCACGGCGCCGCACACGGTGGGCTTTGTCGAAGGGCAGGGCTCGAAGAAATTCGCCAAGGAGCCGACGCAGTGGATGACGATGGTTCCGACCATCTATAACGCCGACACGCTCGGTATCCGTCCCGATCTCACCGGTCGTCCGATCACCAGCTGGGCCGACATTCTCGATCCGGCCTTCAAGGGCAAGACCGCGATCCTCAATATCCCGTCCATCGGCATCATGGACGCCGCGATGATCATGGAAGCTGCCGGCAAGATCAAATATGCCGACAAGGGCAACATGACGAAGGCGGAAATCGACAAGACCATCGACTTCCTGATCAAGACCAAGGGCGATGGCCAGTTCCGCGCTTTCTGGAAGTCCTTCGACGAGAGCGTCAATCTGATGGCATCGGGCGAAGTGGTCATCCAGTCCATGTGGTCGCCGGCGGTTGCCGCAGTCCGCTCCAAGGGTATTGCCTGCACCTTCCAGCCGCTTAAGGAAGGCTATCGTGCCTGGGGCGGCGGCCTCGGCCTCGCCTCGCATCTCAAGGGCGCACAGCTCGATGCGGCTTATGAATATATCAATTGGTACACCTCCGGCTGGGTCGGCGGCTACCTCAACCGTCAGGGCTATTACTCCGCCTGCATGGAAACGGCCAAGAACTTCATGTCGGCCGACGAATGGGGCTACTGGATCGAAGGCAAACCGGCGCAGGGCGATATCCTCTCTCCGGAAGGCAAGGTGATGGAGAAGGCGGGTGCCGTTCGCGATGGCGGCTCCTTCGAAACCCGCATGGGTGCCGTCGCCTGCTGGAACTCGGTCATGGACGAGGACCGCTACATGGTTCGTCGCTGGAACGAATTCATCGCTGCCTAAGCTGCGATCGATCATTTCCTCTCCCCTTCAAAAACGGGGAGAGGATCCTTGCAATGGAGAGGCCGGACTATGGCGACAATCGCTTCCTCGGATGCGGAGCAGGAAACTCAGAAGCCCGGGCGTGGATTTGCCGTGCCCGGCTGGGCCGTCGCCTATCTGCAGGCAACGCCGCTGTTTCTCATTCTCGGCTTCTTCTTCCTGTTGCCGATCGCCATGATCGGCATCGTCAGTTTCTGGGATTATGATTTCGCTGGCCTCTATCCGGCATTCCTGACCGCCAATTACACCGATACGCTCGGTTCGTGGGTTACATGGAAAACCTACCTCAACACATTGAAATTCACAGCAATTGTCTGGGCGCTGACGCTCTTCATCGGCTTCTGGGTCGCCTATTTTCTGGCTTTCCATATTCGGCGCACCTCGACCCAGATGATCCTTTTCCTCGTCTGCACCGTGCCTTTCATGACCTCCAACATCATTCGCATGATCTCGTGGATACCCGTCCTCGGGCGCAACGGACTTGTCAATTCGACGCTGATCGAAATGGGCCTGATCCCAAAGCCGATAGAATGGCTGCTTTATTCCGATTTCGCTGTCGTACTTGCTATGGTGCATCTCTACACGCTGTTTATGGTGACACCGATCTTCAACACGCTGATGCGTATCGACCGTTCTCTGTTCGAAGCGGCGCGGGATGCCGGCGCCAGCGGATGGCAGGTGCTGTGGAATGTCGTCATCCCGCTTGCCAAGCCGGGCATGGCGATCGGCAGCATCTTCGTCGTCACGCTCGTCATGGCGGATTTCTCCACCGTGCAGGTGATGTCGGGTGGCCAGAGCGCATCCATTGCGCTGATGATGAAGAACCAGATGTCGCTGCTGCAATATCCCGCCGCCGCCGCCAATGCGGTCGTGCTTCTGATTGTCGTATTGCTGATGGTCGCTGCCATCCTGCGCATCGTCGACATCCGCAAGGAACTCTAAGATGAACAGTGAAAAGCGCGGCCTGGAATTCTATCTTCTCGCAATCTTCTTCACGATTTTCGTGCTGTTTCTCTATGGTCCGCTCTCGGCGGTCATCATTCTGTCTTTCCAGGGGCCTGACGGCGGCCTGACCTTCCCGTTGAATGGCGTCTCGCTGCATTGGTTCGCCAACCTCTTCGAGAAGCAGGCGGTCGGAGACTTCGGCGCATCGTTCCAGCGTTCCTTGATCCTCGGCGTGATGGTCATGATCGTAACCGTCGTCGTCTCGCTGCTTGCCGGGCTTGCCTTCCGTCGCCGTTTTCGCGGCTCTACATTCCTGTTCTATGCGACTGTCGCCAGCCTCGTCGTGCCGTCGATCATCATCTCGCTTGGGATCGGCGTCGTCTTTCAGCAGGGTGGCATCGCGCCGGCGTGGTATTCCTCCGCCTTCGGCGCGCATCTCACCTGGACCTTGCCGTTCGGCGTGCTGATTATGTTTGCCGTCTTCAACCGGTTTTCGCCGGCCTATGAGGAGGCAGCCCGCGATCTTGGCGCCAGCTCTTGGCAAACCTTCCGCCATGTGGTGTTGCCGATGATTGCTCCGAGCCTGATCGGCGTCGGCCTCTTCGGCTTCACGCTATCCTATGACGAGTTTGCCCGCACCCTAATGACATCAGGCACCTACAATACCCTGCCGCTCGAAATCTACGGCATGACGACGAATGTCACGACGCCGGTGCTTTATGCGCTTGGAACAGTGACCACGCTCTTTTCCTTTACAATTATCCTGTTGGCGCTTGCGATCATGACCATGCTCGGCCGCCGCCAAGCCAAGAAAAGTTGAGATCATGCGCCTGCTGCTTATCAATCCGAATACGACCGTTTCCATGACGGAAAAGGCGGCAATAGCTGCACGCGCGGTGGCAGGTCCCGGCACGGAGATCATCGCCGCCACATCGCAGATGGGACCGGCTTCGATCGAGGGCTATTACGACGGTGCGATAGCCGTGCCGGGCATGCTGCGCGAGCTGAAGGAGAGGCAGGCCGAAGGCTATGACGCCGCGATCATCTGCTGTTTCGACGACACCGGTCTGGAAGCCGCACGCATGTTCTGCGATGTACCTGTCGTCGGTCTGTGTGAAGCAGCCGTAGCCACGGCCGGCTTCCTGGCACAGCGCTTCAGCGTGGTGACGACGCTCGAACGCTCGCGCATCCTCATCGACAATCTTGTCCATCGTTATGGCATGGGCGCGCGGGCGAAGGTTCGCGCCTCCGATATCCCCGTGCTCGAGCTTGAAGATTCGTCTTCGAGTGCAATCGGAAAGCTGCGGGCGGAAATCGAGCGAGCGCTCGCTGAAGACGGGGCGGAGGCCATTGTCCTCGGCTGCGCCGGCATGACGGATCTCGCAAGACAGCTGCAATCGATCTACGGCATCCCGGTCGTGGATGGTGTCGCCGCAGCGGTCAAACAGGCCGAAGCTTTGGTGTCGCTGGGCCTATCCACCAGCAAGCGCAGTTCCTACGCCTCCCCATTGCCCAAGTCTTTTTCAGGTGCGATGCAGGATTTTGCGCCGGCTGCGGCGTCGGCTTAACCTCATCACAATTCATATTTCGTGCCTCTGCTGATCGCTGCACCTTGCGAATGGCATATCTCGGCTACCGGGACTATAATGCCGCGGTAAAGTACGAGAGTTGTGGATTTGGCACAGAGAGCCGGCAAAGCTGATCTTCCCCTGCATGGCGGTCGCGTGCCGCGCTGGCTTGGGGACCGCATGACGCGCCTGGGCGCCGTCATCACCGAGGCGATCGTGCAGCATTACGGTCGCGACGAGCTCTTTCGCCGCCTCGCCAATCCCTTCTGGTTCCAGTCTTTCGGCGCCGTCATGGGCATGGATTGGCATTCCTCGGGGATCACGACGAGTGTCCTTGGCGCCCTGAAGCGCGGCCTGACGCCGCTATCCGGCGAACTTGGCATCCATGTCTGCGGCGGCCGCGGCGCGCAATCGCGCAAGACGCCGGGCGAACTGCTTGATATCGGCGATCGCGTCGGTATCGACGGCGCGTCCCTTGCCATGAAGAGCCGGCTGATCGCGAAGGTGGACAGCGCAGCCGTGCAAGATGGCTTCGACCTCTACCTGCATGGCTTCATCGTCGCCGACGACGGCAAGTGGGTCGTCATCCAGCAGGGCATGAACGACGAACGCCGGCAAGCACGCCGATATCACTGGCTATCGGAGGGTTTGACGAGCTTCCTGGATTCGCCGCACGCGGCTATCGAGGGGCGCGAGCAGGGCGAGATCGTCAATCTTGCCGATCGGCGTGCCGAGCGTTCCCGCGACGGTCAGCTGGATCTGCTTGCCTCATTAGGACCAGATAAAATCATTCGTGAATTCAATGCACTGGAAGGGAAATCTCCAGTAATTGACAAACAAGAAGCACAGCCGATGCTGCCATACCTCGTCATGCCGGCACATCATGATGTGCGCCAGGAAGACGTGAACATGCGGCGCCTGCATGGAAATCTTGCCGCCGCGGTCGAGCGCGGTCCGGTGGATTTCGAGGAGCTGCTGCTGACGCCTGGGGTTGGCGCGCGCACGGTGAAGGCTTTGGCGATGGTCGCCGAAGTGGTTCACGGCGCACCTTGCCGCTTCTCCGACCCCGCGCGCTTCTCGCTCGCCCATGGTGGCAAGGACCGGCATCCTTTTCCGGTGCCGCTGAAGGTCTATGACGAGACGATCAACGTGATGAAATCCGCCGTCAGGAAGGGGCGTCTCGGTCGTGACGAGGAATTGTCGGCGCTGAAGCGCCTGGATGACCAGTCGAGAATGCTGGAACGTTACGTGACAGGCCCCGATCTCAAGGAAATCGTTGCCGGCGAGTTCGACCGCTCCTTCTCCTATGGCGGCCGCAGCGTGTTTGGTTGGGAACCTGCAACGGATTCCGAAAGCAACGTCGCCGAGGGTAACCGCCGCTCTTCAAAGAGCTAGACTGCGTGTGGCAGAAGGGATCGGCTTAGCGCCGCTCCATCATCGGGTCATGGTAGCGTATAGCCGATCACATAGTCGCCCGGTTTCGTTCCCACGGAACCGTGACCACCGGCCACCATCACGACATATTGCTTGTTGTCGCTGGCCGTATAGGTCATCGGCGTCGCTTGACCGCCTGCCGGTAGGCGTGCCTGCCAAAGCTGCCTGCCTGTCGTCACGTCATAGGCCCTGAGATAATCGTCCACGGCTGCCCCCAGGAACGCCACTCCGCCCTTGGTGATGATCGGGCCGCCGATGCCGGGAACCCCGACCTTGAAGGGAAGGGGCAGGGGCGTCATGTCGTGGACGGTACCGTTCTTGTGCTTGTAGGCGATCTTGCCGGTCTTCAGATCGACACCGGCGACATAGCCCCAAGGCGGTGCCTGGCAGGGAATGCCGAGCGGGCTGACGAATGGACCCATATAGACGCCATAGGGTGAGCCTTCATTTCGGTTGAGTCCCTGTTCGCTGCCCTTGTCGCCGGCTCCCTTTGGGGCGATCTCGGCGCGCGGCACCAGTCGGGAGGTAAAGGCGAGATAGGTCGGCATGCCGAACATGATCTGCCGTTCGGGGTCGACGGCGACGCTGCCCCAGTTGAAGGTGCCGAAATTGCCGGGAAAGATGATGGAGCCGCGCAGCGATGGTGGCGTGTAGCGGCCTTCATATTGATGCTGGTGAAAAGAGATACGGCAGGCGAGCTGATCGAACAGCGAGACGCCCCACATGTCCTTTTCCTGCAAGGGCGGCGGCGAGAAGGTCAAATCGGAGATGGGCTGGGTCGGGGAGGCGTGGTCCTCGGGAATGGTGCCGCTCGGCGCCGGTATTTCCTTGAAAGGAATGATGGGCGCACCCGTGCGGCGATCGAGCACGTATATGTCGCCCTGCTTGGTGGAAGCGACCAATGCGGGAACCGTGCTGCCGTCGGCCTTTGTCAGATCGACCAGCACGGGTTGGGCCGGCACGTCCATATCCCAGAGATCGTGATGGACGAATTGCTGCACCCATTTGAGCTGGCCGGTATTGATGTCGAGCGCGACCACAGAGGAGGAGAAGCGTTCGACATTGGCGCTGCGGCCCATGCCAAGCTGGTCTGGCGTCTGGTTGCCAAGCGGAACGTAAACCATGCCGAGCTTTTCGTCGGCGCTGGAAACCGACCAGCTGTTCGGTGAGTTGGTCGTATAGGTCTGCCCGGCGGGCAGCGGCGCTGTCTGATCGGGATTGCCCGAATCCCAGTTCCAGAGCAGCGCGCCGGTCCGGGCGTCGAACGCGCGGATGACGCCGGATTGCTCCTGCGTGGAATAATTGTCGTTCACCGCGCCGCCGATGATGATCTTGTCGGCGACGATGACGGGCGGCGAGGTCGAATAATAATAGCCAGCCGGATTGTATTTCATCCCGGTTTCAAGATGCAGGATGCCCTGGTCGGCAAAGCTCGGACAAACCTTGCCGTTGGCAGCATCGAGCGCGATCAGCCGGGCATCCGAGGTCGGCAGATAGACACGATCGGCGCACGATACCCCGGCGGCAGCCGCCTTGTCATGATAATAAGAGACGCCGCGGCAGGTCTGATGCTGTCGGTTGGGGTTCATGCCGGCATTGGCATCGTAACGCCATTTTTCCTTGCCGTCCGTCGCACCGATGGCGATCGCCAGGCTATGGGGCGTGCAGATATAAAGCGTGTCGCCGATCTTGAGCGGCGTAACCTGATAAGTCGTCTCGCCGATGTCATCGGGGCGCTTCACATCACCTGTCTGATATCGCCAGGCCTCCTTCAGGTTCGCGACGTTCTGCGCATTGATCTGGTCGAGAGGCGAGTAACGCTGACCAAACGAGGTTCGACCATATTGATGCCACTCACCATCGGGCACATCGCCGCCCATCGGGGCATTCGCAGCCATTGTCGTCGGCAAATCGCCGGAGAGATCGTGCGGATCGGTCGTCATCGAATAGACGGCAACGAGAATGGCGATGATCAATGGGATCGCGAGCGGCCATGGATTGGCTCCATAGTGAACACCGTCGAGGCTTCGAAAGCCCAGCGGCCGCCGGACCCACGGCGTCAATAGCCAGAGACCGATCAGAATGATCAACCCGCCGCGCGGACCGAGTTGCCACCAGTCGAAACCGACCTCCCATATCGCCCATCCAAGCGCTGCCAGCACGAAGATCGCGTAGAGCCAGAGCGCGGCCTCTTTGCGCATATAAAGCAGGATCGCCGTTAGGAGGAAGGCGATGCCGGCCAAAAGATAGAAGGGGCTTCCGCCAAGTAGCACAAGCCAAAGGCCACCGCCGCCAAGCGCCAGACCGATGAGTGCAAGGATGATCGATGTGATGATGACGGCCATGATCTGCTCCAGTCTATCCGCTGATTGGACAGTGATTGATCGAAGGCATGCGAACCCGGCCAAGATCCCTTCGGACCTCAACGTCGAAGTTAAAGTCTAAACCGATATCAGTTGCTTCGCCGGCAACGAGAAGAACCGCGCCCTGGGCGATTTGGATCGATACATCAAGCCCCCCAATCAAATCAGAGACTGAACGTCATGATTGCAAGAATGTTCCAATCCGGCCAGCCATTCAAGTTCGATGCCGTGGCGCCCGATTTGATTAACGGACGTAGTTAATTTTTTAACAATTTTCCGGAATACTAATGGAACAGATATTGGAATCAAGGGTTTCCGTGCAGAGCCGGAGGACTAGAGATGAATATGAAGATCGTTACCGCTCAGTCGGAAGTCGAAACGAACGACACCGGAACCTATCCGGATGGCATGATGGAGCGTATTCTTATCGAGTTTTCCGCAAGCTCCGAGCGGCAACACCGCAAATCCCACGAGCGTGATTATGGCGCACACAAGGTGCTCCGACCCATACCAGCCGGACTTGCCTGAACGGCCCGAAACTTACTGCCTTCGTCAGATGTACAGCGGCGCCATTCGCCGCCATGCACCTGCCTGATGGGCGCGCCCATCCCACACATGCAGCCGATGATCGATCCGCTTGTCGGCGAGCAGTCGGCTCAGATGGCGATTATTGTCGAAGAAGGGATCGGCGTCTCCGATCGTCATGACGATATCGATCTGACGCAGCCTCTCCAAATGCCACTCGCAGACAAGTCCCGGCAGAAAATGCGTCGGGATGTGAAAATAGATCTCGTCGTCGTAATAGCCATCGAATAGATCCGTGAAGGATTCGACCTTCATCGTCAGGTCGTAGCGGCCGGAAAAGACGACCAGCTTGCGGAAGAGGTGAGGGTGGCGGAAAACCAGGCTCGCCGCCTGGAAGGCGCCGAGGCTGCAGCCGTGAACTATGGTGCACTCATGCCCGTTATTCTGCGCCATCAGCGGCAGGACTTCCTTGAGAATATATTCCTCGAAAGCATTGTGCCTGCGAATGCGCTCGGCCGGATGGCGATGGAAAGCATAGAAGGTTTCGGCTGCCAGTCCCTCGATGCAATAGAGCTGAAGCTGTCCGGCATTCAGCTTGTCCGCGAGGCTGGCGACGATGCCGACCTGCTCATACTCCCAGAAGCGACCGTCGCGGGTGGGAAATACTAATACCTTGGCGCCGGCATGGCCGAACACCAGCAATTCCATGTCTCGATGCAGCCGAGGACTGTACCAGCATAGATATTCGCGGTTCATAGCACCTTGAAGAATTGCCCGACCTTGTCTCGCAGAATCGCATTCTGCTGCTCGCTGCCAGCATAATCGAAGTGACCGGCATCCAGAATGAAGATTTCGTTAATTTTCTGCAGCGCATTTGCGACAGCGAACTGGCAGGGTGGTGCGACGGCGGGATCAAAAAGCGCGGGTGCGACAAGCATCGGCACGGTGATGCGCTGCGCGGCGATCGCAGCATCGAAGTACCGCAGTGTTTCGAGAACACTACCGTGCTTTTCTTGATAAGCCTGCACCGATTGGGCGCTGCCGCCGGTTGGCAGTGTCAGCCATAGTTGCCGGTGGCCGAAAGTCGGAACGATGAGGTGGCCGCGCCTGATCCGCGCATCAAAAGGAATTGCCAGGGCGCCAATGCCGCCGCCGAAACTGATGCCGCTATAGCCGATATGGCCAGCAAGCCACGGATAGAGGGTCTCCAATGTCGAGACGGCAAGCCAGATGTCTTCCACACAGCCGCCGATGACATAGGTATCGCGGCTTTCGATACCGCAAAGGACATGGCCCGATGCATCCGAAGGGATTTTGGGGCTGGCGCTGAGGGAGAGCCCGCGGCAGCAGGGAAAAAGGATAGCCGTCTCTTCTACCGGCCAATCGAATTCCGGTTGGTCTCTTCCGCCATATCCGTGTCCGACGACCAGGCCGCGCCGCACCTGTCCGCTACGGGGGATAAGCAGCCAGCCATTGATCTGAAACGACCCTGTCGACATGTAGCTGACATCGAAGACGTGCCAGTTGTCGTGAGGCTGCTTGCTGTGGCGAAGCTTGGGTTGCGGATTGATGGCCAGGGCTGCTCTGTAGCGCTGCTGCCAGAAGTCGTCGAAGCCCGCCGGAGCTTCCGGTGTCTCTATCGCCTGCAATTGCGCGAGCTGCATGCCATAGGTCGGATCGAAGTCGAAGGGGTGAGATGTCGGGATACTCATGGCAAGTTTTTCGCGTGAAAGCACGCCTAAGGCAAGAAGCAAGATTACCGATCCACTGGGCTCTCGTCGCGGCTTACTCCCTTTTCATTCATGAATTTCTTGTTTGGGACGATCGATGCGATAGAGTACGTGCGGCCGCAGAATATTGCCTGGCGGCACGGTGATATCATCGAAATCGCCACCGTCGACGTGGATCATGCCGATCTTCTCCATCACGCGGCGGGAAGGAGTGTTGATCGCTGAGGTATAACCGATCACGCAATGAGTCCGTAGCTCCTGCCACGCGAAATCCAGGCAGTGTTGGCTAATTTCCGTCGCATAGCCCTGCCGCCAATAGGCACGCCCTAGAATCCAACCGATCTCCAATGGAAATTCACCCGGAACTTCCGGCCCTGGTCGTGAAAGGCCCGCGCCGCCAATCAGCGCGCCATCAGCTTTCCGCTCCACGGCCAGGAAGCCGAAACCTTCCTTGGCGAACTGCTCGTTGGCTTCATCGATCAGTTCGTTCGTCTCAGCCGCCGTGAGCAGGCTCGGATAGTAATATTTGCGAACCTGCGCATCTGCATTTACGACGGCAAACGGAACACGGTCGCTATTCTGCCAAGGCCTGAGAACGAGCCGGGAGGTTTCGAGAATAGGCATCCTACTCCTTAGGGCAAACGGGTTGATCTCGATGGCGTGCAATCTCTGGCGGGGCGGCAGGCCACGCCAGATCTCCCTCCATGAATTCGCCATGAAAGTCCACGGTTACCGGCCAATATTAGCCTCTGTGATTTCTGCCGCACAGCAGAAAAGATGAGGCGCATAGACTTGGTTTGTTGCGAACCGCTGTCACCTTCTGCCAAACTAAATTTGGCGCCAGCAAGACCCGCGGGTCGAAACAGGCGGCGGTCTGACGCGCCGTCCAGTCAGCCAGAGCATCACGCGGCAGCTTGAAATTCGAAGTCAGTAGGTGAGCGTCACAACGACCGTATCCACGTAAGTGCCTGGAGAGGGCGTCGTCTGTGGCGGGACGCGGCCATAGACCGTCAAAAGCTGCGCCGTGCCCGTTCCCGTTCCAGCAACCGTGCTGCCCGGTGTGTTGACATCGCCCCAGGGCTGCGACCGGTTGATATCCTTGTAAAGACCGTAGGTCACCGTCTCCGATCCCTTCGTCATCTTTCGCGCCGTCGGTGCCGCGTTCGTTGTGCCGCCATTCAACGAGATCGTGTAGGTCGTACCTGGCGTACAGGTTGCCGTCACCGATCCGGAGGCATCGGTATTCGCACTCAGAACACCCTGCGTTCCGAAATTGATGTTTTGGACGCTCACCAGGCAATTGGCGGCAACGCTTGCGTTGACGGTAAACGGCGCGGTTCCTGTCGTTCCGGTGGGTGCATTACAGTTCGTTGCGCTGCTGTAGCTGTAATAGAATGATGTGCCGGATGCGAAGCTGGAGGTATACGACCCGGGCAGCGCCGTCGATGGCGTTCCAAGCGCCGTGCCGTAGACCGTCAGGTTACCGGTTGCGCCCACCAGCGAGCCATTCAATAGGGACATTGTCAGCGCATAGACCGGTGCCCGCGATGGATAGGGCCAGCTGCTCGATCCCCACACCACACTCCGGCCATTATCGGAATAAAGCTGATAGTTCAAAGAACTGGCACCGTTCAGCATCTGACGTGCCGCAGCCGAAGATGCGCCACCACTGCCGGCGCCGATATCCGGGCAAATGAGCAGCCGCTTCCCCAGGTCCAGGACTCCCCCGGAACAATTTACACTTATCGTGGATGTCGAAGTGACCGGGGTAGCGGACAAGATATCAACTGCCCCGAAGTTCATATTGGTGGCACTGAAGCTACAGCTTTGCGCCAGGCAAAGCGAAGGCAGCAGCAATACGAGCAAAACAATGATCGAACGCAGCATCCTTTCACCTCTCTTCAGAAGCACCTGACGTCGTCGATGACAACCTGCTCACCCCGCTGCGGCCTATAGGCGAATTCGGCATGGCATTTCGTTCCATCCTCCAGCGAGACATCGATCGCATTCCTCGCATGCAACCCGCGAATATAAGTCTGACCGTCATAGCCGACCACGAAGTCTTCGTTCGATCCTTGTAAGGTGCCGCCGAGCCCGGCACGCAGTGGCGCCCCGTTCTTGTCCTTGATCGTAACCAGGGCTGCTTGCGGTGCTTCGGACACGCCGAACTTGACGACTACGCCGCTGCGGTCTGCCGGCACAACGATTTCCTTCGTCGCGGGCACATCGGCATCGACGGGCAGGTTCTTGGGATCGATGGAGACGGTGTTCGGTTCATAGGAGTTGAGATTGGGCACCAGAATGCGGCCGCTCGAATTGGTCTTGCCGGCCGGCCGGTTCTGCTGCTGAACCTCGACATCGGGAGCGCCGACATCGACGACGGCAAATGCATCGTCGATCCGATTGGTGGCAAAGACGCCGCCGCCCGCAACGGCAATGGCACCATCGAGCCGGGCGGTGGCGCTGGTCTGATGATCCTGCTGCTGGAGGCCAGCTTCGACCTGGGCAAAGGGCGCCCGATAGCGGATTGCCGCCTCGCGATTGGTGTCTTCGCCTTCGGAGGTGCGCAGCCGCCAGCCGAAACTGCCATCCTCCTGCTGCATCGACTTGGAAACGTCGGCGACGACGTCGAGGCCGTTAGGCCCGCCCTGTACGCCGGTATTGGCCGTGATATTGCCACCGAAGGGAATGGAAAGGCCGGCAAAGAACCCGAAATTGCTTCGGTTGTCGAGGTCGGTGAAGGCGCTCGCATAGACTGTCGCATGCTTGAACGTCTGACTGTAGGAAAGACCCGCGATCTTGTTCCTGGTGCCGTCCGCGCTTTCGAGGTTCGTGTAAGACAGGTTGAGACTGGAAAGATCGAGCGGCGTTGGTACGCTGAGCGTAACCTGATCGATGGCGCGCGGCACACCGGCGCTGAGAATGCTTACATCTCCGGCAATGCTGGTTGTGGGCCGCGCGGAAACCGAAGCGATGTCGTCATAATCGCCAAAGGTCCGTTGCACCCGGGCATAGAGGGCCCATCTGTCATAGCTGAGCTCGAATGCGGCGTTCATCAGCGCGCCGGAACGCGACCCGCTTTTGCTTGCTGCGCCCGCTATGGAAGCGACGCCGAATGAGCCGACCGGAAAAGCGGTCCCAGCGCCGCCATTCAAAAGATCGGCGCCGCCTTCGAAGTGGCCTTCCAGTGTCAGCCAATCGGTCAGGCCGTACCTAGCGGTGGCGGCGCCCATGATACGACCGTCGTAGTCATTGGAATCAGTTCCGAAATTGAGACGCGGAGTGCCGAGTTCGGCGGAAAAGTCCAAAAGGCCCTGACGCAGAAGCCAATTGGAGGAATAAAACGGCAAGGTCTGCGTGGTTTCGCGCCCGAGGCTGTCGCGCAGCACGATGGTTGCTTGCCCACCTCCGGAAAAGACAGGAAGGTTGGTCACCTGGAAAGGCCCGGCGGGAACATCGCTGGAATAGGTGCGCACGTTCTGCGTATAGATATCGAGCGTCGAAGGAACCGCGGCCGTCCCGGCAAATGAGGGCAGCGGTTCCGTCACCAGGTCCGAGCGCAGCGCAAAATTGCGCTGAAACTGAATACCGCCGAAATAGACTGGCCGAGTCCATGACAGGCCGCCGGTGGTCAGGTCACCGGCGCGATAGGTAACAAGGTTCTTCGGATCGGAGTAGCTCCAGGTCGTGTTGAGGCGGGTTATGCCGTCAAGACTGCCTTCGGAATATCCGGCGAGGAAGGACTGGCTGAGCGTGCCATAGGGGCTGAAGAGGCGTGCATCGAAAGATCCGGATATTCCCTGGAACATGTTCGAATTGCCTTGAAAGAGACCGTTGGAACTTGCGTAGAGGGAATAGTTGAGGACGGCGCCATAGCCGGACTGGGGTGCAGGGACTGCATTGTCCTGCTGTTGCCTGACATTGATGACGCGAGCTGCGCGCCCTTCGTCGGTCGTCTGCACGTAAAGACGCTGCGTCTCTATGTCGACCTGATATGACAGGCCGGGCAAGGTGCTGAGCTCGATCAGCTTATCGTCAGCGCCGGCCGGCGGCTTAATGCCGACTTCGCGCAGCTCTTCTGCGGTTGCAGCGAGCGAGCCATTCGGACGCTGTTTGAAATTGCCGATCATCTTCATCGACGCGTTGTTGATGAATACTTCGAGGTAGACGTCCAGCGTGGCCACCGGTTGGCCTGCCATGGCTGTGCTTGCCGGCAAATCGGGCACTTCCTGAGCACGCAGCGCCGAAACTGAGAAAAGCATGCATATGCAAACGGCGCTGGCACTACCGTTGATTAACGGCAACTTCAGCATCGAACGGCCCAAGATCGCTCTGGCCATGGAGTGTTACGACGCTGCCGGTGAGGGACTTTGCGGTTCCCATCAGCCATTGCATCGTCGCGCCAGCAAGTACGTATCCGACCAGCCCGTTACGGCTGCTGATCTTCGTTGGGCCTTGTATCAGAGTTACGTTCGACAGACGGAAGCGGCTGCCGCCATTGTTCTTGCCGGTCAGAGAGAGGCTGTTGCCCTGTCGTTTGAGGCTCCAGACGATATCGGCGGGCTTTACGTCCGGCCGCTTGAAGAAGACCGGAATGGACTGACGCATGATGAGCGTGACCGTGCCGGCGCGCGCACGGGCAGGGTCGGGGAGTTCATCAACGATGACCCGATAGGTCTCCTCCGCCTTGACGGGCGCCTTGCTCGTACGAACCACTCTGACCACATACTGTGCGTTCGGATTCATCCGCGTCGCGGGAGGACTGGCAACGACATCCCTGGTCGGTTCCAAGGTCTCTATCCCGCCCGCCTGGCTCCACTTGAAGACACGTATCTGGACGTTGATTGGATGGTCTCCGTCATTAGCCAGATTCAAGACGGTGGCAGCAGCCGGCGCTACAAGCTCCAGGCTTGTGGGCGCTACCCGCAGCGAGGCTGCGTTTATTTCGTAAGCACTGAACAGCAAAAGCATAGTCGCGGCAATGCATGGCAACATGCGTTGCATGACGGCCTCCCAGATTTGTGAGTTTTCAGTAGGTGACGGTAACCGCTACGGTATCTGTGTAGACGCCCGCAGCCGGTGTGGTTTGCGGAGGTACTCGGCCATAGACATTTATGTTCTGGACCGCGCCGTTTCCTGTCCCCGAGACGGTGTCCGTCCCTATGGTCGTGCCCCAGGTCTGCGTTCGATTGGAGTCGGTATAGATCGCATAATTGATCGTCGCACTTGCTGGTCCTGTCATGACACGGACGGCCGTTGTCGCGCCAGCTCCAGCGCCGGCGCTCAGGCCGACATTATAGGTCTGCCCGGACGTGCATTGCACACCGATGGTGGTTGCTTGATCGATATTGCTGGTGATGACGCCGTTGGTGCCGAAGTTGAGATTATTGGCACTCTGGATCGTGCATTGCGCCTGGATAGTAATGGTAACCGTCATGTTGGCGCTTGTGGTGGCGGCAATTGCGGATGGCGCTGCTACGGTCATTGCGATACCGATAAGGCTGGCGCCGCGGAGCATTCTCAGCATTCACATTCCCCTTCGCATAAGCCCCAAAAAATATCAGAATATAATAAAATAAGCACATATATGATTCGCTGGCAATGCAGGTCGGAACCGCGGCGGCGGCGGCGATAGTCTCGACAGAATACCTCCAAAGTAGAACTTCAATTTATTTAGTTAATACTTATGGATGAGCGGGACTTTTGAGAAACATGGTTAATATTGTCTTTCAGTGGCAGCGCTCCGATCTGATCGACCGTGTTAGCCACGACCCGATGTGCGAAACGCATTCATCAACATTTCTTTGCGAAAAGCCTGCAATTGGCCACGTTTCGGTAAAAGCCGCGCCACAGTTTTCATGAGAATGGCTATTCGAGATTTTCCCAAAGGAGCGGTCGATGGATATGCAGCCCGTGAAATGGTGGAATGGTCAAAGCGAAACGACTCGCAGGCTGGGTTGCGGGCTCGCGGTTTGCGGCACTGTTGTCGGCGCCCTCTATCTGATCGTCCAAACCGGCCCTGCCGACCGCTCGATCCGGCTCATCGACGAGGGTGGCCGCATCGCGATCAATGGCGCGGCATCCGCACAACAATTCGCAATGAACAGATTACAGTTGGCAGTCGACACAAGCCCTACAAGATCGCTGGTGTCGGTGCCAATTCCGCAGCCTTCGCCGCTTGCAGCCATGATCAAGAGCAGCGCGCCGGCAAAGCGTGTTGTTCGCGCCGATGCGGGGAATACGAAGGTCGCGTCATCCGCGGAGGTGGAGCATTTTGACCGCTGCATGCCGCAATGTGAAACGCGGGATCCGCTGATAACAAGCAATCCGGACTATGCAGAGGCTGCTCTGCCTGTTGCAGACGATGCTCCGTCTCCCGTGATGGAAGAAAGGGCCGGATTTCATCCCCTTGCAGACGCACGAAACCTTTTGAGCAAAGCGGTGGATGCGCCAGGCATGATGCTGCGCCGCAGCCGGCAGGTGATCGACAATGTGACCCGCGCGGATTGGTAGGCTGAACAGGCGTCCGCGCCCATTGGCGATATAGCAGCCAGGGCGCGGACCTTAGAACCGAAGCGAAAGAGGGACATCAAGCCCCCTTGACGCCGGCCACCTACAGGCCACCGGCGCTAGCTGTGCTGCGCAGCAGCCGGCAAAGGCTGACAAGGCCTGCATCGAAATTGCCGGATGCCGTCACCTGACGACAGGCAATCAGCATACGTTTCTGCTCGGCACTCGACATGGTACGGAAGGCGGCGAGTGTGCGGGTGCTCGATCCTGTGCCGGAACGTCCCGACCCAAGTCCTGTACCGCCCGTACCGCCCAGGCCGCCGATTGTTGTGCCAATGCCGCCCGAGCCCTTGCCTCCGGACCCGCTGCCGGTGCCACTGCCGCCGGAACCTGTGCCTCCGGATCCGCCAATGCCGACACCAACGCCGACACCCGCTCCGGATCCTCCGAGGGAAACGCCCCCACCGGCATTAATGCCACCCGAACCGCCAACCGAAGCGCCAAGGCCAGCATTGACCCCGGAACCGTTAACCGACGCTCCCAAGCCGGCATTAACGCCATTTGAGCCGCCAACGGAGGCGCCAGCACCGGCATTAATGCCGCTCGTTCCGGATACGGAAGCACCCGCTCCGGCATTGATGCCATTGGAGCCACCAACGGAAGCCCCGACACCTGCGTTAACGCCGCTCGTTCCGGATACCGAAGTACCCGCTCCGGCATTGACGCCGTTCTTTCCGCCTATGGAAGCGCCGAGGCCGGCACCAAGCCCATTTGAACCCAGCCCGGCACCTAAGCCGGCATTGATGCCTCCGACCGATACGCCGACGCCAGCGCCCAGTCCGCCGCTTCCGGACTGGCTGCCGCCGTGATCCGTCCCGCCACCGGGTTCCGCATAGCTCGTCGAGGCCAATAAAAGAAGTGCGGATGCAGCAATTGCCATCCGTGAAGATTGTATTCTCATGACTAAACTCCGTTTCAGCTTAGACTTTGTGACAGTCTGTTTCTGATTGCCGGAGCGCGCGCACCGTAGAGTTGGAATAAAGGGGTTTACCTATTCTCCTTTCCTCCCAAGACTAAATTACAGAATAATCTAATTTAGTAATGCTTCAATATAAAAATTCACGGATGACTTGCATAATGACAACGAGATTAAATTTCGTGCAGGAGAAAATGCGCTATTTCACGACGGGGTTGCTGGTTTCCATGGAGGAAGCAAGGCCTATTCTGGCAAGAATTCAGGAACGTTCTTCCCAGACCTTCGCCAACTCCACGAGCGTCTTGACGGCCTTTTCCATGTCCTGTCGGCTCACCCATTCCAGCGGTGAATGAAAGGCATGACCGCCGGCAAAGATATTGGCGCAAGGCAGGCCTATGAAAGAGAGCCTGGAGCCATCCGTGCCGCCGCGAATACTGCCTCGCACCGGTGCCATGCCGGCACGACGGATAGCCTCCACAGCGTTTTCAACGATTTCCGGATGGCGATCGAGGATCACCTTCATGTTGCGGTACTGATGTCTGACGGTAAACTTATGCGAGGAGCCGGGATAGGCGGCCATGACGTCCTTGACGATCGCTTCCAGCATAGCCTCCTTGTCAGCAAGGCCGGCTTCCTCGAAATCGCGGATGATGAAACCGAGCGAAGCCTTTTCCATCAAGCCGCTGATCCCGGTGGGATGGATAAAGCCGTCGCGTCCGTCCGTCGTTTCCGGCGCCATGTCCTTCGGCAGCCTGTCGATGATCGCGCCGGCTATCTTGATGGCGTTTTCCATTTTGCCTTTGGCGAAGCCCGGATGAATGGCGACGCCCTGGATGACGATCTCGACGCTATCGGCGGAGAAAGTCTCGTCTTCTATATGACCCGCCGTTTCGCCATCGACCGTATAGGCAAATTGTGCTCCCAACGTCTTCAGATCGACCTTGTCGACCCCACGCCCGATCTCTTCGTCCGTCGTGAACAGCAGCTTGATGGTGCCGTGGCGGATATCGGGATTGTCGACGAGATATTGGGCGGCTGCGACAATTTCGGCGAGACCGGCCTTGTCGTCGGCGCCAAGGAGTGTCGTGCCATCCGACGTGATGATGTCGTTGCCGATCTGATCTTGCAGGGCAGGGTGTTCGTCAACCCGAATGACCTGCTGCGCATCGGCGCTAAGGCGAATATCGCCGCCGGCGTAGTTCCGCAGGATTTGCGGCTTGACGTTCGTTCCGGTGAAATCGGGCGCTGTGTCCATATGCGAGCAGAAGCAGATGACGGGGACCGGCTTGTCGACATTCGATGGAATGGTGGCATAGACATAGCCGTGTTCGTCCAGATGGGCATCGGCAAGCCCGATCGCCAGCAATTCCTCAACCAGCATGCGCCCGAGATTCTTCTGCTTCGCAGTGGAAGGCTGCGTAACCGAAGACGGGTCCGATTGCGTATCGACAACAACATAACGAAGAAAACGATCGGTGACGGTATCGGTCATGATTCTGGCTCCGAAGAATCGCTAGGGTTTACATAGCTATAGCGCTGCGAGGGTGCATGGATAAACCGATTTCGCGCTGAAGACGCTGGTGTGCAAAGCTGGCTGTCGCCGCCACGACGGAAAAGGCCGCTCCAGCGCCAGGCAGGAGCGGCCATATCATATTGGTCAGGACTTTAACCGAATACTCAATCGGCAGACGTCAGCGTCACCGATGTACCGGTAGCCGCAACATTCAAGCCGAGCTGACCCGTAACGCTCACGGTCTGCAGCTGGATGGAGCCGGAGGTGCCACCAACGAGAATATTCGTGCCGACGCCGGCACCGACAGTGGCTTCAACGGTAGCGCCCTGATAAAGGCCGCCCAGAGAACCACGATGATAGCCGGCTGTCGGCGCGAAAACCAGCCAGACAAGCCGGCTGCGGGTCGTAAACCCGAGGTCGACACCCATCTTTCTGATCGCGCCGGTATAGTGATCAACGCGAGCGCGCCCGACCGTTGAATGGAAAGTGCAATCCATTTCCTTGGCCGAACCGAGCACATAACCAACGCCGCCGCCGATATCGCACTCGAGATAGCCGATCTTTACGCCATTGCGCTCATCGGGTTCCTCGCTATAGGTCGCCGGCATGTCGGCTGCACGTGCCGCAGCGGTGCCCGCAACGATCAACGATGCCGCTGAAAACGCCAGGGTCAGGATTTTTCTCATCTGTTTTCTCCTTGTCAGAGTATTATGGGTGACTGGCACCCTCGTGGTCGAGCCGATAGAATCAACCCTTAGTTAATGTTCGTACGCGCAGAACGATCCCAAAATTAAGGCAGCTACCGTCATGATCCACCTCACAATATAGGAAGATCTATATACCGGGACACCCCTTTGCCATTTCACGTTTTACTACCGACTGAATCGCGCCGTACCGAATTTACGCCCCGTCGGACCCAATCTTCACCCGGCGGTTGGCTCCGCTTTCTGCGGCAGTTTGTCTTTTGCAGCGAAAGCAAAGACGTCGACGGGTTCGCCGAGACCTTTTAGAGGAAAGGAGCCCAGGCTTTCCATATCGCGTCGGCAACCAGCCATGTCGACAAAAGCCTTGGAAAGAAGCACAGGCCGCTTTACTTCTTTTGTTAGCGATTCAAGCCGTGAGGCGATATTGACAGCCGGGCCGATGACCGTGAAGTCAAGGCGCGTCCGCGAGCCAATGTTACCATACATCACGTCGCCGACATGCACCCCGACGCCATAGCGCAGCACTTCGCGTCCCTGCGCGCGGTTTTCCTCATTGAGCGTTGCAACGGCCGCCTGCGCCTCGGTGATGGCAACGAGAAGATTGTGGCAGGCATTCGGATCACTCAACGGGAAAATGGCCAACAGTCCGTCGCCCATGAATTTGAGGATCTCACCGCCGTGTTTTTCGATGGGTTCGACCATCGCGTCGAAATAACTGTTCAGCAATTCGATGACATCGTCGCGCGGCCACATGTCCGAGATGGTGGTGAAATCACGCAGGTCGCAGATGAGGATTGCGGCCCCGACGGTGGTGCCGCTGCCGCGCGTCGTGGCGCCGGCCAGGATCTTCTCGCTGGCATGCGGCCCGACATAGGTCCGCAGCAGCGTGCGGGCCATGATGTTCTTCAAACGGATTTCGGTCACCATCGTCAAAGCGGGCAGCAGGTCTTTCAGGAAGGTGATATGCTCATCGGTGAAGCCGCCAGGCGCGTCCGAGGCAAAGGTCACGATGTGGCGCTTGCCGAGCGTGTGATAAATTGGCCAGGCGATATAGTCGGTCAGTCCTTCCGCATACATTTCCTTATAAAGCGGATAGTTCAGTTCCGCCTTCTCGCAGACCTCAAGATTTTTCCGGACTTCGGTCGCGCCGTTGAATATCTCATTGATGGGGCTTGCCAGAAATTGAGGCGTATTCTCGACCCCATAGCTGAAGGTCGCAATATCTGCCTCCTTCATGCCGGTGCGCCAAAGAATTCTCGCCCCTAGCCATTGCGGATGCAGCGTTCGGAAGTGCATCGTCGCTCTTGCGACCGGAACTCCGATTGCCTGCATTTTCTCACAAAGTTCCACGAGTATATTGTCGATGAACCGCTGGTCGCGGACATCATTCATAAGCCAATCGAGGATCTTGCTTTGTTTTGTCGGCCAGTTGCCCTGGTCGTCCTGGGTCGAGGCGGCAACGGCCTCAATGGAAGATTGCATTTTCTATACCCCACAGGTTCCGTCATCCGTCCTGGATCGTGAGCGCTATTCGATCCGAATAGAACTATACGCGTCTCGCCAGTGACCTGGAACGGCAATCACTTTTAATTCGCGACTTCGTAAATTATGTGCCGGGTATGGCAGAAGAGCCCTGAATCGGCCATAGGCTTCATATGGTTCCGCGACTCCCGCGTTGCAATATTCGGTCAAAGAGGCAAAGCATTGAGAGCATATCTGGCAGGGCCGGAAGTTTTCCTTCCGAACGCAAGGGAAATCCTCGATCGCAAGATCGCAATGGCACGCAGCTACGGCTTCACGCCCGTTTCACCGGGTGATTTGGTGGTGCCGGAAACCGAGACACGTCGCCAGCGTGGCCTTGCCATCAGCGCCATCAATGAAAAGCTGATGACGAGCGCCGACCTCATCATCGCCAATCTCACGCCGTTTCGCGGCATAGCGGCCGATATCGGCACAGCCTTCGAACTAGGCTTCATGTGCGCCCGCGGCTGCCCGGCATTCGCTTTTTCCAACTGCCTCGATAATCACTTCGAGCGCGTGAGCAGGCTCTATGGCGGCGAGGTACTTCTCGGTGAAGACGGACGCCACCGTGGTCCCGACGGAATGGCGCTGGAAAACTTCGACATGGCTGACAATCTGATGCTCGACGGCGGCATTACGGCACGCGGCGGTGTCATCGTCACGCGCCAGGTCGCGCCGGAGCAGCTCTTTCTCGATCTGACGGCCTTCGAAGAATGCCTGAGCTTCGCGGCGGAGCAATTGTTGAAACAGACCGCCAGCGCACAATAGGCTCGGCTATTGTGCGCGTTCGAGCGTCACCACGCTCCGAGAGCCGCATCGATCGCCCGCGCTCGTATGGGAAGCTGGTCATAGGCGGCAACATCCGGTTTGGCAAAGGCGCTAAGGCCAAGCGATGCGAGGATATCGCTCCCCTCTGGATCCTGGTGCGCGCCGAGAAGAGCGGCGCGTAACGCATCGACGATATCCGCCGACTGCTGCCGCGCGGCCACCAGCAAAGGGAAGGGGGCCGGTTTTGTCGTAGCAACAATGCGCAGTGGCGCGATCATGTCCGGCTCGTGCATTGCCATCAGCTGAAACGCGTAGGCGTCGATGGCGCCGACATCTATGGTGTCTGAACGAATGGCGTCGACTACGCCACGCGGATTGAGGAGCGAGCCGACGGTTTGAGCTGCTGAAGGCCTATTCGCAAGCATGGCAAAGAGTTCACGCGGTGCATTGTAGCCGGACTGAGAGTCCCGCACCGTCCAGCCCCAGCGCGCGCCTGCAAGATCAGCTTCCGTAAGCTGTTTATCGCGCGCGGCGACGATGTGGCTCGCATAGACTGGCTGCCCGTTTGCCCAGTCGGCCAGCGAAACCGGTGCGGCCAATGGTTGCGGGCGCTCCGCCGGCGATAGCTGGGAGAAGGGAAAGCTGCACATGAAAACGGCGCCCATGTCCGGACGTGCCCAAAGCTCGGACAAAGGTGCCGGAGCGGCATGGGCAATGACTTCGAGTTCGACGCCCGATCGGTCGGCAAGCCAATGAAAGAGCTGATCCCAGAGAGCAGATATTCTGGGGCTGAGATTATACATTCGCGAGCAGGCGATAGCGCTCGAAGTCGTCATAGCGCGTCACGCAAACCGAAGTCGTTGGCCGATATTCATGCGTTTTGCCTTTTCGACCATTGCTGCGCCGAGCGCGACGTCGGTGGTGCTCAGGCCGCGATGCCAGAAGAGGATGGTTTCGTCATCGCTTTCGCGGCCCGGCTTGGCGCCGCAGACGATCTGGCCGATTTCAGCATGGAGCGTCTCGGCCGTCACCTTGCCCTCGTCGACATGGCGGCGAAGGGCACCGAAGGGACGCCCCGGTCCGCATTGCCCCCAGTCATCGACGACGACCTTGTCCATGATGTCGGTCAGGTCGAATTCGAGCGCGCTCATGGTGCCGTAAGGCACGACAAAAGCGCCCTTCTTGACCCAGGCGGTCTTGAAGAGTGGCGTCGGCTCCGGCAGCCGGCTTGCCTCGATCATGATATCGGCGCCCTTCAGGCAATCCTCCCAATTGTCCGTCACGATGATTCTCTTGCCGAGATCCTTTTCCAGCCGTGCGGCGAAGGCGTCGCGGCTTTCCGGACGGCGCGAATGCACGCGGATTTCGTCGAAATCGAAGATGTGGTCGAGCAATCGCACGTTCCAGTAGGAAGTGCCGCGTGCGCCGATATGGCCGAGGATCTTGCTATCCTTGCGGGCGAGATGGCGCGCGCCGATAGCGGTGACGGCACCGGTGCGCATGTCGGTGATGGCAGTCGCATCGATGATCGCCTTCGGTACGCCGGTGCGCGGATCGAAGAGATTGAGAACCGCCAGTTCCGAGGGCAAGCCCTGCTTGTAGTTGTCGACGAAATCGCCCACGACCTTGACGCCGGCATAGTCGAGAGGCTTCACATAACCGCGCAGCACGTTGAAATGACCCTTGTCGGAACTCTCGGGGACGAGATGAACGCGAGGCTCGATGACGGTTTCGCCGCGCCCCTGTGCATCGAGCGCCTTGGTCACGGCGTCGAGGATTTCGTCGTTGGAAAGCGCCAGCGCCTTGGCGTCGATGGCATTGAGATAGTCGATCCAGATTTCCTGCATTACCGTTCTCCAGGCATGTCACCGGCTTTCGCCGCGGTCTCTGCGATAAATTCCGACACTCTTTGAAAATCAGGACCTTGCGCACGGTCTTCCTCGAGCGGTGCCACCAGCTGGCGCACCTGTCGATAGGTGCCCAGCGTCCCGCTGCCGAGCTCGCTCGCCACACCGCGCAACTCGACTGCCTGGGCTGACGCGACAAGCTCGATCGCCACGAGATAACGCATTCGCTCGATCATTGCTTCGATCTTGCTCAGGACGCTCGGCGCCATCGACGCCTGATCTTCGACACCATCGGCGACCGCGATCGGCGTGAGCGACACGGGATTGGCCAGATGGCGTATCTCGGCTTCAAGCGCCGAGACCGTTTTCTGCGCGGTGGCAAAACCCGTTCTGCTCTGCGCGCGCGGGGTCAGGAAGCGTGGTAGCTCCGACATGCCCGGAGACATGATTTTCATCGTTCTATAGGCGGTCGCCGCCGCACAATGGGCGATTGCCTGGCCGAGCCGCTCCCATGCGAGAACGAAGGCCGTCATGTCGAAATTGCCATGTGACAAGATAAGCCCTTCGTCGGCCAGTACGATGGGATTGTCGCCGGAACTCGCAAGTTCGATCTCGGTTGCCGCGCGGGCTTCGCCGATCGCATGGAGTAGGGCGCCCCACACCTGCGGGACGCAGCGATAGCTCAGAGGATCCTGCAAGCGCCGGGCGGCACCATCAATAAAAAGAGAACTTCCGGAAAGCAGCTCGCGAAGTCTCGCCGCCGCCTCGCACTGGCCGAAGGCCGGTCTTGCTGCTAGTGCCCGGTCATCGAAAGCCGAGACGTTGGCCCGGAATGCCTCGAAGTTCAGCGCGACGGCAGCAAGCGACCAATCGAACAGCCGTTCGATATCCTCGATGCAGAGGCAGGCCTTGCCAACCGACAGGCTATTGGCGACCACGAGGACATGACCATCCTTCGGAGCGATCGGCAGAGGCTTCAGGTCGGCCTCCAAGAGAGCGTCTAATGCCTGCATGACGGTGCCATCCACTTCGGCCTCGCCATCGCCCAACAAGGCTCGTGCCATGTGCGCCAAAGGCGCGAGATCGGCAGCGCCGATCGAACCGAGCGATGGCACGACCGGATGAAAGCCCGCATTAAGTGCCTCAACGAGGCCGACGAAAACCGGTAGCGACACGCCGGAGCCGCCGGCCGCCATGCCGGCGATGCGAGCCGCCATCATCGCCCTGACGGCTTCGCGGGGAAGGGCAGGCCCAACTCCGACTGCGCGGGCTTGTGGTACACGTAACTGAAAGGCGATCAGGTCGTCCGTGGCAAGGCGAGTATCGACGCCCGCGCCTAACGCTGTCGTCAAACCATAAACTGGCTGGTCGGCCGCCAGGTAGCGTTCAACCACGGCGCGCGCAGCGTTGATTCTGTCTTTGACGTTTGGCGAAATCACTATTGTGGCGTTGCGCCGTGCGATTGCGGCGATATCGCTCACTGTCGGAGGCGCATCGATAAAGGACACGATATTGTCCGCTTTGCTCATTCCTGCTTGCCTCAAAGACGTGCGCTCGGCTTTCCGCGATCTCTGGATAAATGCTCTTCCAGGCGACACTGGAGTCGCTGGAATAGATCGATATCCCCCATAGCACGGCACGTGGCCAGCCACGGTCATATCGATTGAAGAACACCGCTATCTCATTGTGCGGCAATAAGCGATGCTGAGAAAAGCTCAATCAGCACCAGATGGTCATCCGAGATCTTGAAGCAAACAAACAATGCGATCGCGATGACACCTATCGCGATCGCCCTTGTTAAAAAGTTGTAGCGGGTGAGGGATCAGCCGCCGATCATGAGCTTGACGACTTCCTCGTGATTGGTGTCGGCGATGTTGCGCTCGCCTGCCACAATCCCGCGCCGCAGGACGACGATGCGGTCGGAGACCGCGAAGATGTCCTGCAGATTGTGCGAGATGAAGATAACACCGCGTCCCTGTGCCTTCAGCGATTTGATGAGGGCCACGACCTTGCGCTGTTCGGGCACGCCGAGCGCAGCGGTCGGCTCGTCCATGACCAGAATGCGGGCATTCCAATAAACCGCACGCCCGATCGCGACCGCCTGACGCTGGCCGCCGGAGAAGTTGCTGACCGGCGCATCGAGCCGCTTCACATGGAAATCCAGCTCCGCCATCGTCTTGCGCGCTGCTTCGGCCATTGCCTTCCGGTCGAGCACCGGCAGGAAGCCGAAAAGCTTCTTCATCGGTTCGCGCCCGAGGAAGATGTTGGAGCCGATCGTCAGATTGTCGGCAAGCGCCAGATCCTGGTAAATCGTCTCGATGCCTTTCTCCCGCGCATCCTGCGGCGAGGAGAAGGTGACAGGCTTGCCTTCGATCAGGATTTCGCCCGCAGTCGGCGGATAGACGCCGGAGATCGCCTTGATCATCGTCGTCTTGCCCGCACCATTATCACCCGCAAGTGCTACGACTTCACCGGGCCGGACGACCATGGAGCAATTGTCGAGGGCACGCACCGCGCCGAAATAACGTGAGAGATTGCGGACCTCGAGGAGGGGAGTTGCACTATTCATCCTGTTTTGCTCCGCTGAACCGGCGCTGCGCCTGGTCGATGAGCACCGAAATGATGATGACGATGCCGACCGCGATGAACTGCCAGAACGGTTCCACGTTCATGAAAACGAGACCGTATTGGATGACGGCGATAACGAGAGCGCCGGCAACGGTGCCGATGATCGTGCCGGAGCCGCCAAACAGGCTCGCACCGCCGATGACGACGGCAGCCACGCTATCAAGCAACAGCGGTTCGCCGGCTTGGGCCGCGCCTGCGGTAAAACGGGCTGCATAGAGCGCGCCGCCCAAGCCTGCGCAGACGGCCGATAGAATATAGAGCCGCAAGAGATGGGACTTGATGTCGATGCCGGCGCGGCGGGCGGCCTGGGCATTGGCGCCTATGGCGTAGTTATGTTGGCCGAAGCGTGTCTGGCTCAAGAGGTAATGCATGATAATCACGAAGACGAGCGTGACGATGACCAGATAGGGGATACCGTAGAACCGGCCGTTGCCGAGCTCGGCGAAATAGGAATTCTTGACCGGCACGGTGGTGCCGCCGGCAATCAGGAAGGCCGTGCCGCGGGCGACGCCGAACATGCCAAGCGTGCCGATGAATGGCGGAACCTTGAGACGGGAGATCAGGAGACCGTTGATGAAGCCAGGCACCGCGGCAGCCAGCATGGCAACGAGAATGCCGAATACCATCGCGACCGGCAGCGGCATGTAGAGCCCGGCAATATTGGCAATATGTGCAGCGACGACGGCCGCAAGGCCCATGATGAAGCCGGTCGACAGATCGATGCCGCCGGAAATGATGACGAAGGTCTGCCCGATCGCCAGCAGCAGCGGCGCCACCGCGAAGATCGCGACGGACTGCCAGTTGAAGCTTGAGCCGACGAACGTGCCACCAAAATCGATCCGCGCCCAGATCTCGAAACTCACGATAAGTGCGGCAAGAAAGAGCCATGCACGCAATTGCGCGATGCGGTTTAGGATGGTTTTTGCTTGGTCGCCATGGTCCGCCTGCGGCGCCACGTGCTGATCCGCCTTGCGGACCTCTGCATTGTCGATTGTCATGGACTGGTCCAAACTGAAGCGTTGAAGGCGCGAAGATCACGGCGCCGTTCGCTCTATCATCGTTGGATGATGTGCCTCGCCCATCGGCGAGGCACAGACTATCTCCGTATCAATCGGAGTAGATGAACTTCGCGACGTTCTTATCCGTCACGTTCGATTTATCGATGACCGTGAAGCCGGTGCCGATCGCCGTCGGGATCGAATTGCCGGTCAGGTGCGCATAGGCTGCCATCACGCCGAAATAGCCGATTTCCGCCGGGTGCTGTGCGATCGCCAGATCGACGAGACCGGAGTTGATATTGTCGACGATCGATGTCGGCGCATCGAAGGCAACCACGCGGATCTTCCCTGTCTGGCCGGCCTGCTGCACGCCGTTGGCGGCACCGAGAGCAGAGAACAGATTGGCCCCGAAAACGCCGTCTAGATCGGAGTTGCGGGCAAAAACCGCCTGCAGCTGCGATGCCGCCTTGTTGGCGTCGTCGTCGTTATATTGCGTCTCCAGAACAGTGATGTTCGGATACTTCTTCATCTCCTCCTTGAAGCCTTGCTCGCGCTGATCGGTGGTCGAGATGCCGGGCTTGACGTTGGAAACGTAAACCTTGCCCTTTTCTCCGACAGCCTTTGCCAGTGCGCGCGCGGCAATCGCACCGCCGAGCAGGTTGTCGGAAGCGATGTAAGCCAGCGGAAAATCGGCATCGCCCTTGCCGGTCTGGTAGACACCGGTGCCGATGAATGTATCGACAGTGATGATCGGGATGCCGGCATCATTTGCCTTTTTCAGCGGCTGGATCAGCTGATCCTTGTCGGTCGGTGCGATGAGGATCGCATCGGGCTTCTTGGCGATCACCGCATCAAGAACAGGAACTTGCGTTACCGGGTTGAAATCGGGGCCGCCCTGGAACACCAGCGTCGCACCGATGGCCTTGGCCGCTGCCTCGGCGCCTTTGCGCATGGTGATGTAAAAGGCATCGGTCGTCAGGCCCGGAATAAGGGCAATCGTAAATTTCTTATCCGCAGCTTTGGTGGTGCCGGCGACAGCCGCAACACCGGTCGCGAGCGATGCCACGGCCGAAGCCTTCAGAAATGTGCGGCGCTCCATGATTTTCCTCCTCTTGAAACCGAACCTCCCCTGTCCGGCAACGCGATAATCAGTGGGTTACTGCGGCACGTCAAGTAATTTTTTTCTGCAAAGAATTTCTTACATCCAATTGATATAATTGAGCAATTCGACTACAACCGCAATATCGCAATCCGCCGAAGACATAGCGTCGCACGGCGTTCGGCACTATTGTGAATTTGTTCCGACCATTCGGACGGCGACCGATATTATTGGCGGTCGAATACCTGCCAAACCCAAGCCAGAATTACCTCCATGTCCGGCTCTTTGGTCTGCTCGACAGTCATGACTGCACCGCAGCCCATAGGCTCAGCCCGATCCGCCAGCGTTATCAATTCCGGCACATATTCGGCGCCCGGATGCCCAGGCAACCGCTCCTTCAGTCGGCTGGCATAACGCTCGCCCGCGACCGTTCCAGGCACCTTGCACCACAGCTCCGCGACATCCCCGACTTTCGCAGCCTCGATATAGTTTTCGAGCTGCGCTTTCGGCTGGAAGCCGAACCAGGCGTCGATGATGAATGTCGAGCCGGCCGGAGCGTCCGCGATAATGGACCAGATCGCCTGGTAGCTCGCCTTTCCCAAAGTCCGGTTGAAGTCGCGATCGACTGGTCCGATATGCTGCAGGAACGGATTCTTGATGCCGTCGATAGACAGGATCGGCCAGCCGGTCCGCAGCGACAAAGCCTTGGCCAGCCTGCTTTTGCCGGAAGCCGGCACACCGTTGACCATGACAACTCGCTTTCCCTGTGCCCGCTTTTCCTGTGACGGCGCATCGGCAGTGAAAATCGACAGGCCCGCGCCGATGACGCCGGCGTCATCGGCGAGTTTGGCCGGCAATATTGCGGGGCAGAACCATGGCGCTACCGCCGGCAGGTCTGCAAGCGCACGCGCGGCGTCGCAGCCGAGCCCGCCGCCAAGCAGGATGACTTCGGGATCCATCGTCGCCGCGATATTATCGAGTGCCGCTCGTAAAGGGACTGCCCATTGGCGCAAGACGCGCACGGCCGCATCATCTCCGTCGGCAGCCATGTCGAACACCTCCTTGATTGTTACGACCGACAATCCCGCTTCAGCGATGTGTCGGCGCAAAGCGGTTCCCGAACTGAAGGTTTCCACGCAACCGCGCCTGCCGCAGGTGCAGGGTGGACCGTCCTGCGACACACAAATGTGGCCGAGTTGTCCGGCCGCCTTGTGTCCGTGATAGATGCGCCCGGCATGGGCGACCGCGCCGCCAATGCCCGTTCCGATCGTCAGCATCGCAACATTTTGATAGCCCTTGGCGCCGCCGATCCGCATTTCGGCGATGAGTGCCATGCTGCAATCATTCTCGATGGCGACAGGCTTTCCAAGTGCCGCCTCAATCCGCCGCGCGAAATCGAGGCCAGAGAGATTAAGAATGCCGCCAGACAGGATTTCGCGACTGTCGACATCGACACGCCCTGGTATGCCGACACCGATCCCCAGAACGTCAGGAATGTCGAGCGCGCGCGCCATCGCGATGACGCGCTCCAATGCCAACAGCGGATCGGTCGGAGTTCTTTCCGACAGCTTGGCAAGGATCTCGCCCTGAACGGAGACGAGGGCCGCACGAATATTCGTGCCGCCAATATCGACGCCGATGGCGATGTCAGCCATGGGCGCGCTGCCTTTGATCAGCGCCGAGCGAGCCTGTGCCCTTGAAGTGCGTCGCGATGACGGCCTGGATTTCGCGAAGCCTCGGCACTGCGACCGTCTCCAGCCGATCCTTCGTTACCGAACGATCGAGCGAGATGCAGTCTTTCCAGAGCGAGCGGCCGGCGATGACGCCCGAAGCGCCGTTGCGCATGGCATCCTCGACCTGGGTGAGGAAGGTCGCATGGTCGACGCCGGCCGAGAGCACCGCCCACGGCACGTCGCCCGAAAGACGCGTGACTTCGGCACAGGCTTCCGACGAGCCCGGATAAGGGATTTTCAAGACTTTCGCGCCGAGATCGAGGCAGATCCTGCTGCCGCCGACGATCAGAGATGACAGCTTCTCCTTGTACTCGGCCTCATCCTCGTCTTCGAACTTGTAGGTCAGGAATTCAACGACCAGCAGAAGATCTTCATATGCGAAGTCTTCGATGCACTGCTTCAGGATCTGGATATTATGGGCATTCGCCGCATCCCGATCCGAGCGCAGATAGACCATGATCTTGCCGCCGGTTGCTCCCAACTGGCGCACGCGGCGCGCGGAAATGCCGGGAACCAACTTCGACAGACGATAGCCTTCCACCGATGTATCCCAGCCGGAAGCATCGAGGCCGATCAGCAGTGCTGTATCTCGCTGAAGGACACGGTCATCGACCAGCGCCGGCACCGCACAGATGGGATCGACGAGAACACAGGACGCCTTGCTTGCCAGGAAGCGAGCGATATCAGCCTTCGTATCCCCCAGCACCTTGTCGGAGATCGCCGCCTGCTCGGCCGGGTCCTTAGCCAGAAGGCTGCGCATGCCGCCGCGCTGGTCGCAGGCAATCACCATCATGGCACCGTTGCTGCCGCAAATCTGCTGGTAGCCGCGCATCTCCGCTGTCGTCAATTTCGTCATGTGATCCTTCCTCCAACCGTTGCGAAACGGCACCCATACGAGCACGCCTTCCCCACTCCTCGAACAGGGCAATGCTCCTGAAATTGAGGACTCTCATGCGCGGTATAAACGTTGCGAAACCGGGCATTTTAAGCGATAACTCCTCAAGTGCCATACATGTAACACATTGCAGAAAGGAATTTCAACCTGAATTCATCTCAATCGCAGGAGGCTGCGGCAAATCGCGCGTTGCTGCACACGGTCGCCAAATTGCACTACCAATCCGATATGGCGCAGGTGGATATTGCCAGGAAGCTTGGCCTGTCGACGGCGACTGTTTCGCGGTTGCTGCAGCGAGCCCGGGCAGTCGGAATCGTCCGGATCGAAGTCATCGATCTCTCACCTGCCGAGGATCTAAGTGCTGCGCTGATCGACGGCCTGAAGCTGCGCACCGCTGCAGTGATCGATACGCCGTCATCAAACGTGCTGAGCGCGCTTGCCGCGCCTGTCGGCTCGCTTCTGCAGCAGGCGGGCCTGCGTTCGGGTTCGACGCTCGGCATCGGCTGGGGGCGGGCGGTGCGCGAGGTGACATTGGCTGGTCTGCCGCAGTTGCCCGGTATCGTCACGGTCGCGCTGAACGGCGGCATGCAGCATGCAGCGCCTCACTTCCAGATCAATGAATTCGTGCGCCAGGCGGCAGTCCAGATGGGCGGCGTGCCGCATTTCCTGCATGCGCCTTATATTTCTTCGACCGAACTCCGGGATGCATTTCTCGGAGATCCCACGGTCCAGCAGGTGACGTCTCTCTGGGACAGGCTGGACGCGGCAATCGTCGGTGTCGGACTGACACATGCGGCAAACCCCTCGGAAACGGCGTTACCCGGCGAAAAGGCGCTGAGCCACGCGGCCGGCGATGTGCTGCGCCACTACGTCACCGAGGAGGGCGAGATCCTGCACTGGGATGGAGAGGAGAGGATGATTGCAGCCTCTCCCCAACAGTTGCGCAAGGTGCCGCTCTGCATCGCCGTTGCCGCTACTCCCGGCAAGGCAAGCGGCATTATCGGCGCGGCACGATCGGGAATGATCAATGCGCTGGTCACGGACGCCAATACCGCGCAGGCCATTCTCGATCGCCTGTCGTCCCATCAGAAAGCCGAGGATCGATCCTGATGCTCTTCCATGGCTGCTCGTTTGACGCTTTCCTGTTCGACATGGACGAAACCCTCCAAAATTCGATTGAGGTCAACCGAACCGGTCTGGACCGCGTGGGCGGAGAGACGCGGCGTCGACGCGGTCAACCTGCTGGCGACCGTTCATCGTCCTAATGCGATCGAGACGATCGACTTCCTTGGGCTTTCAGGGATCGACCCTATCCCTATGGCAACTTTATGCAAGCAGCCGGTTTTGGCTGCGTGAATTAAGGCAATTCCTTGTCGCAAAACGTCTTTAGGGCCGGGAGGACGTGCCCGTCGCTCGTGGCGAGTTTGACTAGGGTGTCGACGTGTTTTTGAAGATGATTGTCCGCCTCATCCTCGCCCTTGCCTACGGCCTCAAATGAGTTCTGGGCGTCTTTAGATAGCTTCTCGAATCTAGCGTTGTATCTTTGAGCATTATCGGCGTCGTTTCTTTCCTCAGCTATCTTCATCCAGATGCCATACGCAGCCGCGCATCGGAACAAGTTCTCTTGTCTTTCTCTTTTTTCATTGGCTCGGTAATTCGAGAAAGGATTTGCGGTCTTGTCGTCAGCGGCAAGGGCGTTTGAGCAGGTAACGATCGCGGCAGTAAGGAAGAGAATCCTGAACATCGAACATCCGGAATAGTTTGTTGATTTTAGCCTCCGGCATCCTGGGTTTAGTCAACCGGCTGGCGTTTCAATTTTTTTGGTCATCCTCCATTTCATCATTAGGGGAAAGGCGATTCTCGCTGTAACGTTAACAACAACCTTTGATTGATGGCGGTGAGGTGCGAAGCCGCGCGATTATCGCTTAGAAACGGCAAGCACTGTGTGTCTGCTCATGAGTTGACCAGGCAGCAATCTCTTACGCTGCCTTCGGCAAGAGCGATTTCAGGTTCACGCCATCCGTTAAAGCTTCGATCGGCGGCATGATGCGCTTGGCAATCAGCATCTCGCTCAGTTTGATATCCTTGGCGATCTTGTTGCCAGGCCCCACACCGCTCGCAGCGACCAGCCTTTGTTCTGCGTCGAGATGGAACAGGATGACGGCGCCGTCATCCAGATCGCGTCTGATGACCGTGCGCCCCTCGTCGACGAGGCCGGCGATTTGCAGCGTATGATCAAACTGGTCGGACCAAAAATAGGGGACGGCCTGATAGCAGCGAGCCGCACCCATCAAATTGGCCGCCGCGAGAATGCCCTGATCCTGCGCATTGCGCCAGGCTTCAAGACGCAGCCGACGTCCGCCGTAGAGCGGATGCGGAAACGAACAGCAATCGCCGGCGGCAAAGATGTCGGCGATCGAGGTTTCCAGGTGCTCGTTGACTGCAATGCCATTATCGATCGCAATGCCCGATTTTGCAGCAAGTTCGGTGCGTGGCTGCGCGCCGATCCCGACAACAAGCACATCGGCAGCGATCACCTTTCCGTCAGAAAGGGAAATGCCGACATGTCGTTCATCCGCTTCGATCCCGAGAACCGCCATGCCGCATTTTACGGTGACGCCGTTGCGCTGGTGCAGGGCTGTGATCGTTTCCGCGATCAGCTCGGGTACGCCGCGCTTAAGAATACGTTCCTGAGACTCGATGACAGTTACCTTCGCGCCTCGGCTGCGCGCCGATGCGGCAACCTCCAGCCCGATAAAGCCGCCGCCAAGCACGGCTACATGCATATTTGCCCGGATATGGGAGCGAAGCGCAATCGCATCGTCCATCGTCCGCAGATAGAGGATCCGGGAACTGGCGGGCGTGTTCGCCAGCCGCCGGGGTGCAGCCCCCGTCGTCAGCAGCAACTTGTCGTAAGACAAGGCCCGATCATCCGAGAGGATGAGCCGTTTTCCAGCTGCGTCGATGGCGTCAGCCGATACGCCGCCGATATGCCGGATAGCCTTTTCAGCCAGTGCGACATCATTGAGAACGGCGGGCAGCCGAGGCTCCGCGTGATCGAGCAGGACCTGCTTGGAAAGAGGCGGTCGCTCGTAGGGAAGATGAAGCTCTTCGCCGATAAGGGTGATCTCCCGCCGATAGCCGTTCTCCCGCAGGCTCAATGCGGCGCGTGCGCCACATTCGCCGGCACCGACGATGATGATGCCCGCATCGCCGCTCATGCGCCGATCCCGATCATCACGCGATCGCCTTCCACTTTGACCGGATAGGTCTTCAGATTGATGCAGACGGGCGCGCCCCGTGCTTCTCCGGTCTTGTAGCTGAAGCGGCCATTGTGCTTCGGACACTCGATGGTGTCGTCCATCACGAGCCCGTCGGCCAGATGGATTTTCTCATGGGTGCACAGCCCATCTGTGGCGAAATACTCGTCGTCGGGGCTGCGGTAGATCGCGAAGGTTCGCCCGGCGTGATCGAAACGAACCACATCTTCCTGATCGATTTCGTCGGCAGCACAGGCATCAACCCAGTTCGTCATTTCTTCCTCCTCATTGCAATCGCCAAGGCGTGAAAGGCGTTATCGAGTCTTGGGAACAGGTCGACATTACGCTTTGAGCGCGCATCGTTTTTCCTCCCGAGTGGTTCCCAGCATGCGCGAAATAACCCCTCGCATTCCACGTCGATTGTGATCATTTTTCATCATGGAAGAGCTGCATGGAGAAGACACGTCGCTGGGGCGGCTAGGCTATAGGGCCGAAAACGTCGGCTTCACATCCACATATCGATAGACAATTAAGCCGGAGCCTGCGGAAGGAGGCCGCAGGCTCCGGCATTTGCCGCCATCGCCGGTCGTGAGATTACGGTCCCAGCAGCCCAGCCGGGCCTTCGATCCGCTTTAGCTCGGTGTGCCGGAGCGGCGCGCCTGCTTTTCGGCATATTTCTTGGCGCGCTCCATAAAGCGCTTGTTCATGCGGTCCTCGGCCTCCTTCGAGCCGTCATGGAAAGTGCCGAACCACTGGTCGAGCGGGATGACGCCATCGGCATAATTGCATTCGAAGAACTTGTGGTGGAGATAATGGTCATAGGCGTGGGTATCGATCCCGGCTTCCTCGCCGATCACGATCTTGTCGAAGCCGGCATGGCCTGGCGCCGGCGCAAGAGCGGCGTGCGTCAGATGGAACAGGGCGTGGATGGGATTGGAGGGCAAGATCCAATGGATGAGAACGCCCGAGAAATATAAAAGATGCTCGACGGGATGCATGGCGAGGCCTGACCAAGGACCGGGATTGACGTTGTTGTGATGCAGCTTGTGGACCGCATGATAGAGCGGCGGCCAGTGGATCAGACGATGCACGAGATAGAAGTGCAGATCACGGAATGCCGGGATCAACAGCATGATGATGATGCAATAGATGGGGTGCTCGGCAAAGTCGACATAGGGAATGATGCCGTTCGCAAAGGCCCATAGCGTCAGAACTTCGAATGCCGTCCAGAGGGGTACGGCGCTTGCAAAGGTCCAGATCACGTTGTCGACGGTCTGGTTTTTGAAAAGGAAGGCCGAGTTATCCTTCGACGGCCACTTGCTATTATATTTGAAGCGCGTGCCCTGCTTCTTCTGCATGTAGAGGCGGAGATGAAAGGCGCCGAAGAACAGGAAAACCAGCGCGGCATTGCGCAGGAGAAGATAGGCGATCCAGCCCGGCGCCAGTGTCTTCATCGTTTCTATGGAAGGTGTCGCGTAGAGCCACAGCAACGTTGCAACGGCGGCATAGACGGCATTCCAGGGCATCAGATAGCCGGGGTATCCAAAGAACCATTTCAGGAAAGCGATCGGTTTGGCCGGCCAGATGAAGACGGGCGGATAGTGCAGAAGCTTGTTGGGTTTCCAATCGCCGCGTTTGTCGCGGGTGCCATAGAGCGTGTCGTCCATAATGTGCCTCCCGGTGGATGAACTATGCGGTCAGTGTCAGCGACGTCGGCTGGAAACGACAGCATTGATTTGATGAAATTTGCTCACGGCACTGGAACTTTGCTGAGCCGCAATCGGGGAGGGAAGGTGGCAATTTGGCATCCAGAGCGTCTTGATGAAAAACCCTCACGACACCGGCGCCCGGCTCGCGAATACATCCGCTTTGCAATGAAACGCGCCGATGATCAAAAGCCATCATCGCGCCGGCTGGCGAAGATCTCGGATTCATGATCTGAGCAGCGCACTGGCAGGGGAGGAACCATGCAGAACTTGCTCATATTCCAGTCGCTCTGGTCCATGGAGCGACGCAGCGCGCAATATCCGGAGCTTTCTCTGGAAGAAAACATCGAAAAGATCGCGTCTGCGGGCTTCGATGGCATCAGTACCCACTGGTACGACCGCAAGGTCGTTTCCCGCGTCGCAGGGCTGCTCAAGCAGCATGGCTTGCAGGCGGAAGGTCAGTGCTTTCCCAAGACTGTCGACGATCTGAAGCCGGTGCTGGAAATCGCGGCCGAATACAATGTTCATCATATCTGTCTGCAGCCGGACGTGCGGCTACGTCGGCTGGAGGACTGTATTCCATTGCTGGAGGGTTGGCAGCGGCTGGCGGAAGAAGCCGGCATCGACGTCTGGATCGAGACGCATCGCGACCGGATGACGACGGATCTATTCTTCACGCTCGATCTCCTCGATCGGCTGCCGGATCTGCGGCTGTTGGGGGATATCTCCCATTTCCTTGTCGGGCGCGAATTTGCCTGGCCGGTATCCGACGAGAACCATGCGCTCATCCATCGGATACTGGATAGCTCCTGGGCTTTCCATGGCCGCGTTGCCTCGCGCGAACAGGTCCAGATCGAGATTTCCTTCCCGCATCACAGGCCCTGGGTCGACCTTTTCCTCGGCTGGTGGGAATATGGCTTCAAAAGCTGGAAGAAGCGCGCCAACGAGGACGCAACGCTCGCCTTCACCTGCGAGCTCGGACCCAAGCCCTATGCGATCACCGGCAGGGACGGTGAAGATACCACCGACCGCTGGGAGGAATCGCTGCTTATGCGGCAAGAAATATTCGATTTATGGGCAAAGGTGGCCGGCTGATAAGTCGAATTAGATATCGATCATAGGCTATTGATTTTGGAGGAATTTTCGATGGACGTAAGAGCAGCGGTCGCGGTTGCGGCAGGCAAGCCGCTTGAGGTGATGACGGTTCAGCTTGAGGGGCCGAGAGCCGGCGAAGTGCTGATCGAGGTCAAGGCGACCGGCATCTGCCATACCGATGATTTCACCCTGTCGGGTGCCGATCCGGAAGGCCTGTTTCCGGCGATCCTCGGCCATGAGGGTGCCGGCATCGTCGTCGATGTCGGTCCGGGTGTGACCTCGGTCAGGAAGGGCGATCACGTCATTCCGCTCTATACGCCCGAATGCCGCGAATGCCCATCGTGCCTTTCCCGCAAGACCAATCTGTGCACGGCGATCCGCTCGACCCAGGGCCAGGGTCTGATGCCGGACGGCACCTCGCGCTTCTCGATCGGCAAGGACAAGATCCATCACTATATGGGCTGCTCGACCTTCGCCAATTACACCGTGCTGCCGGAGATTGCCGTCGCCAAGGTCAATCCCGACGCTCCCTTCGACAAGATCTGCTATATCGGCTGCGGCGTGACCACAGGCATCGGTGCGGTCATTAACACCGCCAAGGTGGAGATGGGGGCAACGGCGATCGTCTTCGGTCTCGGTGGCATCGGCCTCAATGTCATCCAGGGCTTGAGGCTTGCCGGTGCCGACATGATCATCGGTGTCGATCTCAACAATGACAAGAAGGCCTGGGGCGAGCGCTTCGGCATGACGCATTTCGTCAATCCGAAGGAAGTCGGCGACGACATCGTGCCCTATCTCGTCAACATGACGAAGCGCGGGGCCGACCAGATCGGCGGTGCCGACTATACCTTCGACTGCACCGGCAACACCAAGGTGATGCGCCAGGCGCTGGAAGCCAGCCATCGCGGCTGGGGCAAGTCGGTGGTCATCGGCGTTGCCGGCGCCGGCCAGGAGATCTCGACGCGTCCGTTCCAGCTGGTGACGGGCCGCTCGTGGATGGGCACGGCCTTCGGCGGCGCGCGCGGCCGCACCGATGTCCCGAAGATCGTCGACTGGTACATGGAGGGCAAGATCCAGATCGATCCGATGATCACCCACACCATGCCGCTCGACGACATCAACAAGGGCTTCGAGCTCATGCATTCGGGAAAGAGTGTTCGCGGCGTCGTCATCTACTGACGGCACAGGCGCCCTCGCCGGAAGTTTCTGGCGATCCAAGCGACGGATAAGCCGATCGCCATCGTTCAAGAAGAACGCCGGCCTTCGTGATGGGGTCGGCGGTTTGAACATGAATGACCTTCAGGCAAAAGGATATGCCCATGACCAGCAAGTTGCTAGGTGCGACCGCCGCCGCTCTCTTCGCTCTATCTTCCGCAACCGTCGTCTTCGCCCAAACGACGGCACCTGCGACGCCAGCTCCCGCCACGACGTCTTCCACATCGGCGCCATCGTCCACCATGCCCTCGAAGGATGAGATCAAGACGGCGCGGCAAGCCTGCCGGCAGGATGCGACAGGGCAGGGCCTCAAGGGTCAGGCACGCAAGGACGCAGTCAAAAGCTGCCTGCAGCAAAAGTATCCAGTCCTGGCAAAACGCAAGACCTGCCATGACGAAGGTACGGGTAAAGGCTTGCAGAAGAAGGCGCTGCACGATTACGTCAAGCAGTGCATTACCGCGAGCTGAACAGCGATCTGCAATCGCGGCCTCTCGCCGGAACTGCTCATCGTAACAGTCCGCTTCACGGGGGCGGACGACTACCTCGCGCAACCATCGCACATGATACATCGCCCCTTTTCCCCGTGGGCAAGCCTTCTTATCTCCTTACGCGAGGACATAAACTTCAGGGCGTGGCGTGCTTTTCCATACAGACCGACTTTCATTCGGCATAGTGCTGCCGGCGCAGCCGCGAACTGCGGCCGACATTCAGTTCGCTACTCAGCTCAGCATAGCAATCCAAGCCGACAAATTGGGTCTCGATGCGCTGTGGGTGAGGGATGTTCCCCTCAATAGCGAAAGCTACCCCGACCCGATCGGACATGCCGATCCCTGGGTTTTTCTGGGAGCTTTGGCGGCTGTCACCTCTAATATCCATCTGGCGACCGGCGCAATCGTCCTGCCTTTGCGGCATCCGCTCCATATCGCCAAGGCCGCGCTGTCCGTCGCCTCCCTTTCGAAAGGCCGGCTCGTCCTCGGTCTCGGCTCTGGAGACCGGCCGAGCGAATATGACGTTTTCGGAGAGGATATCGAGAACCGTAAGGTGCTCTTTCAATCGCATTGGGAGCGGCTCGCCGTTGCACTTAGCCCGGATCAGAAGGTCGTCGATGAAGGCGGTCGCGTGCGAAACGAGTTCGCCATCAGGCCCGCGCTGCAACAACCCTCCATTCCCCTGGTGGCGGTCGGTTCATCGTCGCAATCGCTCGAATGGATTGCCCGCCACGCAACAGCCTGGATGACTTATTACCGGCCGCTACCCGTTCAGAAAGACCGGTTGGCGCTTTGGCATAATGCCCAAGCCAAGGTAAACACGGATTTTCGCGGCTTCGGCCAGTCCATGGTGCTGGAATTGCTCGACAACCCGCAGGCCTCTTATGAGGAGCTCAATCTTGGCGGCAGAACCGGCAGGCGAGGGCTTATCGACGCCTTGTCGGCAATGCGTGAAGCCGGCATTCTTCACGTCGCCTTCAATCTGGTTACCCAGGGCAGACCGGCCGGCGATGTCTTGGAAGAGATCGCAGCGGATATTTTGCCGGCTATGCGGTAGCCTCGCCAATTGCCCTCGATGGTAGCGTCGTGGAAATCCTATCCCTGTGACCCTGGCTTTTGCAGCCCTTGCCACCTATCTTTCCGCTGCAACCACAAAGGGCCGATTTTGCTTCTCGAAATTTCTATCGTCATCGTCCTCATCCTCCTGAACGGCGTGCTTGCCATGTCGGAATTGGCGATCGTCTCATCCCGTCCTGCCCGTCTGAAAGTGCTATCGGATCAAGGCAGCAGAGGCGCGGCCATGGCGATAAGGTTGGCCGAGGAACCGGGCCGCTTCCTCTCAACGGTACAGATCGGCATCACGCTCGTCGGCGTCCTGTCGGGCGCCTTTTCGGGCGCCACACTCGGCGCTCGGCTGTCGGGCTGGCTTGCCGCGCAAGGTCTTTCGGTCGCAGCCGCCGATGCCATCGGCGTTGGTTCCGTTGTAATGGCCATCACCTATCTATCGTTGATTATCGGCGAACTCGTACCGAAGCAGGTTGCTCTCCGCGCGCCGGAATTGGTCGCCAGCAAAGTCGCGCCGGCCATGGTGTTCCTTTCCCGAGCTGCAGCCCCTCTCGTCTGGTTGCTCGACCTCTCGGGACGGCTGGTTCTGAGGGCGCTTGGTCAATCCGGCAAGGTTGCCGATGGCGTCAGCGACGAGGAAATCAAGACGGTTCTGGCGGAGGCACAGAGCGCCGGCGTCATCGCAACAGAAGAGCAGGCGATGATCTCGGGCGTCATGCGATTGGCCGACCGAACCGCAAGGGCATTGATGACGCCGCGCCGCGACGTGGAGGTTATCGATATCGAAGATAGCTTCGGCGAGGTTCGCGAGCAGATTCGCCGCACCGAAAAAGCGCGTTTGCCGTTACGCAAGGACAGCTCCGACGAGATCGTTGGGGTGCTGACAACAAGGGATTTCTTCGACGCACTGGCTTCCGGCGGTCAGCCTGACATTCTGAAGCTCGCCAAGCAGGTGCCGATCGTTTCGGATCTTTCAAGCGCCCTTGATGTCGTCAAGGCTTTGCGTCGCTCCTCTTGGCACATGGTGCTCGTCTATGACGAATATGGGCACTTCGAAGGCGTCATTACCTCGGGCGATATCCTGGAGGCCATCTTGGGAGCCGTTCAGGAAGAAGCCGACGCCGGCGGCGAACAGGCAATCGTCCGTCGCCACGACGGCAGCTATCTCGTGTCCGGTTGGATGCCCATCGACGAGTTCGCCGATTTCATGAACCTCCAGATCGAAGACGATCGCGACTACCAAACGGTTGCAGGCTTCGTGCTGCAGGAGCTGCGCCATCTTCCGGATGTGGGCGAAAGCTTCACGAAAAACGGCTGGCGCTTCGAGGTCGTGGATCTCGACGGCCGCCGGATCGACAAGCTGCTGGTGAGCTCGGAAAACGGCAGCAGCGATAGTAGCCTTTGACAGCTGGATTGAGATGCATGACACGCCATGATCATCTAAGCACGTCTCTTTACAAAACGAACTAGTTCGTACATTATTTCCTCAGAGGAGGAGTACCTGCTGCCCGAAGCTGCACGGTGACTGCCAAGATCGGCTTGAATGCCATGCGAAGGGCGCGCGGAAGGTAGATTCGGCGTTGCCGCTCGCTGCATTTCCTTGAAATTGGAATTGTCTGGGGAGGAACAACGATGACGATATCAACTGATCATAAGACGCCTAGGCGCGCCGCTTTTGCCAGCTGGCTGGGAAGTGCCGTCGAATATTACGATTTCTTTGTCTATGGAACGGCCGCGGCGCTGATCTTTCCGAAAATATTCTTTTCAGCGGAAGATCCACAGACAGCGGCAATCGCTTCTTTTGCGACCTTCGGCGTGGCCTACATCATGCGGCCATTGGGTGCGGTGATCCTGGGTCACATCGGCGACAAGTTCGGTCGCAAAAAAGTGCTGACCTTCACGCTGCTTCTCATGGGATTCTCGACCTTTATTATCGGTTGCCTGCCGACCTATGGCCAGGCTGGCATCCTGGCTCCGATCCTCCTGGTTTTCGCGCGATTGCTGCAGGGCATTTCGGCTGCGGGAGAGCAGGCCGGAGCAAGCTCGATGACCCTCGAGCATGCTCCCGAGAACCGCCGGGCCTTCTTTACAAGCTTTACGCTGAGCGGGACACAAGCGGGCCTGATCCTTGCGACCCTCGTCTTCATTCCGTTGGGAACGCTGGACGAAGCCGCTTTGCTCTCATGGGGCTGGCGCATCCCATTTTTCCTGAGTTTCGCTGTCGTTATCGTCGGCTTCTGGGTTCGTCGAACGCTCGCGGAAACGCCCGCTTTCATTGAGGAGACGAAGAAAGGCGATGTGGTCAGGCTGCCGCTGGTCTCGCTGTTTGCCAACTATTGGGCCGATGTGCTGCGCATCATCTTTGCCGCCTTGATTTCCGTCGTCAGCACGATTTTCAGCGTCTTCACGCTCTCCTATGCTGTCAACACCATGCATATCGATCGCTCGACGATGCTGACCGTTCTGGTGCTCGCCAACATCGTGGCGCTTGGCGCCATTCCGGCTTGGGCCATTCTGGCGGATCGGATCGGCCGCAAACCGGTCTTCATCTTCGGTGCCATCGGCTGCGCGCTTTTGATATGGCCCTATATCTGGGCAATCAGCCAGAATAACCTCGCGCTCATCTTCATCCTCGGCATTCTGCTCTCGGGTGTTGTTTACAGCGCATCCAACGGCATCTGGCCGGCGCTCTATGCGGAAATGTTCGACACCCGCGTGCGTCTGTCCGGCATGGCCGTCGGCACCCAGATCGGTTTTGCGCTTGGCGGCTTTGCTCCGACGATCAGCGCCGCCCTTATGGGCAGCGGTCCCATGGGATGGGTGCCGGTTGCCTTGTTTACCTCGATCACAGCCTTGATTGCCGCCATTTCCGCCGCAACCGCGACGGAGACTTATAAAACGCCGATCGATCAACTCGGCAAGGATGCGCGGCGCTTCGCAGGCTCGATGAACCACGCCGATCGGACGGTCTAGACGTCAGAATCCGATCTGGACGATGACGTGTCGCGATCGCGGACAAGCTTGTTGAAAACCACCACGTGAATGGGATGAAACAATGAAAACCTCGATTGCGACCGTTTCGATCAGCGGAGACCTAAAGGAAAAGCTTCACGCCATCGCCAAGGCTGGTTTCGATGGTGTCGAGATCTTCGAGAACGATTTCCTCGCTTTCGATGAATCGCCACGCCAGGTCGGTCAAATGGTCCGCGACCATGGGCTGGAGATCACGCTCTTTCAGCCCTTCAGAGATTTTGAAGGCATGCCGGAGCCCTTGCGCAGCCGGACCTTCGACCGCGCCGAACGCAAGTTCGATCTGATGCAGGAGATGGGCACGGATCTCGTGCTTGTCTGCTCGAATGTTTCGTCGGTCGCGATGGGGGGTATCGATCGAGCAGCGGCCGACTTCTACGAACTCGGGGAGAGGGCGGCTAAGCGCGGCTTGCGCGTTGGCTATGAAGCACTTGCCTGGGGCCGGCACATTCACGACCATCGCGACGCCTGGGAAATCGTCCGTCGGGCCGATCATCCGAATATCGGCCTCATTCTCGACAGCTTCCATACGCTCTCGCGCAAGATCGATGTCAATTCGATCCGGTCAATACCGAAAGAGAAGATCTTCATCATCCAGCTTGCCGATGCGCCGTTGATCGACATGGATCTCCTCTATTGGAGCCGTCATTTCCGCAATATGCCGGGCGAGGGCGACCTTCCCGTGCTTGACTTCATGAAAGCCGTCGCGGCGACAGGCTATGACGGCTATCTCTCTCTCGAAATTTTCAACGACCAGTTTCGTGGCGGCTCGCCGACCGCCATTGCCGTCGATGGCCGGCGTTCGCTCATTTATCTCGGCGACCAGGTGCGCCGCGCGGAAAGCAGCAGCCTTACCCTGCCGCCGATGCCGGCGCGTGCCGAGGTGGAGGGCGTTGCCTTTATCGAATTTACCGTCGATGAAGCGGAGACATCCGCCCTCTCGGATCGGTTGCGTGCCCTGGGCTTTCGCCATGTCGGGCACCATAAGAGCAAGCGTGTCGACGTCTTCCGGCAAGGCAATATCAATCTCGTCGTCAATACCGATCCGGATGGGTTTGCCGGCGTGTCCTATGCCCTGCATGGGCAGTCGGCCTATGCGATGGGATTGTGGGTGGATGATGCTGAGGCTGCGGTCGCACGGGCTGTCGCCCTCGGCGCCGAACGCTTTGAGCAGCCCCTGAAGCCTGGTGAAATAAAAATGCCGGCCATAAGAGGCGTCGGCGGCGGCATCCTTTATTTCCTGGATCGGGGGAGCGCGCTCGCTCGCATATGGGAGACCGAATTCGATCCGATCGACGACGATACCGATCTGGGTCCCGTCGGATTGACTGGAATCGATCACGTCGCGCAAACGATGAAATACGAGGAATTGCTGACTTGGCTGCTCTTTTACACCGCGATCTTGAAGGCGCATAAGACACCAATGGTCGACATTATCGATCCCGCTGGAGTCGTCCGCAGCCAGGTGGTCGAAAACGAGCCGGGAACTCTGCGTATTACTTTGAACGGTGCGGAAAATCGCAATACCTTAGCGGGGCATTTCATTGCCGAGACTTTCGGCTCCGGGATTCAACACCTGGCCTTTTCTACCGACGATATTTTCGCGACAGCGGTAGCTTTATCGAAAAATGGTTTTGCGACGTTGATGATCTCGCCCAATTATTACGACGATCTCGAGGCGAGATTCGGCCTGGAGCCGACCTTCACCGATCGTCTGAAGGCACATAATATTCTCTACGATCGAGACGATTACGGCGAATATTTCCAGCTCTATAGCCCGACCTATGGCGAAGGTTTCTTCTTCGAAATTGTTCAGCGCAGCGGCTATCGCGGCTATGGTGCGGCAAACGCCATCTTTCGCATTGCGGCGCTCCGGCGGCATCTGCGGCCAATTGGTGTACCGAAACTTTAGGCTCTCCCCATCAGCGCGAAGCCTATGTTAAAGCTTTGATCTTCAATGATGGGCCGGAGCGCCCAGGAAGACGGGCAGAGGGCATGACCAAATCGCAAGCGGCGAAGATAGAGCGTATTGCGCGAAAGAACGATCCAGACGCGACCAAAGAAAATATCCTCAAGATCGCAACCGAGGAATTCGTCGCGGCCGGCTTTTCCGGGGCGCGCGTCGACGAGATTGCCGAGCGCACCAAGACGTCCAAGCGCATGATTTACTACTATTTCGGTAGCAAGGAAGGGCTCTATCTCGCTGTCCTGGAGCAGGCTTACACGAAGATCCGCACGCTCGAGAGCGAACTCGATCTCGAAAACATGCCGCCCGTTCAGGCCATGGCGCAATTGATTGCAAGCACCTTTGATCACGATGATCAAAATCCGGATTTCGTCCGCCTGGTCAGCATCGAGAACATTCATCGCGCGGAGCATATGAAACGTTCGGTCGTCCTGTCGCAAATGAATATCGCAGTCATCGACATCATCTCACAAATTCTCGAAAGGGGTTATGCCGATGGCAGCTTCGTGCGCCGCGTCGATCCCGTCGATTTACACATGATGATCAGCGCGCAGTGCTTTTTTCGCGTTTCCAATCGGCATACTTTCGGAGCGATCTTCGAGCGCGACCTTTCATCAGAAGAATTGAAGAAACGGCACAAATCTTTGATAATAGATGCCATTCTTGCCTTTCTGAAAAATCCGTCTCCCGACTTGATCTGAACTCGCGTCAAACTGTTTGAGTTCCGTCGGCGGCTCCAGCCGGCATGCAAAACTGCGCCTTACGTTGACTTTACGTACTAGTTCGTACATTTTGTCGCAAAGCCACGTGGCATAACCTTATTTCGCTGCTCGGGAGGAAGAATTGAACACCCAAACCGCAATCGTTCCGCGTCAGCTTCGCGTCGGATTAATCGGCGCCGGCATTGGCCGGTCGCTCACGCCGGCCATGCATATGCGCGAAGGCGAGCATTGCGGACTGTCCTATCGCTACGATCTCATCGACCTGGATGCCCGCGGTCTATCGGTCTCGGATTTGCCTGCACTTATTGATGAAGCCGAAGCGCTGGGTTTTGCCGGTCTTAATATCACGCATCCTTGCAAACAGGCGGCTGTTGCACTCGTGGATGAGCTATCGCCTGATGCCCAGACGCTGGGATCCATCAATACGATCACCTTTCATGGAAAGAGCAGGATCGGCCATAACACCGATTGGTGGGGCTTTGCTGAAAGCTTCCGCCGCGGGCTGGCCGGCGTTGCGCTTGGTCATGTCGTACAGCTAGGAGCAGGTGGCGCAGGTGTTGCCGTCGCGCATGCAACGGCCGAGATGGGCGCGCGCTCCATAGAGATATTCGATCTGGATCCCAAGCGTGCACAGGCTCTCGTGGAGCAGCTTCAGCCGGCACACGATGCCTGTCGTTTCTCGATCGGTCATGCTCTTGTCGCCGCGCTTGATGCCGCGGATGGCCTGGTCCACGCAACCCCAACCGGTATGGATGCGCATCCGGGCCTGCCGCTCGACGGACGGCTTTTAACGGAGCGCCTTTGGGTTGCCGAAATCGTTTACTTCCCGATAGAAACCGAATTGGTGAAGCGCGCCAAGCAGGCAGGATGCCGCGTACTCGACGGCGGTGGCATGGCGGTATTTCAGGCCGTAAAGGCTTTCGAACTATTCACGGGCATGCGTCCGGATGCGAACCGTATGATGCAGCACTTCAATTCGCTGCGCTCCTGAGAAAAGCCCGTTTATCCGCATCAAGCTGCTTTTCGCACCGATGGATCATCATTTGCATTTCAGAGCATGGAGATCATGCAAATGACTGCGACTTTAAGTTCCATAAGATAGATTATCTGATATCTACCTGTAGCGGCATTTTAGAGATGCGACACATAGGCCAGTTAGAGATGCGACAGTCGTCGCCTCTCGGGATGCTGGTCGAACGTCAGCATTGGGGAGC